>NZ_JAMYOG010000006.1:0-372648 GCF_040319725.1 Mesorhizobium sp. M0894 | reverse complement strand
CTGAACGGCCAAGCAGCGCTCTCCGACGCTCAAAAAAGCATATATGCCTCAAATCGCATATCTATGCGCCTTCTCTGCAAAGGCCTCACAAGGGGAGAAGGGAAGGTTTCTACGCATCCGCCCTGAACGTCTGCTTCTGGATACCCAGCCCTTCGATACCGAGCTCGACCACATCGCCGGGCTTCAGGAACACCGGCGGCTTCATGCCGAGGCCGACGCCGGGCGGCGTGCCGGTCGAGATGATGTCGCCTGGATGCAGCGACATGAACTGGCTGAGATAAGACACGAGATAAGCGACGCCGAACACCATGGTCTTGGTCGAGCCGTTCTGCATGGTCTTGCCGTTGACCGTCAGCCACATCGGAATGTTCTGCGGGTCCTTGACCTCGTCCTTGGTCACCAGCCACGGGCCGATCGGCCCGAATGTGTCGCAGGACTTGCCCTTGGTCCACTGGCCCTGCCGCTCGGCCTGGAAGGCGCGTTCAGAGACGTCATGTGCGACGCAGTAGCCGGCGACATAGTCCAGCGCCTCGGCTTCGGTGACATATTTAGCGGTCTTGCCGATGACCACGCCGAGCTCGACTTCCCAATCGGTCTTCACCGAGCCGCGCGGGATCAGCACGTCGTCGTTCGGCCCGACAATGGCCGAGCTTGCCTTCATGAAGATGATCGGCTCCGGCGGCACGGTTGCGCCGGTTTCTGCGGCATGGTCGGAATAGTTGAGGCCTATGCAGATGAATTTGCCGGTGCCGGCGACGCAGGCGCCGATGCGCGGTTTGCCGGAAACTGCCGGCAGCGATTTCGGATCGAGCTTCGACAATGACTCGAGCGATGCCGGGTCGATCGCCCTGCCGGCAATGTCGGTGACATGGGCGGAGAGGTCGCGGATCGTTCCATCCGCATCAAGGAGGCCAGGGCGTTCGCTCCCCGCCTCGCCATAGCGTAGCAGTTTCATGCAGTTTTCTCCCAGTTGCGACCAGAGGCCGTTTGCAAACTCGCTCCGCTGCGGCGAATGGCGTGGGTTTCGAGAACCGGAGCGGAGCGTACTTAAAGTACGTGAGCCTAGGCAAGCGCGGACGCCGCGCCAGGCGCCCGGCAGAATTGGATTTTCAGACTCCTAGATCGACCAGCCACCGTCGATATTATAGGCCTGCCCCGACGTATAGGTGGCACCGGCGAGATAGACGGCGAGGTCGGCGATTTCCTCGGGCGTGCCGAGCCGGCCCATCGGCTGACGGGCGATGAAGGCGGCGCGGGCTGCTTCGTAGTCGCCCTGCGCGTGCATGCGGTCGTGCAGCGACGGGCTTTCGACCGTGCCCGGGCAGATCGCATTGCAGCGTATGCCCTTGCCGACATAGTCGGCGGCAACCGATTTGGTCAGGCCGATAACGGCCGCCTTGGTCAGGCCATAGACGAAACGGTTGGGCACGCCCTTGGTCGAGCTGGCCAGCGACGCCATGTTGATGATCGAGCCGTCGCCGCGCTCAAGCATGCCGGGCAGCACGGCGCGGATGGTGCGGATCATCGAGCGGACATTGAGATCATAGGCAAAGTCGAGATCGCCGTCCTTCATCTCGAGGATCGAGCCGGAATGGACGAAGCCGGCGCAGTTGAACAGCACGTCGACGGCGCCGATCTCGGCAAAAGCGACGTTCACCGCCTCGTCGTTTAGGACATCCAGCTTGCGGGTCTTGATACCGGGGGTCTTGCCGAGGTCGGCGAGCACCACTTCGTTGATGTCGGTGGCATGGACGACGGCGCCGGCCTTGGCGAAAGCCAGCGCACTTGCCCGGCCGATGCCTTGCGCCGCCGCCGTGACGACAACGACCTTGCCTGTCAGATCCGCCATGCTTTTCTCCTCGCCCGTCTGTGATCGTTCGGCTTTTTACCGGCACAAGGCCGGGGCGCAATGTGCCAGACGGGCACCACCATCCCGCCTGTTTCGATATTCGCCCTGCCGGCCAAATGTTTTTTCTCGGTAAAGAACATCTTTTGGCCCGTCAAGCCCGGACGTCCCTCCGGGACACTCAGTCGCCGTAGGGCACCCAGACGTTCTTGACCTCGATCGCACGGCGCAGCAAGGCATCGCCGGCTGCTTCGCCCGATGTCCAGTCAAGGCTGTGGCCGTTGCCGGTCCAGACACGCTTGAGATTGCCGATGGACTCGGCCTCCGCCTTGGCACAGGTCTCGGCATCGGCGAACATCCAGAGCCCGTCGACATCGTCGTGCTTGGCCAGCACGCCGGCCAGCTCGGCGCTACGGCCCGTAACGATATTGATGGCGCCCGCCGGAACGTCGGAATATTCGATGACCTGGTAAAGGTCGGTGGCAAGCAGTGGATATCGTTCGGACGGCACGGCGACCACGGTGTTGCCCATGGCGAGCGCCGGCGCAACCAGCGAGATCAGGCCGAGCAAAGGTGCGTTGTCCGACGCGACGATGCCGACGACGCCGACCGGTTCGTGCAGCGCCAATGTGACGGCACGGGCCGGCGGCTGGTGGACGCGGCCCTCGAACTTGTCCGCAAGCCCGGCATAGAGGAACAGCCGCTCGATCGATAGCTCGACCTCTTCACTCGCCGCCTTGGCCGTCGCGCCGGTGAGCTGGGTCAGACGGGCGGCAAACTCGTCGGCGCGGCCGGACAGGTTTTCGGCCAGATAGTAAAGCACCTGGCTGCGATTGTAGGCGGTCGCTTCCGGCCAGGCCTTGCAGGCGCGCGCGGCCGCGACGGCGTCGCGGATATCCTTGCGGTTGCCGAGACCGACCTCGCCGGCGAGCTTGCCCTTGGCGCTGGCGACGGCAAGGGAATAATTGCCGTCCGGCCGGACCTGCTTACCGCCGATGAACAGCTTTGCCGTGCGGTCGATGGCATCGCCTTCCGGGCGCTCGATGGGCTGGGCAGTGGCCACAGCCGGTTTGATGATCGGGCCGAGCGGCAGTTTTGCCGAGAGGTACTCGAACATGCCCTCGCGCCCGCCTTCGCGGCCGAAGCCGCTCTCGCGATAGCCGCCGAAGCCGCAGGCGGCGTCGAACATGTTGGTGCCGTTGACCCAGACGACGCCGGCCTTCAATTGCGGCGCGACGTGCAGCGCAAGATTGATGTTCTCGCTCCACACCGAGGCGGCCAGGCCATAGCGTGTGTTGTTGGCGAGCTCGACCGCTTCCTCGGTATTGCGGAAGGTCATGGTCGCCAGCACCGGCCCGAACACCTCTTCCTGGGCCAGAATGTTAGCCGGCGAAACACCTGTCGCCAGCGTTGGCAGATGGTAATAGCCCGAGGCGGGCAGTGCCGAGTCCGGCTGCCAGCATATCGCGCCCTGCTTGGCGCCTTCGGCAATCAGGCCCTTGACGCGGTCGAGTTGGGTCAAATCGACCAGCGGGCCGATATCGGTGTTCTTGTCGAGCGGGCTGCCGACGCGCAGCCGGCTCATCCGCGTCTTGACCTTGGCGATGAAGGCGTCGGCGATGCCTTCCTGCACCAGAAGGCGCGAGCCGGCACAGCAGACCTGGCCCTGGTTGAACCAGATGCCGTCGACCAGACCCTCGACGGCGCTGTCGAGATCGGCATCCTCGAAAACGACGAAGGCCGACTTGCCGCCAAGCTCCAGCGAAAGTTTCTTGCCCGAACCGGCGGTGGCCTTGCGGATGATCTTGCCGACCTCGGACGAACCGGTGAAGGCGATCTTCTGGATGCCGGGATGATTGACGATTGCCCCACCCGCTTCCGGCCCGCCCTGGACGATGTTGACGACGCCCTTCGGCACGCCGGCGCGTTCACAGATCTCGGCAAACAGGATGGCGGTGAGCGGCGTGAATTCCGCGGGCTTCAGCACCACGGTGCAGCCCGCAGCGAGCGCCGGCGCGATCTTCCAGGCCAGCATCAAAAGCGGGAAGTTCCACGGGATGATCTGGCCGACGACGCCGACGCCCTTATGGGCTGGAAAGTCCCTGTCCAGCGCCTGCGCCCAGCCGGCATGATGGATGAAATGACGGATCGCCAGCGGCACGTCGATGTCGCGGCTTTCGCGGATCGGCTTGCCGTTGTCGATCGATTCCAGCACCGCGAACAGCCGTTGGTGGCGCTGCATGGCGCGGCCGATGGCATAGAGCACTTTGGCGCGTTGATAACCGGTGCTGGCGCTCCATTTCGGCAGCGCTTTTGTGGCGGCCGAAACCGCCGCATCGATATCGGCAGCACCGGCATCCGAGACCTTGGCCAGCAATTTGCCGGAGGCGGGATCGCTGGTGTCGAAGGTCTTTCCATTTGCAGCTGCTTTCCAGTCGCCGCCAATGAACAGGGCTTTCGAGAAATCACGGGTCGTCAGCCAGGCATCGGCCTCGTTGCGGGCCTCCGGCGCCGGGCCGTAATCCATGGCGTGATAGCGTTCGAGAATGTTCATGAAGCGCTCCGAATCACGCCATTGCGTGGCGATGATTGGCCGAGTAGTGGCCGGTCAGGTGATGCTCGAGCTGGCGCTCGATGTCGGTCAAAAGGCTCGATGCTCCGAAGCGGAACAGCTCCGGCTCCAACCAGGGCCGGCCCAGTTCTTCTTTCATCAGCACCAGCCAATCGAGCGAGGCTTTTGTCGTGGAAATGCCACCGGCCGGCTTGAAGCCGATGAGATAGCCGGTTTCCTCGAAATAGGCGCGGATGGCGCGCACCATTGCAAGGCCAACCGGCAGCGTGGCGTTGACGCTTTCCTTGCCGGTCGAGGTCTTGATGAAATCGGCACCCGCCATCATCGCCACCATCGAGGCGAGCATGACATTGCGCAGCGTGGCGAGGTCGCCTGTGCCGAGGATCACCTTCAGATGCGCCTCACCGCAGGCGGCCCGCATCGAGACGATCTCGTTATAGAGCTCCTGCCATTTCGCCCCGAATACCAGACCGCGCGGAATGACGACGTCGATCTCGTCGGCGCCGTCGCGGACCGATGCTTCGATCTCCTGCAGACGTGTCGAAAGCGGGGCAAGGCCATGCGGGAAAGCCGTGGAAACGGCGGCGACACGGATGCCGCTGCCGCGCAGTGCTTCGACGGCAGTGGCGACGAAGGGATGATAGACGCAGACCGCCGCCGGGCGGATGTTTTCGCCGGTAATGCCGAGCCCCTCGGCAATGTCGCGGCGGAATGGGTTGACCGCCTTGGCACAGAGCCGGCGCACGCGCTCTTCTGTGTCGTTCGAGTTCAGCGTCGTCAGGTCCATGCAGGCGACGGCACGCAGCAGCCAGGCAGCCTGGTTATCGGCCTTGATCGAGCGTCTTTTGGTCAGGCTGGCGACGCGGCGTTCCAGCGCCGAGCGGTTGACGCTGCGCATCGATTCCATGAAGCCAAGATCGAGCCTCATGCCGGGATTGCGAGCAATAGCATGGGCCTGCGGCATCGGCGCATTGGCGGCGGCGCGCGCCGGCAGCGGCGTGATCTTGGACGTGCCGAGATCGGTTTCGCGGATTGTGCTGCTCATCTCCTGCCCCTTGTTCAGCGACTTATGCCGAAGATAGACCGTGAAGCAGCGCTTCACGAGTCCTTCAGGCGGTCATAGCGGAAAAAGACAGTCAAGGCAGCCGATTTTTGACCGTCCGGTCAAAATCAGGGTCTCAAAGCAGTGGACGCTGAACTGCCGCGTCTCAGCCGACGAAGGCGCGCTCGACTACGAAGCTTGCCGGATGATGCAGCGAGCCTTCCTGGAAGTCGAGGCTTTCGGCCAGTTCCTTCACGTCTTTCAGCATATGCATCGAGCCGCAGATCATGATGCGATCGGTCTCGGGATTGAGCTTGTCGATGCCGAGATCGGTGTAGAATTTGCCCGAGCCGATCAGCGCGGTGATGCGGCCCATGCGTTCGGACGTCTCACGCGTCGTCGAATTATAGAGCGTGACGCGGCCGCCGGTCAGTTCGCCGATCAGCGGGTCGTTCTCCAGCGCGGCCACCAGCTCCTGGCCGTAGATGAGCTCGGCATTGTCGCGGCAGGTGTGGGTCAGCACGACTTCACCGAACTTCTCATAGGTGTCGGGATCGCGCAGCAGGCTGGCGAAGGGCGCAATGCCGGTGCCGGTCGAGATCATGAACAGGCGCTTGGCCGGCGTCAGCGCGTCGACCACCAGCGTGCCGGTCGACTTCTGCCGCATGATGACGGTATCGCCGATCTGGATCTTCTGCAGCTCCGAGGTAAGCGGGCCGTCCGGCACCTTGATCGAGAAGAATTCCAGCTCGTCGTCCCAGGACGGGCTGGCGATCGAATAGGCGCGGAACACCGGCTTCTCGGCATTGGGCAGGCCGATCATGACGAACTCGCCGGAGCGGAAGCGCAGCGACCGCGGCCGGGTGATGCGGAACGAAAACAGCCGGTCGGTATAGTGCTTCACCGAGACCACGGTTTCGGCATAGACATTGGCCGGTATCGGGAACTGCAACGGCCGAGCGCCGACGGTGTTGAACGCGGATGTGGTGTTCATCAAACCTAACCTTCTGGGCCAGCTCAGCGCCGGGCCAAATTATCACCTGCGCGCCCGAACCGGTCAGGTTCCTGCGTGCCCTTGCACACTCCGAAGCGGTAAGCTCTTGTGTCCGGAATTTATTAGTATACAAACGATATTTGCGTCAAGACGTCGCCGTAAAACAGCTTTCCAAACTGAGGCATGTAAGCAGTTCGGGCATTTCGGGTTTCGACAATGGAACAGAATTTTTCGGCGCAAGCTCTGGATTCGAGGGGCAGCGTCGTCGCCGGTATCGATGTCGGTGGCACCTTTACCGATCTGCTTCTGATCGACGGCCGTGATGGTGGCCGGGTGCATATCGCCAAGACCCCGACCACGGTCGACAACCAGGCTTTCGGCGTCGTTGCAGCTCTTGGTGCCACCGGCTTTCGCGTGGACGGCATCGACCTCATCGTGCACGGCACGACGACCACAACCAACGCGGTGCTGGAGCGCCGGCTGGCCAAAACCGGCATGATCACCACGCGCGGCTTTCGTGACGTCATCGAGCTTGGCCGGCGGACACGGCCGCAAGCCTATGGCATGACAGGCACCTTTGTGCCGATCATTCCGCGCAATCTGCGGCTCGAAGTGTCGGAGCGGGTCGAGGCCTCGGGCGCGGTGCGCATACCGCTCGACGAGGCCGAGATGCGGGCAGCGATTTCACAACTGATCGAAGCCGGCTGCGAATCGCTCGTCATCCATTTCCTGCATTCCTACGCCAACCCGGCGCATGAGCGGCGCGCGGCCGAGATCGGCGCCGAGCTTTGGCCGAACGGCTACATCACGACAGGCCATGCGCTGCTTTCGGAAGCGCGCGAATTCGAGCGCGGCGTTACCGCTTCGGTCAACGCCTCGGTGCAACCGATCCTCGAACGCTACGTCGAACGGCTGCGCAAGGAGCTGGCGTCAAAAGGCTACGCCCGCGACTTCCTGATCATGAACGGCAATGGCGGCATGATATCGGCCCGCTTTGTCACACGTGAATCGGCCAAGACCGTTATGTCCGGCCCCGCCTCCGGCGTCATTGCCGCGGCCTATACCGGCAAGCGCGCCGGCTTCGAAAACCTGGTCACCTACGACATGGGCGGCACCTCGACCGACGTGGCGCTGATCCGCAAGGCCGAACCGGCGGTGTCGAACGAGATCGAGATCGAATATGCGATGCCGATCCACGTGCCGATGGTGGCGGTGCACACGGTCGGCGCCGGCGGCGGCTCGATCGCCCGCGTCGACGCGGCCGGCCTGATCCAGATCGGCCCCGAAAGCGCCGGTGCTAATCCCGGCCCGATCTGCTATGGACGCGGCGGCGTCGAGCCGACCATCACCGACGCCAATCTGGTGCTCGGCCGGCTGGCGCCGAAAAAGCTGCTGGCGGTGGAAAACCCGGTCACCGTCGAACATGTCACGGGCATATTCGAGGACAGGATCGGGCGACCTACCGGCCTGTCCGGCGTCGAGGCGGCGGGTGCGGTGCTGCGGCTGGGCAACATGAAGATGGCGGGCGCCATCCGCATGGTCTCGGTGTCGCGCGGTCACGACCCGCGCGATTTCGCGCTGTTCGCCTTCGGCGGCGCCGGGCCGCTGCATGCGACCGCCCTGGCGCGCGAGCTCGGCCTGCCGCGGGTGCTGGTGCCGGCGCGGCCGGGCATTACCAATGCGCTCGGCTGCGTCGTCGCCGATCTGCGCCATGACTTCGTCAACACGGTCAACCAGCCGGTGGCGGGGCTCGATGAAGCCCAGCTCCCAGCTATATTGGAACGGCACCGAAACGAAGGCGAAGAGTTGATCGGCAAGGAAGCGGTGAAGCCGGAGACGATCCGCGTCACGCATTCCGCCGACATGCAGTTCGTCGGCCAGACGCATATTATTAACGTGCCGCTGCCGTCGTCTGCGGTGACGCGCGAGGTCCTGCAGCAACTGTTCGAGAAGGCCTATTTCGCCCGCTTCAAGGTCGAGCTGCCGGAAATCCGCGCCAATCTGGTCAATCTCAACACCTCGGTGACCGGCGTGCGGCCGGCGATCGATCTGTCGCGGCTGATCGATCCGGCTGGCCGCGCCAAAACGCTCGAAGAGGCGCGGCGCGAGATCCGGCCGGTCTGGTATGGCGGGCGCTGGTACGACACGCCGGTCTACAGTAGGGAAAAGTTGCCGCTCGACGCCATCATCGAAGGCCCGGCGATCCTCGAACAGATGGATGCCACAACCGTGCTCGAGCCCGGCGACCGGGCGCGCTCGGATGCCGACGGCAACATCATCATCGACATTGGTGAGGCCTGAGATGCAAAAGCTCGACGCCATCACCCTTTCGGTCCTCCAGGCGGCGCTGCAGCAGGTCTGTGACGAGATGGACCTGACGTTTTCGCGCGCCGCTTTCTCGCCCGTCATCGCCGAGGCCAATGACCGCTCCGACGGCATCTATTCGGCAGTCGATGGTTCGCTGATCGCGCAAGGCAGCCAGGGCCTGCCGGTGTTCGTCGGCGTCATGCAGTATTCGACCAAAACGGTGATCGAGATGATCGCCGACGGACGCTGCCTGCCGCCCGAGCCGGGCGATATCTACATCGTCAACGATCCCTATCTCGGCGGCACCCATCTGATGGATGTGCGCTTCGCCATGCCGGTCTATCGCGACGGCAAGATATTCTGCTGGCTGTCGAACACCGGCCATTGGCCCGACATTGGCGGTTCGGTGCCGGGCGGCTTCTCCGCCTCGGCGACTGCGGTGGAGCAGGAAGGCTTGCGGCTGCCGCCGGTGAAATTGTTCAAGAAGGGCGTGCTCGACCCTGAGATCTACGCCATCATCTGCTCGAACATCAGGGTTGCCGACCAGCGCATCGGCGACATCCGCGCGCAAGCGGCAGCACTGCTGATCGGCCAGGACCGGCTCAACGGCATTTTGGATCGTTACGGAGACGAAACGGCCGTCGAAGCAATCGCCGAATTGCGCCGCCGGGCCGCTGAACAGATGCGTGCCAACATCGCGGCAATTCCCGATGGCATCTACCGGTCGCAGGCCTTCGTCGATTCCGATGGGGTGGTGAACGAGCCGCTGACCATTGCGCTTGCCGTCGAGAAAAAAGGCGACACGCTCCGCTTCGACTTCTCAGGCTCGTCAAAACCCTGCGCCGGGCCGATGAACAGCGTGCTGGCGACGACCTTGTCCTCGGTCTACCTCGCCATGCGCCACATTTTCCCCGACGTGCCGATCAGCGCCGGCGCCTTCGAGCCGCTCATCGTCAAGCGGCCAGAAGGCACCTTCCTCGATGCCAAATATCCGCGGCCGGTATCGGGCTGCGCGGCCGAGGTTTCGCAGCGCATCGCCGAGGCGGTGTTCGCGGCCATGGTGCAGGCGCTGCCGGACAGGGTGACTGCGGCTCCCGCCGGCTCCAGCGGCAATTTCGCGCTCGGCGGCAACGATCCGCTCCGTGGCCGCGACTACGTCATGTACCAGATATCCGGCGGCGGCTATGGCGGCAATGCCGATCATGATGGCCTGACCAATGGCTGCTCGACCATCGGCATTTCCAAATCGCCGCCGGTCGAGATCATGGAACAGGCTTTCCCTGTGCTCTATCGCCACTATGCGTTGCGCGAAGGCTCGGGCGGCGCCGGCAAGCATCGCGGCGGTTTTGGCCTCGCTTATGAGGTCGAGATCCTGCGTGGCGACGCCCGCGCCTCCTTCGTCATGGACCATGGCCGTTTCGGCCCGCAAGGCGCGCTCGGCGGCAAGGACGGCGCGGTCAACACGGTGACCGTGTTCCGCGACGGTGAGGCGCATGTGCCGCCGCACCTCTCCAAGGAACAGGACATCACGCTGAGGGCCGGCGACCGCGTGCGCGTTGGCACGCCGGGCGGCGGCGGCTACGGCAATCCCTGGCAGCGTGATCCGGAATTGGTCGCTTGGGATATCGCCCTAGGCTATTACACACCCGCAGAAGCCGGCGAAAAGTTCGGCGTCGCGCTGTCGGCGAACGGGTTGGCGATTGACCGGGCAGCGACCGAAAAGAAGCGCGCCGGCTGACGATGCTGGCCAGCATCTCCGCTGTGCCACGCTCAGTTCCGATGATCCAGCCTCGCGACCAGCCGGTCGCCGGCCCACTGGATGCCGCAGACCAGGACGATCAGGACGATGACCACGGCGATCATGACTGACGTTTCGAAGCGCTGGTAACCGTATCGGATGGCGAGGTCGCCCAGCCCGCCGGCGCCGATGGCGCCGGCCATGGCCGAGGCGCCGATAAGCGTCACCAGCGTCACCGTGAAGCCGGCGACGATGCCGGGCAGCGCTTCCGGCACCAGCACCTCGCGGATGATCGTCCAGCGGTTGCCGCCCATGGCGCGCGCCGCTTCGATCAGCCCGTGGTCGACCTCGCGCAGCGACACTTCGGCGATCCGGGCATAGTAGGGCGTGGCCGCGATCGACAGCGGCACGATGGCGGCCCATGTGCCGATCGAGGTGCCGACGATCAGCCGCGTCACCGGGATCAGCGCAACCAGCAGGATGATGAAAGGCACCGAGCGGAAACCGTTGATGACCGCGCCGAGCGCGCGGTTCACCCACAGGTTTTCGGCGATGCCGCCGCGGTCGGTGGCGACCAGGGCCAGGCCGAGCGGCAGCCCGAAAATCAGCGAGATGAGGCCGGAGGCGGCCGTCATCAGGATCGTTTCCCAGATGGATCGAAGCAGGAGTTCAAACAGAATTGGCGACATGGCCAAGCACCTCCACCCGCGCATTGCGGGCTTTCAAGAACGCGATCACCTGTGCCAGGTGGTCTTGATTGCTGCCCGCGACCGCCACGAACAATGTCCCGACAGGCTGCTGCTGGACGTGATCGATGCCGCCATGCACGAGGCGGAACGAGCCGGGAACTGCCGAGGCAAGATCGGACAACAGCGGGCTTCGCGCGGCCTCACCCGCCACGTCGATCCTGAGGATCGCCTCCACGCCGGCGTTCTGCGTTAGCCGGCTTGCGATCTCCGCCGGCAATTGCGGCCTGATGCCGCCGAGCAGGCTTTGTGTGATCGCCGACTTCGGATCGGCAAACACCGACCACACCGGCCCTTGCTCGACGATTCGTCCGGCGTCGATCACCGCGACCCGGTCGGCGATCGAACGGATCACCTCCATCTCATGGGTGATGAGCAGGATGGTCAGGCCGAGCTGCCGGTTGATGTCTCTGAGCAAGGCAAGGATGGAGCGCGTCGTCTCCGGGTCCAACGCCGAGGTCGCTTCGTCCGACAGCAGCAGCGCTGGGCGCGCCGCAAGCGCCCGGGCAATGCCGACGCGCTGTTTCTGTCCGCCCGACAGCGACGCCGGATAGGCTTTCGCCTTCTCCGACAGGCCGACGAGCTCGAGCAGCTCGGCAGCGCGCGCCAGGCGTTCGGCCCTGGGCCGGCCTTCGATCTTGAGCGGCAGCGCTACATTGTCTTCGACCGTCTTGGCGGACAGCAGGTTGAAATGCTGGAAAATCATGCCGATACGCCGGCGCAGCGGCTGCAATTCGCGCTCGCCGAGCCGGCTGATGTCGCGGCCTTCGATGAAGACCTGTCCTGTATCCGGCCGCTCCAGGCCGTTTAGGCAGCGTATCAGCGTCGACTTGCCGGCGCCGCTCCGGCCGATGATGCCGAGGATCTCGCCCTGGCGCACGCTGAGCGATACGCCGTCCAGCGCCGCTGTTGCGCCGAAGCGGCGCTTCAGCTCGATGAGGCGTACGACATCGTGCGGTCCCGCGGAACGGCTGCCGACGGGATGCATGACTTCGGTGACCGGGGCGAAATGCTGGTTCATGAAAGTTCCTGTATTGGTGTCCCGCAAAACGCGATCGCGGTCCGCGTTGGAGCGCGGACCGCTTTATCATGCCGGGCTTCAGCGCCAAGTCGAGCTCGGTATCAATAGGCGCTGATGCCGGTTCCCTTGTAGACCCGGTCGAATTCGGCCTTCACCTTTTCGTTCTGGTAGGAGGCGACCAATGTCTTTACCCAGGGCTGGTTTTCATTGCCGGCCTTGACCGCGATGAAGTTGCGGTAGGGATTGTCGGCCACCGCCTCCTGGGCGATGCGGTTCTCCGGTGTGAGGCCGCTTTTAAGCGCCCAATCCGTGTTGACCACGGCCCCGTCGAGATCTTCCACCGAGCGCCCGACAATGCCAGCGTCGAGCTCCTTGACGACCAATTTCTTCGGGTTTTCGGCAATGTCGGTCGTCGTAGCCAGAATGCCGGTTCCTTCCCTGAGCTTGATCAGACCTTCGCTCTGCAGGACACGCAGCGCGCGCCCTTCATTGGACGGATCGTTCGGCACGCCGACGACGGCGCCTTCGGGCAAGTCGCCAATCTTCGCGTACTTCTTGGAATAGAGGCCGATCGGCCAGACCCCGGTATAGCCGACCGGGACGATGTGATAGCCCTGCGTCTTGATCTGGTTGTCGAGATAGGGCTTGTGCTGGAAGGCGTTGGCGTCGATTTCGCCACGCTCGAGTGCTTCATTCGGCTGGGTGTAGTCGTTGAACACCACGGTCTCGATCGTCAGCCCCCTCTCCGCCGCCTGGGCGGTCACGACCCGCCACACATCCTCGTCCTCGCCGCTCATGATGCCGACCTTGACCGCCGTCTTGTCTTCGGCGAACGACGGCGCAGCAAGGCCGACAATCGCAACCGCCGACGCGAAAAGTACAGCCAGACCGGCGCGCCGGTTTATAGTTGCTGAGAAGAATGGAAGCAAAGTGTTGATAGTCCCAGGCATGGTCAATCCCATCGGTTTTGAAATCATTGCGGCCAGGCGGAATGCGAAGCCTTGCGGGCATCATCGGAAATGCTGATCGCCAGATCAAAGAACGGTATTTCCCGCCAAATGAGGAGCCTGGAATATTCTCTCAAAATTTCTGGCCTGGCGAGCACAGGACGCTGCCGCCTAGCGCGCTGACACCGCTATGAGGCCCGCCGTGCGTCGGAACGGCGGGCCTTTCTGCGTCCGAATGCCCAGGCACGGGCAGCAGTTTGGGATGTCGACAATGCAGGACGCGCCGCATGTCCCTTCAAAAAACGACGCGCATTGCTCACTGGATGACCTTCACGATCCTGCGCGTGCCAGGATCGACCAGGACGGTCCGATTGTCGACGACGACATAGCGGTATTTGACGTCGGGAACCTCATGAAGCTCGACGGTATCGGGCAGGGTCGAGCCGACATTGAGCTCCACGCCGGGAAGCTGGACGGACGCCAGAGGCTGCTTTTTCACATACTCGCGTACGATCGTCTCCTGCTGCGGTTCGATGACCACGTCCTGAGCGGCAGCGGCGCCAATACCCGCAAGCAGCAAGAACCCAGCCGCGGCTGCCGAAAGATGCATGCTCATGATTGTCTCCTTTCGTGGTGGGCCACCTCTGCGCTGCGCCGCGTCATGCTGTTCGCAGCGGGGTCGCTATAGGCGGGTAACGTCATCAGGTGGAGCTTGTTCCGCCGCTCGGATCGCTTGCCGTTTCGCTCCATTGGTTTGGAACAAAATTTTTTAGCCGCAGTTTTACGCGGTGAAGGGACGCATTTTCCAAGGAGATCTCTCATGAAAGGCGTTCTGATCACCAGCTTGCTAGCAATCAGCGTCAGCTGCGGAGCTGCACTTGCCCAGACGCAGCAGTCGACCGACGACCAGTCCGGCGCCAATTGCGCAGCCGGCGCTGCCAATTGCCAGAATGGCGCCAAGATGGACGAGCAGGCTCAGGGCAAGGCCGGCGCTGCGACTGATCAACAGGCGCAGGGCAAACCGAAGCTGAAGACCGACGAGCAAGCCCAAGGCAAGGCCGGCGCCACGACCGACCAGCAGGCCACGGGCAACACCAAGATGAAGACCGAGGAACAGGCCCAAGGCAAAACCGGAACCACCACTACCGAGCAGGCCCAAGGCAACACGAAAATGAAGACCGAGGAGCAGGCTCAGGGCAAGACTGGGACCACGACCACCGAGCAGACTCAGGGCAATGCTTCTACGCAGACGCAGGACCAGAGTTCGACCGCTTCCATCAGCAATGTGACCGTTGAACAGAAAACCCAGATCACTCAGGTCATCAAGGAGACCAACGTCCAACCCGTTTCCAGCGTCGATTTCGACATCTCTGTCGGCATCGAGGTTCCGCGGAAGAAGGTCCGGCTGCATCGTCTGCCGGCGCGCATCGTCAAGATCGTTCCGGCTTACGAAGGCTATGAGTATTTCGTGCTCGCCGATGGTCGGATCGTCATCGTCGACCCGAATACCTACAAGATCGTGATTATCCTGACCTAGTCGCGGCCAGACGGTTTGATTGAACCAAAGGGTCCGTCGCGCAGGTCGCGTGGCGGCCCTTTCCGCATCTCCTCGCTCCGCGTCTGCTGCAAATCGCAGATCACGGTCCGTCCTCGGGGCGAGGAGTGAGCACGGTGTGATCGATGGTGTCGGGCAGGCATGGACTGGGCACGCAGCTTGTTCGGACTGACGCGGTGGTCATGCCCTCGATATCCGTAACTAGCACCATTCTCGCGTAGTGCCGCGGCCACAGCGGCTCTCCAAACAGGACGAAGACGCCGCCAATCATCAAGGCCAGCAACATGAGTGCCGTAACATTTGCAAATATCTCGCCGTAGCGCATGAAGGCAGCCTGTCCCGTTCGGAAAGCGATTTCAGCCTGTGACAGCGGCGACCAGGATGGCGCCGAAACCCAGCGCTAATGCCCTTGGCGCCTCGCGAATGCCGCCTTCCATTGGATACTCCCCGGAATAAGCCAGGTGAATAACGGCACTCTCGGTGCTTTGTTCCGGGCCGGACGACAGCCGCTTCATTCATGCCGGGGCGTTTCCGTTGGCAAGACCGCAGGCGGTCTTCGCCCTCATTGATGCGCAGCAGCGAGATCCTTCACGTGACGTTCGTGCATTTGCAGCACCGGCAGCGTCTTCTTGGCAAACTCCTTCATCGCCGGATCGTCGCCGGAATTTGAGTAAGCGGAAAACAGCGCCACCGCTTCCTTATGCGCCTGGGTCTGCATGTCGATATATTTCGATTGGAAGCTGTCCCCGCTGGCCTCCTTGAGTTGGTCGAGCAACGCCTGGTGCTTGGTGTCCAGCGGCGGGCCGGCCGGCGTGGTGGCCGAAGTTGTCTGACCTTTGCTGAGCGCCGCCTTGAAGTCCTCGCCGGCCTTGGTGTGGTCCGTGACCATTTGCGCCGCGAAGGCCTTCACATCGTCGGCCGTCGCCTGCTTCTGTGCAAGTCGGCTCGACTCGATTTCAAATGTATTGGCGATGGGCACCGTCTTCACGAACGTCGCCGTGTCAACCTTGCTCATGGTGTCGGTCGTCAGAGGTGTCAGCGTCGCCGATTGGGCAAAAGCAGCCAAAGGCGCGCCGGCCATCAGCGCTGCCGCAGTGATGGATAGAAGTGTTTTCATGGAAGTTCTCCGAGGCTGATGTCATCCCTCCGATGGCTCAACGCGGAAGCTGCGGCGAGGTTGCCTGGTCGCCGCGGCCAGAGCCGCTGCGACGCCAAACAATGGTTTGGAAAGGCAAAACAAAGGACGCCGGCCGCGTCGCGCAAAGTGCAACGCAAGCCGCGAGATCGTACAAGCTCTTTCGCTTTGCCGCAGTCTTGCTATCGTTGGCTGGGAGAGATGGGTGGAGGCTTCCGTGGGGCAGATCAGGTCGCCGCTAGGAATCGGTATTGATACCGACGCTGCCGTTCACACCATCATGGCCGACTACCATTCCGGCGACATTCTCTCGACCACCGTCGTCATAGCCGATTTGCGCAGACGCTTTCCTTGGTGCCGGCAAACCGACGAGGAGCTGGTTGGCTTCATCGTTCGGGCGCTGGACGGTCGGGAGATCGCCGTCAGCTTCGACCACCGCGGCCGTTAGGCGGCTGATTCCTGCCAACCTACCGCGGCTGCGGCGCGCCCGCCCCCCTGCCTCGTCAGGCTATGATCACAGGGCGTTTACTTGCCGCAGTGGTTATCGTTCACCGTCGGCGCCATCGTTCCCGGAGCCTTGCCGGTCGCATCGGGCAGAGCCCCCTGCGGGCCCGGCGGGCAATTCCGGTCGGCATTCGAATTCGTCGTTAAGAAATCGCGAATGCTGTTGGTGATGGTCGAATCCGTGCCGGTGTCAGGGCCGCCATTATCCGGGACTACGACCGTCCGCCCGCTGCCGTCGGCAGCGGCTCCGGAGGGGTCGCCGACGTTCTGGGCCATCGCTGACGTGGCCAGACCGATCGTAAGCGCCGAAGCTGCGAGAATTTTCGTGAGCATGATGCTTCTCCTTTTTACGAGGGTCGTCGCGTTGCGACTACGAAAACAACCGTTCGGGCGGGCGAAGGTTCCGACAAATTTCCTATGAATTCAGCATGTTCTCAGGTGTTCAAGGTGGCCGGCGCGCCATTGCACAGCCCGGCGTTTTCCTCGCTGCATGAGCGTGCGCCTTGCTGTCCCGCCGGAACAGGAATGCTCCTTGCGAGTTCATACCTTTGTACAATGCGAACGCGCTGATGCGAATGGCGGCAGCGCAAACAAGGAGAGCAGACATCATGGGCCTTGGAACCATTCTCATCATCATCTTGGTCCTTGCCTTGCTTGGCGGCTTCAGCGGCTTGGGCGGCGGACCGTTCTACGGCACCGGCTATTACGGTGGCGGTGGCCTCGGCCTGGTGCTGCTCATCGTCATCATCTTGGTCGTGCTTGGGCGCATTTAGCGTCACGCTCACGACAAAACGCCTGCCGCCGGGTAATAAGCGGCGGGCGTTTTGTCGTGAATAGACGAAAAGTCTCTAGGACTCTGGCTAAAAAGGCCGACCTGGCGTCGGACCCTTCGACACCGAGGACCCCGCCATAGCAGCAGCTTTAGTGTTGGCGATCGGCGGCCAGTGCTTCCTTTAGATCGGCGCTTAGCACGCCCTCGTTGAACAGCGACATGATACGGGCGGCCAACCGCTCGCGGACCGGACTGTCGTCCGCAACACCCAACTCGCGGCAGCAGTCGTCGAGCGCTTTTCTCAGCACGCTCAGTTCGGCTGGAGTTGCTGCACCATGCATCGACATGCCATCCTCCCTGAAAAGGGCGAAAGCGCGAAGCGTCTTTCAAGCATCCACTCGCCATGCCTGTGTGGATGACTCAAATTCAATTAGCGCCGCTTGCCTCCAAACTCAATGTACGGAAATTACCGAGCGGACAGATCGGGAACGACTGCCTTTCACCTGCATTATTGTAGTGATCCAAGCCACCCTCATTTGGATCACTGGGCGTAGCCCACGACGCCCGAATGGAGCCCGTTGCATCCCTCGCGACGGGCTCTTTCGCGCCCGACATTTTTGATTTATCGATTTCGTACCAAGCACCTTTGGTACGTTTTCAACTCTAACTTTCAGTCAGATGTTTTCGTAGGCAAGCGGCAGGAGAAACTGCCGTGCATCGAATTCATTTATTTAGTAGGCTCCATACCTTTCAGCGCTTATATAAGCCGTATCGTCAGCAGGTCATACCGGGCGCGGACGGCTGGGAGATCAAAAAGCTCTTGCCCTGTTTTGGGCCCAGCTATGTCTGATCCAGCTATTTCCAATCAAAATCTATTCAAAAACAAGCTGTTGCGCCGGATGAGCGCCGGCGATTTTGCATTTCTCGAGCCGCACATCGAGCGCTGTTCGCTGGAGTTGCGGCAATCGCTCGAAGTATCCGGATCACCGATCGAGGCCATCTATTTCGTCGAGGACGGCATTGGTTCAGTGGTTGCGAAAATGCCGAATGGCAGCGATGCGGAAGTTGGCCTCATTGGCTTGGAAGGTATGACCGGCTCGGCCTTGGTGATGGGCGACGACCGCATGGTCCATGATTGCTATGTGCAACTGGCGGGAGAAGCCGCCAGGATAGATGCCGAGCCATTCAAGGCAGCGCTGACGCAAAGCCCGACATTGCGGCTGTTTTTGTTGCGCTACGTGCAGTGTCTGCATATCCAGACCGGCTACACCGCGCTGGTCAACGCGCGATCGAAGCTTGAAGACCGGCTGGCGCGCTGGCTGCTCATGTGTGACGATCGGGTGGCCGGCGACCGGCTGACGATCACCCACGAATTCCTGTCGATCATGCTCGGCGTAAGACGTCCGGGCGTCACGGTCGCGCTCCAGCTGCTTGAGGGCCGAGGGCTCATCCGGTCCCGCCGCGGCGAAATCATTATCCGCGACCGCGATGGTCTCGTTTCGCTAGCGGATGGCGGCTACGGCCTGGCCGAGGCCGAATATATCCGCCTGGTCGGACATACCGGCGAGCGCTGAGTGCTTTTCTCGCCTGTTGCTACCGCAGGTCGAGGCCCCTTGCGATACGACACAAGTGCCGTCGGAAAAATTTTCAAAGCTCCTGAACCGTCAGGGAACTTGTTTCCCATCGGAGGGTTATCGGACGCCTCTACTTTGCGAGGCTGCCACCAACTCCCGGGAGACGACCATGCCGACTACGAAAAAGGCCGCGAAGGCGGCAAGCAAGGGCCTCGAGGACCTGTTCCTCGACGGGCTCAAAGACCTCTACTACGCCGAGAAGAAGATACTGAAAGCGTTGCCCAAAATGGCCAAGGGCGCGGAGTCGGAAGAAGTGACCGCCGCCTTCGAGAAGCACCGCATGGAAACCGAAGGACATGTCGACCGCCTGGAGGAGGTGTTCGAGAAATTCGGCAAGCCGGCCCGTGGCAAGACCTGTCCGGCGATTGACGGCATCATCGAAGAGGGCTCGGAAGTGCTCGAGGAGTATAACGGTGCTCCCGCACTCGACGCCGGGCTTGTCGGCGCGGCGCAGGCCGTCGAGCATTACGAGATCGCTCGTTACGGCACTTTGATCGCGTGGGCCGAAGAACTCGGCAAGAGCGACGTTGTCGAACTGCTCAGGGCAACTCTCAAGGAAGAGGTCGCGACCGACGAAGCGCTTTCCAAGCTCGGCGAAAGCGGTGTCAACGAACGCGCAATGCAAGAAGCCGCTTGACCTTCAGACCGCTTCCGAGCCTCGGCAATGGATTGCCGAGGCTCGGCTAGCACAGCGAACCAGCGAATTCTGCATTGGTTCCGTCGTCATCGGCAGGACGGGGCAGCAAGAACTTTGAAGCGGTGCCTCGGGACGGACTTACTCGATCTGCTCGAACGTACATTGCCGGGGCTCCTTGTCCGGCCGCCAGCGCAACAGCTTGGTTCCGTGCCGGAACCGGTCGCCTGTCACATGGTCGAAACGAACCTCGACCACCAGTTCAGGCTTTATCGGTTCCCATTGTCCGCTGCGCTCCGTGCTCCAGCGGCTTGGTCCGCCCGGCGCCTTGCCGGTGAAACCCGGTTTGGCCCGCAGTTTTTCCAGCCGTCTGGTCAGCGCCGCCCTATCGTCCTTGCCGATGGTCGAGGTGAATCCGACATGGTCCAACCTGCCTTCGTTATTGTAGAGGCCAAGCAGCAGGGATCCGACTTCGTTGCTGCCGGCGAGATAGCGAAAGCCGCCGACCACGCAATCCGCAGTGCGCAGCCGCTTGACCTTGACCATGGCGCGCTCGCCGGGCTGGTATGGCTCGGCGATCAGTTTTGCAACAACACCGTCGGTCGAGCCATGGCCGGCGCCTTGCAGCCAGCGCTCGGCGGCAGCGGCATCGTGCGTGCATTTGGACAGGCGCAGTTCGCGCCGTCCCGCCGACGCGACAAAGGCCTCGATCACCCGTCTCCTGTTGGTGAGGGGTTGTTCGATGATGACCTTGCCGCCGGGTTCGGCCAGCATATCGAACAGGACCAGCATGGCAGGCGTCTCCAGGCTCAACTTGCGGATCCTGCTTTCGGCTGGATGAAGGCGCATTTGCAGGGCCTCGAACGAGGACGATCCGTCGACCTCGATGACGATCTCGCCGTCGGCAACAAACCGTCGCGACCTCACATCGCGCAGCACCGCGATCAGTTCGGGAAAATAGCGGCCAAGCGGCTTGCCCGATTTTGCACGCAGATCGACGGCATCGTCACCCTTGAACACGAGGCACCGAAACCCGTCCCATTTCGGTTCGTACTGCCAAAGCCCGTCGCCGCCAGGAATTGCGTCGGCGGCTTTGGCTTCCATCGGACGAAGGTCGAGCGGCAACGGAAATGCGGTCATGGCTGGTCCGCGCCGCCGCTGAGGCATTCGCTACCGCCGTCGGCCATTCCCCTGGGCCCTGCTTTGCCGCCTCGCCACCTTGCGGCCGGTCTGGTCGGGCGCAGGCGACAGCGGATCGACTTCGTCGGACCCGCCGATCTCCTTGGTAATGCGATAGGCCAGATAAGCGACGGCTCCGGCAACCAGCAAGCGGACCATGTTTGAAAATCCTTCGTTGGCGTGAACCCACCAACCCCGGGCCGAAGGTTTTGTTCCGTCGCTGCCCATAGCCGAGGTGAATCGTCGGCTGCGCAACCAAAACCTAAGCGCATCGTTTGTTGCTTATCGACGAAAAGAATTTGCGATGAAGACGCTGTTACCCTTGTTCGCTTTGACCCTGGCGCCAATCCAGGCCAGCAGCGCTTGGCCTGACGGGTGACCGCGATGCTCCTCGTTGTTCCGGTTTGGCAAGACATCGCGGCACGGCTGCTTCTGACCGCGCTCGCAGGCCTTTTGATAGGCCTCAACAGGGAGGCGCGCGGGCACGCGGCGGGGCTACGCACCACCGTGCTGGTGGGATTGGCCGCCGCCATCACAATGATCCAGGCCAGTATTCTGCTGGAGACCGTTGGCAAGCACCCGGATTCGTTTGCATCGATGGACGTCCTGCGCTTTCCGCTGGGCGTGTTGACCGGCGTCGGCTTTATCGGCGGTGGCGCCATTCTTCGCCGCGGCAATCTTGTCAGCGGGGTCACCACAGCGGCCACGTTGTGGGTGATGACGGCGATCGGATTGGCTTTCGGTGGTGGCCAATACGGCTTGGGCGCGGCCGGCACGGCGCTGACGCTGGCCACTTTGCTGGTCCTGAAATGGGTGGACCTTCGAATGTCGCGCGAACACCATGCCCAGTTGGCACTGACGTGGAAGGCCGCGGCTCGACAGGAGCTCGATGCGCTCATCGGGCCGCTTGGCTACCAGGCACGCCTCGTCGCAATAGAGAGGCGCCCAGATCTCAAGGACCCTGTGTTCTCGTTCGAGATCAGTTGGAGGCGGCCCGACACTGGCGCACCGCCAATGGACCTGCTGGCATCGGTGGGCGAGCATTGCGAGATCCAGAAGTTTGATCTCCTCAGCGAGCCTGCCCGGTAGAGCGGTTCATCGTTTCACGGAAACGCCGAACCGCTCTATCGCTTTGTTTCTGCGCAATTCCGGACGGAAAACCGTTTCACACTTTTCCTGGAACAGCTCTAGCGGCTCGCAACGATCGCGGCCTGAATCAGGCCATCGCTTCTTCGCGGCACTTTCGATACCTATCTGTCGAGGCAGGACTCAAGGAGCAAGCAAAAGAGCGTGGCACAGCGATCGGGAAGTGCTGACCTTCCACTTCACGGCGGGCGCGTGCCGAAATGGCTCGGCGACCGCATGACGCGGCTTGGCGCGGTCATGTGCGAGGCGATCATCCACCATTACGGCCGCGATGAATTGCTGCGCCGGCTGGCGCATCCGTTCTGGTTCCAGTCTTTTGGCGCCGTGATGGGGATGGACTGGCACTCCTCCGGCATCACCACCAGCGTCGTCGGTGCCTTGAAGCGCGGCCTGTCGCCGCTTTCCAGCGAGCTCGGCATTCACGTTTGCGGCGGCCGCGGCGCGCATTCGCGCAAGACCCCGCACGAGCTTGCCCTGATCGGCGAGCGTGTCGGCCTCGACGGGCAGGGCCTGGCGACTGCCAGCCGGCTTGTCGCCAAGGTGGACAGCGCCGCGGTCCAGGACGGTTTCGATCTCTATCTGCACGGCTTCATCGTCACCGATGACGGCAAGTGGGTGGTGGTGCAGCAAGGCATGAACGGCGACAGCAAGGTGGCGCGCCGCTATCACTGGCTGTCGGAGGGCCTGAAGAGCTTTGTCGACCAGCCGCATGCCGCCATCGAAGGCGCCAACCAGGGCGAGATCGTCAACCTGACAGACCGCCGCGCCGAAGCGTCGCGCCAGGGACAACTGGACCTTCTGCACGATCTTGGACCGGATCGCATCGTGAGGGAGCTTGCCGCTTTGGAGCGGGGTTCGGCGCCAGCGCCGGAGCCGGCACAAAAGCTGCTGCCGCATCTGGTGATGCCGGCGCACCACGATGTACGCGAAAGCGATGTCGTCATGCGCCGCCTGCACGGCAACATCGCGGCGGCGGCCGAGCGCGGCCCAACAGATTTCGCCGGGCTTCTCCTGGTGCCCAATGTCGGCGCGCGCACGGTGCGGGCGCTGGCGCTGGTCGCCGAAGTCGTGCATGGCGCGCCGTGCCGTTTTTCCGATCCAGGGCGTTTCTCGCTGGCGCATGGCGGCAAGGACAGGCATCCGTTCCCTGTGCCGCTGAAGGTCTATGACGAGACGATAGGCGTGCTGAAGTCGGCCGTCCAGAAGGCCAGGCTCGGCCGTGACGAAGAGATCGGCGCATTGCGGCGGCTGGACGACCAGTCGCGGCAGGTCGAGCGCTATGTCACCGGACCAAGCCTGAAGGAAATCGTCGCCGGGGAGTTCGACCAATCGCATCTGCTCGGCGGCCGCAGCGTCTTCGGTTGGGAAGTCGCCCCCGAAACGACCGCAGTTAAATCAACGAAGTGATCGGCTCGGATCAAGCCTCCAGGTCGATCAACGCGACACCGAGTTCGGGACGGTGCCTGCGGCGCAGATGTCCAGGCGTCTCTACCAACGTGACCTCGAGCGTCGGCCGCACGATACCGTCGAGTAGATGGCCGCCCCTTGTGCTGCCGTCGCTCAATCCGAGCACGGCATGGACGTGCAGGCTGGGCTTGCCGTCGTCGCCGATGGCAACATCGCCAATCGCGCTCAGCACCTCGCACTGTTCCCGGATGGGAATTTTCCGGTAGGTCCTTTCCCTAGGGTCGAACCAGCCGACAGTTGCCCTTTCGAAAGCGCCGAGCGCGGTCAGCGACGCGCTGCCAACGCCGTGGTCGGCCGCAAACGAGGCCAGCTGCGCAAACGCCTCTTCGCCGGGATCAAGCACAACGACGAATGTTCTTTGGCCGGCGCTTTCGGCAACAATCTGTGACTTCATGATCTCGCTCCAGACGCCATTTCGGTTCTGTCCGATCGGGGTTGAACGGCAAGCCGGCTCGAGAGTTCCCCGGCACGGTTCGGATGAACATAGGATCACAGCCACGTGAGGCGGAGGAACCTTGCCTTGCGTGACTGGTTCGGCCGGCTTGAGACCCAGCCAGCCGGGAGCCAGCCATGTCCGAACCCCCCGTTGCCAGCCTGAGCCGACGCAGTTTCATGACCGGATCCGTTTCGGCGGCTGCGGCAGGGCCGCTCATGGCCACGTCGGCAAAAGCCGCCGCCCCGCAACCTGCCGCTTCGGCCGAGCCGCGCGATCTGTCGGCGATTTCACTGCGCATCAACAAGCAGCCCTACAATCTCGCCCTCGACAATCGCACCAGCCTGCTCGACGCGCTGCGCGACCATGTCGGCCTGACGGGCACGAAGAAAGGCTGCGATCACGGCCAGTGCGGGGCCTGCACCGTTCTTGTCGACGGCAAGCGGGTGCTGTCGTGCCTGAGCTTCGCCGTGATGAACAAGGGCCATGAGATCACCACGGTGGAAGGGCTCGCTTCCGCCGACGGCAATCTGCATCCGATGCAGCAGGCCTTCATCGACAATGACGCCTTCCAATGCGGGTACTGCACGCCCGGCCAGATCATGTCCGCCATCGGTTGCATCAACGAAGGCCATGCCGGCTCCGAGGACGATATCCGCGAGTATATGAGCGGTAATCTCTGCCGCTGCGCTGCCTACCCCAACATAGTCGCGGCCATCGTGCAGGCCCGGGACGAAACAAGGAAAGCCTGAGATGCGCCCCTTCGTTTACGAGAGACCGGCCAGCGTGTCCGCGGCGGCCGCCATTGCTTCCCGTTTTGCCGCAGAGGGTGTTCCGCCGACCGAGGCCGCCGCGCAATTCATCGCCGGCGGCACCAATCTGGCCGACTACATGAAGCTTGGCGTGGCCCGGCCGGAACGGCTGGTCGATCTCAATGGTCTCGGTGACAGGGCCCTGCGGCAGATCGAGGTCGGCGACGACAGCATCCGCTTCGGCGCGCTGGTCCGCATGGGCGAGGCTGCTGACACAGGCGAGATCAAGCGCCTTTGCCCGATGCTTGCCGAAAGCCTGAAGTTCGCCGCCAGCGGCCAGATCCGCAACATGGCGAGCCTGGCCGGCAATGTGTTGCAGCGGACGCGGTGCGAGTATTTTCGCGAGACCTCCTGGCCATGCAACAAGCGCGAGCCGGGCTCCGGCTGCGCGGCCATGGAAGGCTTCAACCGGCAACATGCGGTCCTTGGCACCAGCAACGCCTGCATCGCCACCTACCACGGCGATTTCGCCCAAGCGCTGATCGCGCTCGGCGCGACGGTCGAGGTGGAGGCAAGGCGCGGTATGCGCAAGATAGCGTTTTCGAGGCTACATCGCCTGCCGGGAGATACGCCCAACGTTGAGACCGAACTGGCCTCCGACGAGGTGATCACGGCCATCGAGGTGCCGCTTGGCGCCTGGAGCCGCCGCTCACGCTACCTGAAGATCCGCGACCGCGAGTCCTATGCGTTCGCGCTGGCCTCGGCGGCCGTGGCTCTGGATATGGACGGCGACACCGTCAGCCAGGCGCGCATTGCGCTCGGCGGCGTGGCAACCGTGCCATGGCGGGCCAAGGCGGCCGAGGAAGCACTGAGCGGCAAGGCACTCGACGATGAGGCGGCCGAAGCTGCCGCCGAAGCCGCGTTCGCCGAGGCGAAACCGCGCGAACACAATGCGTTCAAGATACCGCTCGGCAAGCGCACGCTTGTGCGGGCACTGCTCGAAACGCGCGACATGAAGGTCTGACCCATGAACCAAGCTGCTCCCGCGCCGAAAGAGAACATGGGAAATCCCGTTCCGCGCATCGATGCCCGCCTGAAGGTCACCGGACAGGCCGGCTATTCGGCCGATCTTCCAACCGCCAATATGGCCTATGGCGCACTTGCTACCAGCAGCATCGCCAAGGGCAGCATCACCGCCGTCCGGCTCGAAAAGGCGCGTAAGGTGCCCGGCGTTCTCGATATCGTCAGCGTCGGCGACATGGACGGCATCGACAAGCCGAAATTCGGCAACACCGGTGCAAGTTCGATCGCGCCGCTCCATGACAAGGCCATTTTCCACGACGGCCAGATCATCGCGCTGGTGGTGGCCGAAACATTCGAGGCGGCCGAGGAAGCCGCCGCCCTGATCCGCGCCGACTACGCCGAAGAGACGCCCAGCGCCGGCTTCGATTCCAGGGGAACGGAGATGGAGCCGGCCGCCGGCAAGAGTCCGTTGTTCAAGGAGGACGTCAAAGCCGGCGACTTCGATGCTGCCTATGCCGCAGCCGCAGTGAAGATCGACGAGAAATATTCGACGCCGACCCAGCACCACAACCCGATCGAGCTGTTCTCGACGACGGCGGTCTGGCAGGGCGATCAGCTCACGGTCTATGAACCGAGCCAGAACGTCACCGGCTGGAAGGCCGAGCTCGCCCGGCAGTTGAAGATCGATCCGGCCAATGTGCGGATCGTCAGTCCCTATGTCGGCGGCGCCTTCGGCTCCAAGGGGCCGATGACGGCCCGCACGGCGATCGTTGCCGTTGCGGCCCGCCGCGTCGGCCGGCCGGTGCGCTGCGTCGTCAGCCGCATTCAGGCGTACGGCACGCAGACCTACAGGGCGGAGACCCGGCACCGCATCCGCATCGGCGCAAACCAGGACGGCCGCATCACCGCCTTTGCACACGAAGGCTGGGAAGTCACGTCGCGGCCCGATCCCTATGTCGTCGGTGGCACTTCGGCCACCGGACGCATGTACGATTACGGCTCGGTGCTGACCCACGTCTCGCTAGTGCATGCCGACCGCAATACGCCTGGCTACATGCGTTCGCCGCCGGAGACGCCCTATGTCTATGCGCTGGAAAATGCCATGGACGAGATGGCGGTGGCGCTCGGCATGGACCCGGTCGAGTTCCGCCGCGTCAACGAGCCGCAGAAGGAGCCGATCGGCGGCAAGCCCTTCTCCAGCCGCTCGCTCGTGAAATGCTACGACCAGGCCGCCGAGGCCTTCGGCTGGTCCAAGCGCGAGGCCGCGGTTGGCTCGATGCGTGACGGCGACTGGCTGGTCGGCATGGGCTGCGCCACCGCAATCTATCCGACGGCGGCTGCGCCATGCGCCGCCCGCGTCCGCCTGACCACTGACGGCGAGGTTCGCGTCCAATGCGGCTCGCATGAGATCGGCACCGGCGTGCGCACGGTGGCAGCGCAGATGGCAGCCGAACGGCTCGGGATAGAAATGGACAAGGTCAGCGTCGAAATGGGCGACAGCGCCTTGCCGCCGGCACCGGTGTCCGGCGGGTCGATTTCGACGGCAAGCGTGTGCTCGGCGGTGCTGAAGGCCTGCGATGCCGTCCGCGCAAAGCTCTTCGCCGCGGCCGTCGCCGAAGCCGGGCCGCTGGCCGGGTCCGGCAACGCCAAGCTTGAAATGAGCCAAGAGAAAATCGTCGCGGACAACGGCAAATCGGCCAAGCTGTCGGATGTTTTCAAGACGATGCAGATCGGTGCGATCGAGGAATATGCCGAATTCGCGCCAAAGGGATCGTCACCGGAGGCGCTGAAGAAGCTCTATGCCGGGCAATCGGAGTTCCACGGCGGCGACCAGGACAAGGATTCGGTGAAATACGCCTTTGGCGCGGAATTCGTCGAGGTGCGCATCAACAGCCATACGCGCGAGATCCGCGTCCCGCGCATCGTCGGCGCCTTTGCCGCCGGGCGCATCATGAACACCCGCACCGCTCGCAGCCAGCTGATGGGCGGCATGATCTGGGGCATCGGCCAAGCCTTGCACGAGGCGACGGAAATCGACAAGCGTCATGCGCGCTACGTCAATCGCGACCTGCAGGACTATCTCGTGCCGGTCAACGCCGACGTGAAGCAGCTGGAAGTGATACTGGTTCCGGAGATTGACCACGAGGTGAACCCGGCCGGCGTCAAGGGTTTGGGCGAACTCGGCAATGTCGGGACCGCCGCGGCGGTCGCGAGCGCGGTCTACCACGCCACCGGCAAGCGCATTCGCGACCTGCCGATCAGGATCGATCACCTGATCGTCTGACCTCTCCAACTCAGCCCGGCTTCGGACCGGCTAGGCGCAGTTTGCATCTATTCCTTCGGCGCGGTGGCGGGCGCGGTATAGCGGCGGCGCACTGCGTCCAGGACGTGGTTGCGGCTCTCCTGCGCCGAAAGTGTGTCGTCTTTCTCCGCTTCGGCGGTTTCGCGCGCCAGCTCCTTATCCCTGATCTGGTGGCGAAACCATTTGGAATAGTCGCCGGCGCGCAAATGATGTTCCCAGGTCTTATCGTCAATGCCCTCGGCGATCTGGGCGAAAATCATCAGATTATGGGCGCGCAGGTTCATCGCATGGTCGGGGCCGCGGAAA
Source organism: Mesorhizobium sp. M0894 (assembly GCF_040319725.1). Taxonomy (NCBI): domain Bacteria; kingdom Pseudomonadati; phylum Pseudomonadota; class Alphaproteobacteria; order Hyphomicrobiales; family Phyllobacteriaceae; genus Mesorhizobium; species Mesorhizobium sp. M0894. Next base: position 344,593 of record NZ_JAMYOG010000006.1, on the reverse strand, counting down.
TAGAAGCTGCCCTTCTCGTCGAGCTGGCCCTCGGCATATTTGCGGCTATGGCGCTTGAGCGACTGCCGCGGCTCGATCGGCTCGACCATGGCAGGTTTCTTGTGCGCCTGCGGCCGCCAGAACAGCACGTGCTCGTCTTTTGGAGAGCTCAGATCCTTGTCCTTTGGCGGTTCGGTGCCGGTCTCGCGACAGAACGTCTTGACGACCTTTTTCGCCTTGGGGCCGAGTGCGATGACGGCGGTGACCAGCCGCAATGCTTCGGTTGAGATCGCATCCGGATGAACGGTGATCAGGATCGTGCCCGGCAATTCCATCGCCAGAACCATTGGCGTGTCGTCGCGCCGCTTCGGCAAGAGGTGATGCGCCTCATCGATGATCAGCCAGTGTGGTCGCGCGGTGCGGAAGCGAACACCGCCAAGGCCCGGCAGCAGGTCGGCAAAGAAGTCCGGCCGCTCGTTGACGCGCAGCGCCAGGCCGTTGACGACCAGATTGTTGTCCGGCTTCTCCAGGAGATCGAGCAACTGCGTCTTCGTCGGCGGGTTCGAGCCGTCGCCCAGCCGGACGGCGCCCTCGAGGCCATCGTAGTCGCCTTCCGGATCGAAGATGCAGAACTGGAACTTTCTCTCGACAAAACGCTCCGTCAATGCGGTCGCCAAGGTCGATTTGCCGATGCCCGAGCTGCCGGCGATCAGCACCGTATCGGTTGGCGACAGATACACCTCCTTGCCATCGTCCGAGCCAAGCAGAATGCCATCGCGGCTTGGCACAAGCTCGCGATCGCGCTCGACCACCTTGGCGATCAGTTCCTCGACGCCTTTTCCGCGCGCGCCTCGTGTCACGAGATCCGCCGTATCCTTGACTGCCGGCAGTGCGTTGTCGACGGCGACGCTGAAGCCGCAGGCGCGCAGGAAGGCGTGGTCGTTTTCGGCGTCGCCGACACCGACGACGTTGTGCGGCGACAATCTGAGGTCCTGAAGCGCGGCTGTCAGCCCGGTCGCCTTGTTGATGCCGCTGGGCAGGATCATCACCGCGCCCTTGTTGAAGATGATTTCCAGCTCCAGCCCCAACTTCTTGATGACCTCGAGCGCGGTAACCTGATGCGGTTCCCAGGTGGCGACGATCGAGCGTCCGACCGAAAGCGGTTTGACACCGTGTTTCCTGAGTTTGGCGATGAACTCGGGGGCGGGCGGCGGAGATATCGTCCGCTCCTCCTCGCTGGCCGGTGTGTAGATCAGCGCCCCGTTTTCCGCGACCACCTTGTCGAAGATCGCGACTTCGGGAAAGACGCGTTTCAGGTCGGGCAGCTCGCGCCCGGTGACGAGAATGAGCTTGCGGCCGCTCTTCTTGAAGCGTTGAAGCGCCGCAAGGGTCTTTTCCGCGACAATCCCTTCATGCGCCAGCGTGCCGTCGTAGTCCGTGGCCAAGGCTATGAAATACATGTCGTCAGTAGCCGCCGACGATTGGCAATATCTCGCCGGTGATGTAGCTCGAGCAGTGCGGCGAGGCGAGGAACACATACGCTGGCGCGATCTCTTCCGGTTGTGCCGGTCGTTTCATCGGTGTGTCGGCGCCAAATTTCGAAACATCGCCGGCTTCCTTGTCCGAGGGGTTGAGCGGCGTCCAAACCGGGCCTGGTGCCACGGCGTTGACCCTTATGCCCTTGTCGACAAGGTTGCCCGAGAGCGCGCGGGTGAAGGCATGAATGCCGCCCTTGGTCATGGAGTAATCGACCAGTTGCTTCGATCCCTCGATGCCGGTCACTGAACCGGTGTTGATGATCGCCGAACCGGGTTTCATGTGCGGAACGGCCTCCTGCGCCATGTGGAAATAGCCGTAGAGGTTGGTCTTCAGCGTGGTGTCGAAATGCTCCTCGGTCAGCTCGCTGAAATCGCTGGAATGGACCTGGAAAGCGGCGTTGTTGACCAGCACGTCGATCCGCCCAAACTGCTGCACGATCTCAGCCACCGCGTTGTGGCAGTGGCCGCGTTCGCTGACATCGGCCTTGATCAGGATGCATCGCCGGCCTTCGGTTTCGACGGCCCTTTTGGTCTCTTCGGCGTCCTTGTCCTCCGACAGATAGACGATCGCCACATCGGCGCCTTCACGTGCATAGAGCACGGCCACCGCGCGGCCGATGCCTGAATCGCCGCCGGTAATGACGGCCACTTTGCCGTCGAGCTTTTTCGATCCGATATAAAATGGCGCATCGTAAAGCGGCGCCGGCTCGATCGCCCATTCATGCCCCGGCTTCGGCTGGTGCTGTTCGGGGAAGGGCGGCTCGGGATATTTGCGGGCACCGGCCTGCATGGCGCCTTTTGGCTTGCCCTTGGACTTGGACTTGTCCTTCTCGTCGATACGGCGCTGGATGTGCCGTTGCTTGGCGGCCTCGCCGGCGATTTCCGATTTCATCTGCATGGTCATCTCCCTGGCTTGAAACCCAACAACGCACGTCCGGCGAAAAGGTTTATGCGACCACTTCATTCCTTCAGCCCGGCGACCCGCTCCAGCAGCGGCCGTTGCAGCCGCGGTAGATGGCCGACGACGCTGAAGGCCGCGTTCCTGAAGCTTTGCATGATGCCATTGTCCGACCGGGCCATTGACAGGATGCGCTCGCTGAGGGTGATCCACCGTCGCCCTATCGGGTGGCGTTCGCTTGTGTAGCCGGCCAGCGTGCCTTCGACGAAACGCCTGGCGAATGATGCGGCGAGATTCATGCCGCGCGCGCCCAGCGGCGAATGGGATGGAGGTCGGGGATGGTCATGATGGTTGTCCGGGTGAAACGAAACGTGACCTCATCCGAACGCATGGAGTGTTCGATGGTTTCCGGTCAGCCCGACCCGATGGGCCAGGGCGGGGTAACCATTCTGTGATCTCCGCTGCCCCGGCCGGAACTTACCCACGCAGCCGCAGTTAGGGGCTTTGGGGGGTGGATACGGTTGCTGGATGTGAAATCGGCGAGGGGATGCCGCAGGTCTTTTCAAGGAGCGCCAACGGCATTTCACGCTTCGCTCTGTGGGGCGCGTGTTTCATGGCCATCTTTGCGGCTCTCGGCGGTACCGCCATCTTGCGTTCGGACTTCGTCACCGGCGTTGGCCGGCCGTTGGCGCAACCAGTGCCGTTCAGCCACAGGCACCATGTCGGCGAGCTCGGCCTCGATTGCCGTTATTGCCATAGCGGCGTCGAGACTTCGTCATCGGCTGGTCTGCCGGCGACGGAGGTGTGCATGACCTGCCATTCGCAGCTCTTCACCAACGCGGACATGCTGGCGCCGGTACGGGCGAGCCTTGCCTCCGGGCAGCCATTGCAGTGGCAGCGGGTGAACAGTGTGCCCGACTTCGTCTATTTCAATCATTCGATCCATATCGCCAAAGGCGTCGCCTGCGAGACGTGCCATGGCGAGGTCGACGACATGCCGCTGATACGGCGGGCGCACGCGCTGTCGATGGAATGGTGCCTGGGATGCCATCGCGATCCCGAGCCCAATTTGCGTCCGCCCCAGGACGTGTTCCTGATGCACTGGAAGCCGCCGGCCGGCATCGTCGAAATCCGCCGGTCGCTCATCAGCCTTCTCGATATCCACCCCGAGACCATGACCGACTGCTATGTCTGCCACCGCTGACAAGCCGATTGCGGCTCCAGACGTGGCCGGCCTGCGCGAACGGCTTTCGCCTGGTCCGGAGCTGTGGCGGAGCCTCGACGAGCTCGCCGATACACCGGAATTCCGCCGCTTCGTCGATGCCGAATTTCCTTCGATCGCCGAGCGCATCCCGGCGCGGCTCGACCGGCGCACGCTGCTGAAGCTGATGGGTGCATCGCTGTCGCTGTCAGGGCTTGCCGCCTGCAGCCGGGCCGAGGACATCCTGCCTTATATCGGCCAGCCGGAAAACATCGTTCCCGGCCGGCCGCTTTATTACGCGACCACGCTGTCGAGCGACGGCTACGGCATCGGTGCGGTGGTCGAAAGCCATGAGGGCCGGCCGACCAAGGTGGAAGGCAATCCCGACCATCCGGCCTCGCGCGGCGCGACGGACGCTGTCATGCAGGCGGCGGTGCTGTCGCTGTTCGACCCCGATCGCTCGCGCATGCCGCTGAAGCATGGCGAACCCGCAGCCTATGACGACTTCCTTGCCGACATGGTCGAGCTCACCTCGCGGCTCGCTGGAGCTGGCACGGCGCTGCTGATCGAAGCAACGACCTCGCCTACCATGAAGGCGCAGCTCGAGGCGCTGCGCGCGCGCTATCCCAGGCTGAGGCTGTTCCGGCACGATCCCCTGGCGACGCCGTCCGGCACCGAAGCCACACAGACCCTGTTCGGCAGGGCGCTTGCACCGGTCTGCCGGTTTGATCGCGCCGACGTGATTTTCAGTCTCGACGCGGATTTCCTGGGCGAAGGCCCCGGTCGTCTCGCCTACGCCCGTGATTTCGCTGCAAGACGCCGCGTGCGCCGGGCGGACGATACGATGAGCCGGCTCTATGCGGTGGAGTCGACGCCGACGATCACCGGCGCTGCCGCCGATCATCGCCGGCCGGTGCGGCCGAGCGAGGTCGAAACCGTCGCAGCGGCGCTGAGCGCCGTGCTTGGCGGCGAAGCGGCGCCAAGCGCCTTGGCATTGGACCCGACCTGGCTGGCTGCCGCCGCGAACGACCTGAAGGCGGCCGGCCGCTCGGCGCTGATCGTGCCGGGCGCCCATCAAACGCCGTTCGTCCATGCCGCCGCTCTTGACATGAATGCGCGGCTTGGTGCGCTTGGCAACACCGTGGAACTGATCGAGCCGCCCGACGCGATGCCCATCGAGGGCGACCTCGCGCGTCTTTGCCAGGCGATCGCCGCGCGGGACATCGACACCGTTGTCATACTTGGCGCCAATCCTCTCCACACTGCGCCTGCGGGACTTGATGTCCACGACGTGTTTTCGCAGCTGAAGCTTCTTGTCCACTGGGGTCTCTACCGCGACGAAACCGCCTTCGTCGCACACTGGCATATCCCTGCTGCGCATGATCTCGAGAGCTGGAGTGACCTGCGCGCCCATGACGGAACCGCGTCCATCGTGCAGCCGCTGATCAGGCCGCTTTACCAGGGGCGGACGGTGCATGAACTCCTGGCCGTGCTTGGCGGTGAATTAGCTGTTTCTGCGCTGCCGCTCGTCCGCAGGACATGGGCACAAACGACTTGGGCGCAAGCACTGGACGATCCCGCGTGGCGAAAGGCGCTTCGCGACGGCTTTGTATCCGGCAGTGCCAGCAGTCCAGTCGATGTTGCAATGCCTGCGGATTTGCGCGGCCTGAAGCCGCGCATCGAAGCGGCAAAAGGCGTCGAAATCCGTTTCGTTGCCGATCCCTGGCTGCGCGATGGACGCAATGCCAATTCGGCCTGGCTGCAGGAGCTGCCGCGGCCGCTGACCAAGATCGTCTGGGGCAACGCAGCCCTGATGTCGCCGACGACAGCCGGACGGCTTCAGGTGGAAAACGGCCGGGTCGTCAACATCGCCTCGAACGGCATGGACATCGATGCGCCGGTCTGGATCATGCCTGGCCATCCCGACGACGCCGTGACGCTTGCTCTGGGTTTCGGCCGGAAGCTCGGTTCGGTGGCAGCACTCGCCGACGGCCACGACGCGTACAGGCTGCGAAGCCCTGAGGCTCCCTGGATCGTCTATGGCGCCATGATCACGCCGCGCGACAGCAGCGCACGGGTCATCACCACACAACACCACCAGGCGATGGAGGGCAGGGCGATCGTTCGCCATGCCTCGCTCGATGCCTTTCGCAAAGATCCGCACTTCGTGCGCGACGGCGTGCCGCCGACGCCAAGCGAGTCGCTCTATCCTGACTGGCAATACAGCCAGGAAGCCTGGGCCATGTCGATCGATCAGTCGGCATGCATCGGCTGCATGGCCTGTGTTTCTGCCTGCCAGGCGGAAAACAACATCGCCACCGTCGGGCCGGACGAGTCGGCACTCGGCCATGAGATGCATTGGCTGCGGATCGACCGCTACTATTCCGGCCCGCTCGACGATCTCGACGTCTTTTTCCAGCCGGTGCCTTGCATGCATTGCGAGAAGGCGCCGTGCGAGGTCGTCTGTCCGGTCAACGCCACCACCCACACCCATGACGGGCTCAACGCGCAGGTCTATAACCGTTGCATCGGCACGCGCTACTGCTCGCAGAACTGCCCCTACAAGGTGCGGCGCTTCAACTTCCTGGACTTCCAGGAATTCGACAAGGATGCCGCGGGACCTGAACAGGCCGTGCACAATCCAGACGTCAGCGTCCGTTCGCGCGGCGTGATGGAGAAATGCACCTACTGCGTCCAGCGCATTTCCGAAAAGCGCATCAAGGCTCAGATCGAAAACCGCGCCATCGCCGACGGCGAGGTGGTGACCGCCTGCCAGCAGGCCTGCCCGACGCAGGCGATCGTCTTCGGCGATCTCAACAGCAAGGGCGCCAGGGTGGCGCAGGAAAAAGCGGCACCGCATCACTACGCGTTGCTCAAGGAGCTGAATACGCGACCGCGCACCACCTATCTCGGCAAGATCAAAAATATCAATGGCCGTCTCTCGTCAGGCGGGAAAGCCGATGGCTGAGGCTTTTGCTGCAAAACCGGGCGCATTGCCCGTTCTGCATGGCAGGCACGACCTTCCGGAGATCAGCGGCCGTATCAGTGCGATCGTCCTCGACGGCAGGCTGCCGCGCTATTTCTGGGCAGCTTTTTTTTCCTGCTTCGTCTTCGTCCTCATCTTCCTCTATTCGATCACCTATCTGATCTCGGTCGGCGTTGGCGCCTACGGCATCAACGTCCCCGTCGTCTGGGGCACGATGATCGGCAATTTCGTCTGGTGGATCGGCATCGGCCATGCCGGCACGCTGATCTCGGCCGTGCTCCTGCTTCTGCGCCAGCCATGGCGCGCCTCGATCAATCGCTTTGCCGAGGCGATGACGCTGTTTGCCGTTGCAATGGCCGGGCTTTTCCCGATCCTGCATCTCGGCCGCCCGTGGTTCTTCTACTGGTTGCTGCCGCTGCCCAACACCCATATGCACTGGCCGCAATGGCGCAGCCCGCTGGTCTGGGATTTCGCGGCGATCGCCACTTATGCCAGCGTTTCGCTGATGTTCTGGTATATGGGCCTGCTGCCCGATCTCGCCGTCCTGCGCGACCGAGCGAAATCGCGCCCGGCGCAGCTGTTCTACGGCATACTGGCAATCGGCTGGCGCGGTTCGGCCTTTCATTGGGCGCGCTATCAGACGGTCTATTTCCTGATGGCGGCACTGGCCACGCCGCTGGTCGTCTCGGTGCATTCGATCGTCTCGCTCGACTTCACCTTCGCCATCACGCCGGGCTTCCACTCGACGATCTTTCCTCCCTATTTCGTTGCCGGAGCGCTGCTGTCCGGCTTCGCCATGGTGCTCACCATCGCCATCCCGCTGCGCTGGGCGTTTTCGGTCCAGGATCTGATCACGCTGCGGCACATGGACAATACCGCCAAGCTGATGATCGCCGCCGGCATGATCGTCATCTATGGCTACGCGTCCGAGGCCTTCTTCGCCTGGTATTCGGGCGAGATCTACGAGCGCACGATGATGTGGCAGCGCGCCTTCGGACCTTATGCGCCGCTGTTCTGGGCCATGCTCGCCTGCAACGGCGCAGTTTTGCAATTGCTCTGGTTCCGACGGGTGCGCCTCAACATGCCGGGGCTGTTCGCCATTGCACTCATCATCAACGTCGGCATGTGGATCGAGCGCTATGTCATCGTCGTCACCGGGCCAAGCCGCGATTACCTGCCGTCGTCCTGGGGCGAGCAGTCATTGAGGTGGCTCGACTTCGGCATCCTGTTCGGCTCGATCGGCACCTTCTTAGCACTGGTCTTCCTGTTCATCCGCATCCTCCCGGCCATCACCATCTTCGAGGTCGAGGAGCTGGCCGAGGAAAGGGGCAGCGCAGGATGAGACTTTACGGCGTCATCGCGGCTTTCGCCGATCCCGAAGCGCTGACCGAGGCGGTCCGCACCATGCGGGCGCGTGGCTACCGGCGCATGGACGCGTTCTCGCCATTCCATGTGCGTGGGTTGGCCGAGATGCTCGGCATGCGCAAGACGCGCTTGCCGTGGGCCATCCTTGGCGGCGCCGTCGCTGGCGCGGTGTTTGTCTACGGGCTGATCCTCTATTCGGTCGAGATCGACTATCCGCTCAATGTCGGCGGCCGGCCGCTGCATTCCTGGCCGGCCTTTCTCGTCATTGCCTTCGAGGCGGCGATACTTGGCGCCGCGCTGGCCGCATTCTTCGGCGGGCTGGCCGCCAATCGCCTGCCCGAATATTACCACCCGGTCTTCAATGCCACGAGCTTCACCTACGCGCGCGGCGGCAAGTTCTACCTGCTTGTCGAAGCCGCCGATCCGAAGTTCCGCAAGGGCGTGACCAAGGGCCAGCTGACCCGGCTTGGCGCCGAAACCGTCGAGGAGGTGGAGGCGTGAACATGCGCACGAGTCTGCTGGCGGCAGCCTTGCTGCTCGCCGGCTGCCGGCAGGACATGGAGGACCAGCCGCGCTACGATCCGCTCGAAAAGAGCAACCAGTTCGCCAACGGCATGTCGGCGCGGGCGCCGGCCGAGGACACGGTCGCACGCGATGCCGATCTTTCGCCGGTGCCGGACACGTTTCCCTATCCGGTCACCATGACGCTGCTGCGGCGAGGCCGGCAGCGCTTCGACATCTTCTGTTCGCCTTGCCACGGCCGCACCGGCGACGGCCACGGCATGGTCGTCGAGCGTGGCTTTCCAGCGCCGCCCACCTATCATCAGGACGCGCTGCGCAAGGCGAGTGACAGGCATTTCTATGAGGTCATCAGCTACGGCTATGGCGCCATGTTTTCCTACGCGGCGCGCGTCCCGCCTGCCGACCGCTGGGCGATCGTCGCCTATATCCGCGCCCTGCAATATTCGCGCGAGGCGCCAATTGCCGAACTGCCGGAAAGCCTCCGCGCCGAGCTCAATGCGGAGCCAGATCGATGATGCGGCTTGCCACCGAACGTTTGATTTTGCCGGCGCTTGCCGTGGCCGCCGCCGGACTTGTGCTTTGCGCCGCGGGATTGGCCTTCGACCTCAGAGCCATGTTGGCCGGCTGGCTGCCTGCGGCGCTGTTCCTGCTCGGCCTGCCGCTCGGTGCGCTGACCATCCTGATGGTGCATGGGCTGACCGGTGGCCGCTGGGGCGAGGCAATCCGCCAGCCGCTACGCGGCTTGGTCACGACGCTGCCGCTGGCGCTGCTTCTGCTGCTGCCGGTTCTGCCCAGGCTCGACCTGGTCTTTCCCTGGGCGAGTGCCGAGGCAGCTGCATTGCCCGAGACGGTGCGCCTGAAATTCTCTTATCTGAACGTTCCGTTCTTTTTGTTGCGCTTTGCCGCCTGCGCTGCGATCTGGCTGGTGCTGGCGTGGCGCGTGCTCGACTGGACAACGACCGATAGCGGCCGCGGCAGCGCCGGCCGCGGCAAGGCCTATGCCGCTGGATTGATTGCGCATGGGCTGACGGTGACGATCTTTGCCATCGACTGGATGCTCTCGCTCGAGCCGGAGTTCTCCTCGACGATCTATGCGCTGCTGGAAGCATCCGCCGAAGTCGTCGGCGCTTACGCTCTGGCATTGACGGTGCTGTGTGCGAACCGCTCGATCGAGGTCATGCCGGGCGGCGAGGAGGATGTCGCGCTGAGCGAGGATTTGGCCAACATGCTGTTCGGCTTCGTGCTGCTATGGGCCTACCTGTCGTTCATGCAATGGCTGGTGACCTGGGGCGGCGACCTGCCGAACGAGATCCGCTGGTACCTCATTCGCAGCAGCAATGGCTGGCAATATCTGCTCTGGCTGCTGATTGCGCTGCAATTTGCGATCCCCTTTGCCGGGTTGCTCAGCCGGGATCTAAAGCGCAGCCATGCCGGCCTTCTGTCGATCTGCGGCATCGTGCTGGCCGGCCATTATGTCGATGTCCTGTGGCGGATCAGACCGCCGCGTGCCGGTGGCGGTGTGACAGCGTTCTGGTGCGACCTTGCCGCGCTGGCAGGAGCCGGCGGCCTCTGGCTTGCGCTGCTGCTTTTCGTGCTTGGCCGGCCGGACGGTATCGGCTTCTGGCGCCGGGGGCCGGCGCATGGTTAGGGCGGCCCGCCATCCCGAAACGCGCGATATCTGGCCGGGCGCGCTGCTTGCCTTCGCGGCCGGCTTGCTGCTGTTCCTGGCGGCATCAGCCATCGTCCTCGGGCTCGTCTTCGACACCAGACCGTTGTGGCCGCTGCCGGGGCCATCGTCGGCCGGCAACCGAGCCAGTCCCGCCTTGCAGCGCTTTCCGGAAGACGACCTAGCCGCCTTCCGCAAGGCGGAGGAGCAGGCACTGAACAAAGTCGGCTGGGTCGACCGCACCGCCGGCATTGCCCGCATTCCGATCGAGGACGCCATGTGGGCGATCGTCAGCCACGGTTTGCCGAACTGGGGGCAGCCGCCGGCGGCCGCCGGCGCCGACTGCGGATTGGTCGAGGCCGAGATACCACGCGCGCCACAGGCCGCTCGCTGCCGGACCGCGCCAGGCCAGGGAGGCAGGCCGTGAAGGCTTGGCTAACCGCTTTTTCCCTCCTCGTGGCGCTGCCCGCCACGGCCGTCGCACGCCCGGCCTTCGATCCCGAGATCGGCGCACAGCTCAGCCTCGACCGGGTGTTTCGTGATGCATCCGGCGTGCAGCGCACGATCGGCCAAACGCTTGCGGGCCGGCCGGCGCTGCTGATTTTCGGCTATGACAAATGTCCGAACCTTTGTGGTGTGACCCAACAGGCGGTCGCTTCGGATTTGAAAAAGACGTCGCTCGATCCCGAAACCTATCGCGCTTTGTTCGTCTCGATCGATGCCGCCGACACGGCCGGTGATGCGAGCGATGCGCAAACCACCGTCGCCGCTGTGGCCGACGCGAGGAACCTGTCGGCATGGCGGTTCCTGACCAGTGCCGACGGCGCCGGTGCCGCCCTTGCGGCGGAGGCTGGCATCGGCTTCGACACACGCGCCAGGATCGACCAGTTCGCCCATCCGATCGCCGTCATCGCGCTGACGCCGAAAGGCCGGATAGCGCAGGTGCTGCCGGCGCTGAGCTTCACGCCGCGCGATCTTAAGCTTGCCCTTGTCGAGGCATCTTCCGGCAAGCTCGGCTCGATCGCCGATCATGCCTTCCTGCTCTGCGCCGGCTTCGATACCTCTAAGGGGCAATATACGCCGGCGATTTGGGCTGCCTTGAAGCTCGCCAGCATCGTGATGGTGGTGGGGTTGGCGACGGCCATACTGCAGCTGGCGCGCAGGAGGCGGGCGTGAGCTTCGGTATCCGGTTTTTCCCGCCGGAAGCCTCGTCGATCGCAAGCAGCATCGATGCGTTGTTCTATACTTTGCTGGCCTTCGCGGCCGCGCTCGGCCTGTTCCTGACCGTTCTCGTGGTCGGCTACGCCGTCAAATATCGCGTCGGCTCCGCCGCCGACCGTACCGGGGCGCGTGCCCGCAGCCTGCCGCTGGAGATGACATGGAGCATTGCCAGCCTGGTGATGGCCTTCATCTTCTTCGGCTGGGGCGCAGTCCTGTTTGTGCGGCGCGACCATCCGCCGCCGGACGCTATCGAGATCGCCGGCCTCGGCAAGCAATGGATGTGGGAGTTCCGCCATTCCGGCGGCCAGCGTGAGATCAACGAGCTGCACGTGCCGGTCGGCAAGGCGGTGGTGGTGTCGCTGGCATCGCAGGACGTCATCCACTCCTTCTATGTGCCGGCCTTTCGGGTGAAGCAGGATGCGGTGCCGGGACGCACCACCAACGTCTGGTTCATTGCCACCGAACCGGGCCGCTACCATCTGTTCTGCGCCGAATATTGCGGCACCCAGCATTCCGAAATGGGCGGCTGGGTAACGGTGCTGGCTCCGGAGCAATATGCGTCGTGGCTGGGCAGCCAAGATGAAGGCGAAAGCCTCGCCGCGAGCGGCGGGAAACTGTTCCGCGCGCTCGGCTGCTCCGGCTGTCATGGCAATTCCAGTAAGGTGCGGGCGCCCGGCCTCGATGGGATTTTCGGCCGGCCGGTGGCGCTGGCGAACCGGCAGACGGTCATCGCCGACGAACGCTATCTGCGCGATTCGATCCTTGTCCCGAACAAGGAAATCGCCGCCGGCTACCAGCCGGTGATGCCGAGCTTCGACGGTCTGGTCGATGAAGCCGAGTTGCAGATGCTGATGGCCTATCTCAAGTCGCTTTCGTTCCAATTTCCCTCGTTCCCGGCGGCAAACAGCGAGGCGCCGCAATGAATCGCGATTTGGCGCCGGCAAACTATCTCAGTGAGGGTGCCTGGCCGCGCGCCTGGCTGCTGACAACCGACCACAAACGGGTAGCGTGGCTCTATCTCGTCTCGCTGACGGCCTTCTTCTTCCTCGGCGGTGCGTTTGCCGTGCTGATGCGCATCGAGCTTGCGACGCCGGCCGGCGACCTGGTCTCCGACGATGTCTACAACCGGCTGTTTTCGCTGCACGGCATCATCATGGTATGGTTCTTTCTGGTGCCGTCGATCCCGGCGACGCTCGGCAATTTCCTGTTGCCGCTGATGATCGGCGCGCGCGATCTTGCCTTTCCCCGCCTCAACCTGGCCAGCTGGTATGTCTTCATGTTCGGCAGCCTGTTCGCGCTCGCCTCGGTGCTTTTGGGCGGCGTCGACACCGGCTGGACCTTCTACACGCCGCTGTCGACGCTCTATGCCAACGGCTTTGTCTCGACCGCGGCATTTGGCGTTTTCATCGTCGGCTTTTCGACAATCATGACCGGCATCAATTTCATCGTCACCGTCCACACCTTGCGGGCGCCCGGCCTCACCTGGTTCCGGCTGCCGATCTTCGTCTGGACGCTGTACGCCACCAGCCTGGTGATGGTGCTGGCAACGCCGGTGCTCGCAGCATCGCTGATCCTCATCGTGCTGGAGCGCGTCTTCGGCATCGGCATCTTCAATCCCGACCTCGGCGGCGATCCGCTGTTGTTCCAGCATCTGTTCTGGTTCTACTCGCACCCCGCCGTCTACATCATGATCCTGCCGGGCATGGGGGTGGTCTCGGAAGTGCTGCCGTGCTTCAGCCGCCGGCCGCTGTTCGGCTACAAGGCCGTCGCCCTGGCTTCAATGGCGATCGCCGTCTTCGGCTTTCTCGTCTGGGGCCACCACATGTTCGTCAGCGGGCAGTCGGCCTATGCCGGCGTGGTGTTTTCGTTCCTGTCCTTCTGCGTCGCGATCCCATCGGCGATAAAGGTGTTCAACTGGAGCCTGACGCTGCGCAAGGGGGAAATCAGCTTCGAGACGCCGATGCTTTATGCCCTGTTCTTCCTGGCGCTATTCACTTTTGGCGGGCTGGCCGGCCTTTTCCTTGCCGCCCTCGCCGTCGACGTCCACGTTCACGACACCTATTTCGTCGTCGCCCATTTCCACTACATCATGGTCGGCGGCATGGTGACCGCCTACATGGCCGGGCTGCATTTCTGGTGGCCGAAGCTCACCGGCCGCATGTATTCGGAGATTTGGGGCCGTATAGCCGCGGCTGTGACCTTCATCGGCTTCAACCTGACCTTTTTTCCGCAATATGTGCTCGGCTTTTTGGGCATGCCGCGGCGCTACCATACCTATCCGCCGGAATTCGCTTTCTGGCACATCCTGTCGTCGGCAGGCGCCGTGGTGCTGGCGATCGGCTATCTGATGCCGCTCCTCTATTTAGCGTGGTCGCTGTTTCGAGGCGCGCGGGCGCCGGATAATCCATGGCGAGCCACCGGGCTCGAATGGCAAACAAGCTCGCCGCCTCCGGCGCATAATTTCGATCGCATGCCGACCGTCACCAGGCCAGCCTACGATTATCCGATGAAAGGCCTGACCGAGAAACGGTCGGACCCGGTGGAGGATCTGGTTTGAAGTCACCGACGACAAGCATCGCCTTCGACCGGCCGGCTCGCGAAACGGCAGCCGACAGCTTTGCCATGTGGGTGTTCATCGGCTCCGAGGCGGTGCTGTTCGGCGCCATCCTGCTCGTCTTCATGTTTGCCCGGTTGAGTTATGGCGACGCCTTCGCCGGCGCGGCGAAGCATCTGTCGCTGCCACTGGGCACGGCCAATACCGTCGTCCTGATCACCAGCAGTTTCGCCATGGCGCTCGCCCATATGTACACGGCCGCGCGGCGATGGCGCGCCGCCGGCCGGGCATTGGCTGCGACGGCGCTGCTCGGCGTCGTCTTCCTGGCGATCAAGGCGACGGAGTACGCCAGGGAATTCGGCGAAGGGCTGGCGCCGGTGCTCGGCGCGCCTTTCATCTATAAGGGCCCGGATCCTGTCCATGCCGAATTCTTCTTCGGCCTCTATTTCGCGATGACCTCACTGCATGCCTTGCATCTGATTTGCGGCGTAATCGTCATCGGCGGCATCCTCGCTCTGTGGCCGCGCACGATCGAGGCCAGCCGGTTCCGCCGCGTGCAGGCAATCGGCCTCTATTGGCATTTCGTCGATATCGTCTGGGTCTTCCTGTTCCCCGTCCTCTATCTGATCAACAGATGAGCGAGTTCCGCAAACTCACGCTTGCCTATGTCGGGCTTCTGGCCTTGCTGGCCCTGACTGTCGGCTCGTCCTTCCTGGCGCTTAGCGCCTTCAATTCGGCACTCAACCTGACGATCGCCGCGGCCAAGGCTGCCGTCATCGCCATCCTGTTCATGCATCTGGCCAGCGCCGGCGTCCTGCCGCGTCTTGCGGTCGCTGCTGCCGGGCTTTGGCTGATGATCCTGTTCGGGCTGACGCTGATCGGACAATAGGCCGAAGCGGCGCACCTCGTTCATACCCTTACAGCGGCTCCGGAACGGCTTTGCACGGACGGCTTTTGCTCGGCCGCGGGCATGGAAGCCCTTTGGCCATCGCCATTCAGATGCCGGGCCTCGTCCTCGGCTGCGTCTTCAAGCTTGGCGACGAGCAGATCCTTGAGGTCGCCAACCTCTTCCTCGATGTCTTCGATGGGTACGCCGGCGTCGGCCGCCTCTTCCTCGCATTCCCTGGCGAGGATTTCCGCCTCTCTTTCAAGCCTGATCGGAGGCGGCGGCACATGAACGTTTTCGTGAATCCAGTCCTGCAAGAATTCTATCGCACTATCACTCATGGGGCTCACCTGTAGCGGCAAACTGTAGTGCCATTAACGTACGTGCTGCAAAATGGATGCTTGGCAACGCCGGATTTCGAATAGCGATACTTGACAATAGCGTGATCGCCAACGAGCTAGAGCTTTGCAGCCAGGGAAATCATTTGGCGTCGCAGAAATGCGGCTAACCAGACAGTTGGAGCGGGATGTAATTTGAAGGCATCCCGCCCTAAGACGCGTTGCGCCGTCGCGCCGATGTTGCGCGATTCGGGTCGCCGGACGGCCGAACATCGTCATCTGCGGCAGATCGTGTCGGCCGCTCAGCGGCGCGGTCGGCGCGCATTTTGCGTTTATGCGCCATCCAGAACGGCAAGAGCTCGGCAAGAAAACTGTATATCGTGGTCTTCATCGGCATGCTCCGGACAACGGTTACAACTCGTGGTCCCGCATTTCCGTTCCGACAAAGAGTTCCGTTCCGACAAATCCGTCGCTTCTACAATTGCGATTCGATCGGCAGGCAGCCAACCAGCGCTGCAACGATGCGCCGATAGAGACTGGCCTCCGGTTCACGCGAATATTGACGCATCTCGCCATCCGCCATGCCGAGCCACCGCAAGGCCCCTTTGTCCAGGACCAGTTGATAGCTCGTCTGCGGCGACTTTTCGTGCTCGAACAGCCGGCGCAACTCCATCACCAGATTGGCATCGTGGAAAAGCACGCCCATTTCCGCATTCAACGACACCGAACGCGGATCGAAATTGAAGGAACCGACAAACCCCAGCGTGTCGTCGACCGTAAAGGCTTTGGTATGGAGGCTGGCTCCCTTTGAGCCGAAAACGGAGATGTTGGCCTGGCGGTTGAAGGGTTGCAATTCGAAAAGCTGGATACCTTTTTTAAGCAGCTTGCGGCGGTATCTGGCATAGGCGCCGTGCACGGCGGCGACGTCCGTCGCGGCGAGCGAGTTGGTGAGGATTGCAACCTCGGCGCCACGATCCACCAGCTTCGACAGGATGGCCAACCCGGTGCGGCTGGGGATGAAATAGGGCGAGACGATTTCGAGGCGCTGCCTGGTCGCCGCGATAGCGGGAAGCAGCTCTTTGGTCAGCCAGTTCCTGCGCCGCTTGCCGCGCACCTTTTCCGGCGGATCGGAAATGACGCGAACGCCTTTCGTCCAGCAGACGTCGCTGTGCGCTGCAATGAACTCCGTGATCGTGCGCCAGGCACTGAGGCTGTTCAAAAGCTGGCCGTCCGCGGTCGCATCGAGATTGTCGAGGAAATCGGCGCGCGAGCCCACCGCAGCCGGGTTGAGCAGCTGGATCGGCTTTGCCGCCTCGCAATTCCAGAACGCCTCGAAGATCTGCATCGTCTGCCCTACGGCAGGACCGAGAAGCAACAGGTCGAGATCACGGAAATTTGTCTCCGCGGCGTCGAAATAGGCATCGCCGATATTTCTTCCTCCGACGATGGCCAGGCTCCCGTCGGCGATCCAGGCCTTGTTGTGCATGCGGCGGGTCATCGCAAACAGCCGGGCGACCATCTCCAGCGAGCGAAAGATGCTGCCGTTCCTCATGCCGCTGGGGTTGAACAGCCTCAGCTCGATGTTCTTGTAGCTGTTGAGCGCCAGGTAAGCGGCGTCGCTGTTGCGCGGATTGATATCGTCCAGCAGCATGCGGACGCGGACACCGCGCTCCGCCGCCTTGACGACCTCCTGCATCAGCAGCCGGCCGCTATGGTCGTCGTGCCAGAGATAGTACATCAGGTCGAGGCTGCTGGTGGCACTGCGCGCGGCAAGGATTCGTGCGGCAAACGCGTCATAATTGTCGGCGATCAGCACCAGCCCGCTATTGCCGGCAGCGATCTTGTCCCGGGCAAACCGCGAAATGGCTGTATCCATGAAGTGCACCGACAAACATCAGCGAAGCAAACCGTCTGAAATCTGACTAACAACTCTTCAGGTTCATTCTGGTTGCAGTCGCGGCTGCCTTATCGCGTCAAGGTTCAGCCGGGCCTTGATGGGCAGATGGTCGGAGGCGCGCTGCGCCAGCGGCGTCTTGTGCACCTCGATGCTGGAAATCAGGTGCGGCGGCCTGGCCAGGATGCGGTCGAGCGCAAACAGCGGAAAGCGCGACGGAAAGCTCGGCAGAACCGCATCGATCGGACCGAAATGCGGCAGCAGGGCCAGCAGCGAAGACCTGTTGCGGACGCGCCATTCGTTGAGGTCGCCAAGCAGGATTGTTGGCCGCAGAACCGGGTGCGTGGCTTCGACAAGTGCGTTGGCTTGCTGCGAGCGCGAGCGCCGCAGCAAGCCGAAATGCGCGGCTATGATCCTGAGCGAGACGCCCTTCAGCTCCAGGTCCGCAATCACCGCGCCGCGCGGCTCGAGGCCGGGCAGCCGGATCTGGTTCACGCTTTCGACCACGCCGCGGCGTGCCAGGATCAGATTTCCATGCCAGCCATGGCTGCGGCGGTTTTCCGGGATGTGTGTGGGGACGAGATCGCTGTCGCGCTCGAGTGCTGCGAGATCCAGCAATCCCTGCCTGCTTCCGGTTCTTTCGTCGGCCTCCTGCAAAGCGATGATATCGGCGTCGAGTTCCTTGACCACGGCCGCGACCCGCTCCGGATCGAACCTGCCGTCGGTGCCGACGCATTTATGCACATTGTAGGATGCGACCGTAGTGCATGAAATTTCATTGCCGGGTGCCGCAAACCGCGGCACTTCCCTTCGCAGCGCAGCGCCAAGCGACCTTGGGAGGGTAGGCGATCGATCCAGCATGTGGTCCATTTGCTGTTGAGTCGGCGAGTGGCGGCCATTGCGATTATGGCGCGTGCGGAGGTCTGAAACAACGACGACCTTGCAGAACCGTTCCCGTCGGTCTTCTTCCACCGCGAGCAGCGGTGAGGTTTCACTGGAAGTCTGCCTCTGTCATGGAACAATCGCAGCCGCGCGCGGTTCAGCAAACTTGCGCCGAAGACGATCTGACGCCATGCGGCGTGATCGAAACGGGATGGCCGGATCATGGAAACACCCGCCTTCTGCACCACGCCAGTGCTGCGCATCGCGTACATCGCCGGTGGCTCTGGAGCCGGCGCGCCCGTCCTGCTTCTCCACGGCTGGCCGGACGACGCAACCACCTTCACGCGCATTGCGCCTGTCCTGCATCGTGCTGGCTTCCGCACCTTTGCGCCATGGCTGCGTGGGTTCGGCAAAACCACCTTCCTGTCGGACGAGACCATGCGATCCGGTGAAATTGCCGCCATGGCTCAGGACGTGATCGATTTCGCCGACGCATTTGGCCTCGGCCGTTTTGCGGTCGTCGGCCACGATTGGGGCGCGCGGATCGCTTACCTGCTCGCCTCGGTATTTCCCGAACGGATACGGTGCTGCTCGGCATTGTCGCTTGGCTGGCAGCCGGGCGAACTCGCAACGCCGCCGCTGGGCCAGGTCAGGGCATTCTGGTACCAATGGTTCATGGCAACGGATCGCGGCGCCGAGATCGTTCGCCAGCAAGGCAAGGCGTTCGCGCATTTTCAATGGGAAAGCTGGAGCCCGCCCGGCTGGTTCGAGGAAGAGCTTTTTGACAGCGTTGCCGCTTCCTTCGAAAATCCCGATTGGGCCGACGTGACGTTGCACTCCTACAGGGTTCGCTGGGGCGAAGCCGATCCCGATCCGCGCTACGCCGATCTTGCCCGGCGCCAGATTTCCGCCAAGTCCATTCCTGCGCCTACTCTGACGATCCACGGCGATGCCGACCGCGTTGTGCTGCCGCAATCGTCCGAAGGCAAGGAACGATACTTCACGGCCCATTACGAGCGCCAGCTTCTGGCTGGCATCGGCCACTTTCCGACGCGCGAAGCACCCGAGCGCGTTGCCGATCACCTTGTCGGGTTCCTCGACAGTTTCGGAAGAGGAGAAGCGTAGAACTGGAACCCTGACCGGCGATAGTACGTTTCGGGAAGGCAGCGCAGTCAACGGAGAAGTCGAATGCAGTCCTTAGCCGCAGATTCCGCCCCCCGCCCAGGCCCGCTCAGGATTGTCCCGTTTGATGGAACCGTGACCGTCCGGTTCTCCGATGCCATTATTGCGTCGAGCGAGCGGGCAAAGGTGCTCTATGAAGACGGCCATGATCCTGTTTTCTACATCCCCTTCGAGGACATCTATTTCGATCTCTTGGAGAAGACGAACACGACGAGCCACGGCCCGCTGAAGGGCACGGCAAGCTATTGGCGTGTTCATGCGGTCGGTTCGTCGGCAGAAGACTTCATGTGGGCCTACGAGACGCCCGACACCCCGGCATTGGCGATCGCCCGCCATGGTGCGTTCGATCCCGGCAGGGCGCGGATCGACGCCGATCCCGCGGAAGACAAGCGGCACACGCCGCACGTCACCGAGTAGACCCACATCGGCGACAGCCGCCAGCTGTCCGTCAGCTCGCGAACTCTTCCCTGAGAATGCGCAGGCCGTCTTCGTATTTCGCTGTCGAGGCACCGATCTGCCGTGCCTGCCATAGATTGTCGGCGAGATCGGCGCGCTTGACTGGCAACGCCAACGGATTGGCCGCGGCCCTGCGAACGAAAGCGGCATCATCCTCGTTTGGCAGCCGCGTCATGGCGTTGATGGCAGACACGATGGACGGCCCGAACCCGGCCGCCTCAAGCCGGTCGCGGTTCCAGCCGTCACCTTTTTCGATGACGTCGTGAAGATAGGCGATGGCTTTCTGGTCGAGCGTTTCGACGGCATCGACGACCCGGCGGCAATGTTCGATATAAGGCCGCCCCGTCTTGTCCGTCTGCCCGGCATGAGCCTGTTCGGCGATTTTCGCTGCGCGATAAAGCACGCTCATTGGGTCGACCCCGTAACAGCGCATGTCCTGGCTAACGCGCCATCGTCAGCGCGAGTTCCGATGCACCGCGGGAACCCTGCTGCCTCACTTGCGAGCTGAATGCCGCGGCGGCGGGCCCGACACGTCAGGAGACACGTTCAAAACTGTCGAGGCTGGTTCCAAAGGCGCGCCAGGCGGGCAGTTTCCTGGCTCGGGCCGGGGCACCTTCCTTTTCCGCCGACAAAGCAGCATCCGCGACGGTGTGCCACAGCATCTCCAGCTTCCCGTTCCTGAGGATGCCGGTATAGCTCACCGCCGCGGCTCCGACCCGCCCTTCGGCCGCGCAGGTGAAGCCGATGACGTCTCCATGGCAGGCTCCGAACAGCGGCACGGTCATGCCGAAGAAGGCGCTGTCCTCCAGCGCCGTCCTGAAGGTTCCGCTGATCCGTCCGCCCTCTTCGCTGGTCAGTTCGACGACCGACGCGTACTGATTCCGCCAGGTGCCCAGCCAACTCATCGCTGCTCCTCCTCATTGCTACCAAAGGGATTGCGTTGCCACACGGCCGCCAAGCCGCGGCCGGTGTAGCGGCCTTCAATCAGCCGCGATGCCAGCCATCGACATCTGAACGAAGCGCAGCGGCGCTTCCAGCGTCCAGGTGATGCCGTGCCTGGCGAATTCCAGGCGGCCAGTGCCGCTGAGCGCCTGCGGCGTGACGCGTTTGAGCACAACCGTTCCGAAACCGCGTCGCGTGTTTTCATCCACCAATGGTCCGTCCAGTTCCCGCCAGACAAGGCGGAAGCCGTCGCTGCCATCGGCGGCTGGGGTCACGGTCCATTCGACCTCGACCCGTCCGTCATGGTGCGACAGCGCTCCGTGTTTTACCGAATTGGTGGCCAGCTCGTGAAAGGCAATGCCGAGATATTGCACCGCGTTCGGCTGCAGCATGATCGTCGGCCCGCTCATCGACAGACGGGCCTGTGTCGCGAAGGCCTTGGTCTGTGCATGGATCAATTCGCCGATGGTCGCGCCACGCCATTCCGCATCGACCAGGAGGTCGTGCGATTCCGATAGCGCCATGATGCGTTCCCGGACCCGTGAAAGGAAGGCCTCTGGCGTACCCGCCAGCTTGCTGGTCTCGCGGATCATCGAGACGATCACCGAATACTGGTTTTTAACGCGATGGTTGACTTCGCGCATGAGTGTGCGGATGCGCCGTTCGCTTTCCTTGTGGGGGCTGATGTCGCGCGCGATCTTGGAGGCGCCGATGATACGCCCGATGCCGTCGCGTATCGGCGAGATGGTGAGCGAAACCGGAACCAGGGTGCCGTCCTTGCGCTGCCGGATAGTCTCGTATGAAGGAATCCGTTCGCCGGCGCGAATGCGGCTGATGATCATGGCTTCCTCATCCAGGTGGTCGGGCGGGATGAGGATCGTCACCGGGCGCCCGATCGCCTCGGCGGGCGTATAGCCGAACAGGCGTTGTGCCGCGTCGTTCCAGCTGGTGATAATGCCGTTCAGGTCTTTGGACACGATGGCGTCCATCGAGGATTCGACGATGGCGGCGAGCCTTATGCCGGCGTCGTCGGCCAGCGTCTGCATGCGCAGGTCGAGCAGGGTGTTGATGGCACCGACAATCTCGCCGGCTTCATTGCGAAGCAGGACCGGATGCGCGCTGAACGGGATGAGTTGGCCGTCCGGCCGCTCGGCGATGGCTCGGCCCCCACGAACGTCCCGCTCCTCGAGCAAGGCAACGGCCATTGGACACTCGTCATGCGCCATCGGTCGCCCGTCGAGGTGGCGAAGCTTCCATGACCCGCACCAGCGATCCTGGCCGATAACCGGACGATATCCCCAGAGATCGGCAGCGGCTTCGTTGAAGAAGGTGATGTAGCCTTGTTTGTCGGTGGTGTAGACGGCCACAGGCAACGCCTGCATCAGATCGGCGGAGGAAACTTGCGGGATCCCGCCAGTCCTTAGTTCAACGACGTCCACCAGTCCCCCGCTCCGCTTGGCTTGCCGACGGATTGCTACGTCATCTAAATGCGCGTGAGTGTTTTCGGTTCCGTTCGATCCGCTTTCGGACATTCAGGCTGATTTGCGTTTCGGGGCCGTTCTCGGCTTTTTGCTGGGAGCCTTGCCGCCTTCCTGCGCCAGGCTTTTGCGCAGAACATCGGCGAGATTGATGACGTTCGTCTTGGGCTCAGGTGCCGGCTTGGGCGGTTTCTTGCCCTTGCGCTTGGCCTCGATCATTGCAACCAGCGCCTTTTCATAAGTATCGTCGAACTTCGAGGGGTCGAATTTGGCGGGCTTCTTGTCGATCAGCAATTGCGCGATTTCCAGCATCTCGGGATCGACCTTGCGAGCCTTCAGCCCTTCGAACACCGCGTCCGCCGCGACCACTTCATTGTGGTTGCGTAATTCCGTCATCAGCATGCCCTTGCCCAGCGGCTGGATCAGCACCTCTCGGCCTCGCTGGTACAGCACGACGCAGGAGCGGGCTGCCACTTTCTTCCTGGCCATGGCGTCCCGGATCACCGCGAAAGCCTCCGTGGAGGGCGCGTCGGCCGGAACGAGATAATAGGGTTTTTCGAGGTAGCGTGCGTCGATTTCGGCGGCAGGCACGAACTCGCCGATCTCGAGCGTATGCTGCGATACCATCTTCAGTTTCTTGATTTCGTCCGGCTCTATATGGATGAACTCACCCTTTTCGACCTCATAGCCTTTTACCTGCTCCGCCGCCTCGACCGTGTCGCCGGTCTCCTCGTCTAGATAGGCGCTCTTGACCGGGAGACCGTCCTTGCGGTTCAGGATCCTGAAATGCACTTTCTCGGCCTCGCTGACGGCGCCGATGATCTTGACGCCACAGGAAACCGATCCGACTTTCATAAAGCCCTTCCAGGCAGCTCGCGGCGTCGCCATGTCGATCACTCATTTGCCGAACGGACGGAACGGCTGCGAGCGGAAATCGTTCCGCCTTGGCAGGCTGTTCCATATGCCGCCCGGACGTTCGTTTCATTTTCGTCAGGGGAATAGCGGAATGGCCCAACGCAGCGCAGGGTTGCTGATCTATCGCCGAAGCGAAGGCCTTCTCCAGGTCTTGCTGGTGCATCCGGGCGGACCATTCTGGGCGAAGAAGGACGACGGCGCATGGTCGATCCCGAAGGGCTTGGTCGACGAGAGCGAGGACGAGCTGGCGGCGGCAAAACGCGAGGCCGAAGAGGAACTCGGTCTTGCCATCGACGGAGATTTCGAAAGCCTTGGCAGCTACAGGCAGCCGGGCGGCAAGCTCGTCATCGCATGGTGTGTCGAGGCGGATTTCGACAGCGACGCCATCAGCAGCAACACCTTCGTCATGGAATGGCCGCCAAGGTCCGGCTCGATGAAGGAATTTGCCGAAGTCGACAGAGCGGGTTGGTTCTCCCTGCCTGAAGCCAACGTCAAGATCCTGAAAGGCCAGCGCGCCATGCTGGCGGACTTTGCCGGTCGGCACGGCGCCGGATGAATTTGTTTCAGCCCAGTTCTTAAGGGCAGTGCTTGGGCTTCCTCACCGCTCTGCTTTAAGCGCGTTGCGGCCGCAGCGTGCGCAACGTGATCGAATAGCGGTGCTCGGCAACCGGCGGGATGCTGTGCTCCCATTCACTGCGCGCGGCGTCCGTCATCAGATAGGCCGATCTTGGCTCGACGGTGACCGTCTTGCGGTCCCATCGCGTGCCGTTTTTCCGGCGCAGGCGAAAGCTGCACGCGGCCAGCAGGGAAACGCCGGCGACCGCCTCGAAGTGAGGCTTGTCGCGGTGCCAACCGATACCGGCGCCCGGCCGGTACTCATTGATCAGAACCTGCACGAAGGTCTCGGCGGGCAAGCGGGCAAAATCCGCAACCTTTTCCCTGAGCGGCAGCAGAAAGCCGGGTATCGGCGGCGCCTCGACGACTTCGCGCCGGTCGTAATCATAACGCAGCCCAAAACCGACCACCCGCCGGTTTGCGAGATGGCCGTGAAAGTCGAAGGCCTGAAAAGGCAGGGTTGCGAGCTGGCTTGCCAACGCTGCTTCTTCGTCCGGCGTGATCAGTTCGGGCCGGTAGCGGAATCCTTCCGGCAGGTCGGCGGCGGCGGCAAAGAGATCGCCCTGGCGGGCTGCAGCCGATGTCTTGGGCGATGGCATCAACCGTATTTGGTGAAGCCAGCCCGTAGCGGCAAGGCTGCTTCGGCAGCAAGGAACCTCGCTCTCCGTGCAGGGTTATTCCCACGACGGCATGGAATTGAGCACTGCCGAGCATTGGACCTGTCGAGGATGCCTTCAACTGCGATCAGAAACATCGATTACCAGCCGGCGACGAGGGTACTCTCCGTATGGTTCGTCCCGAGCGGAAGCCGCTATGATTACGAGGACGTGCCGCCGCAAGTCCACGCCGCGTTCCGCAAAGCCTCGGCGAAGGGCCGGTTCTTCAACGAGCATATTCGCGACCGGTACAAATACCATCTGGTCGAGCAGAGCCATTCGAGCTGAGCCTTCAGCCGCTTCTCAACCACGATCTCGGCTTTCCGCCATGCCTCGCCGCGCGGTGGCAACGAGCGGACTTCGCAGTTGGCGAGCGACCTGATATTGACCATGGTCCTACCCGAAACATCGAAAGCCTGGAATGTCCGCCGAAGCCGAAAAAACCGAGCAGCTCCAGCAATTGCTCGACAACCTCGACCTGGCGGGCGCCCTGGACAGTGACAGTTATAAAAGGTTCCTCGACCAGCTGCCGATTGCGATCGCAATTTCCGATTTGGGCGGCGATGAACGTGTTGTTTACGTCAATTCCGAGTTCCAGAAACTGTCAGGCGTTTCCGTCGCAGAGCTGGAGCGCCGCAACTGGGCTGCGCTGAGCGGACAAGGCTTGGGCGAATACAAGGACCGGCCGCTGGCCCGGGCCATCGTCGAGGATATCGATCGCGCGGGGACTTTCAGGATGCAACGTGCCGGCACAGAGCCGGTCATGGTCGACGTTTATTCGAACCTGATCGAGGACGAGCGCGGGCGACGGTCCTTTCGACTGGTCGCCTTGTCGATGTCACCGCGCACAAGGCAAGCGACAGCGAGGCCTTCGAACAACGCATCCGTGAAAAGGACATGCTGCTGCGCGAATTGCAGCATCGGATGAAAAACAATCTCCAGATGATCACGGCTCTCATCAGGTTTGAGGCCTGCAGCGCGGCGTCACCCGATCAGAAACGCTTCGAGCGTCTCGCCGGCCGCGTCGATGCACTCGCAATTCTTTATCAGGCGCTGTCGGCCGACGAACAGAAGGCCGAAGTTGACCTCGGCGTCTATCTCAGCCAGATCGCTTCCGCAGTGATGACGTCGCACGCCGTGCAAGGCATCCGGCTGGATATGAAGGTCGACACCTATCCCGTGTCCATCAACGTGGCGATGCCAACCGGCCTGGTGGTCAACGAGCTTTTGACGAACGCGCTGAAACACGCCTTTCTGGGTCGCGAAGGCGGGACAATCACGCTGCGCAGTGTTGTCGACGGCGACGGCTTTCGCATCGTTGTCGCCGATGACGGCATCGGCCTGCCCGAAGGCGAGACCTGGCCGAAACCCGGCAAGCTCGGAGCGTTGATCGCGCAATCGCTGACCGAGAACGCCAAAGCCCGGTTCGAGGTGGACTCGACCCCCGGCAAAGGAACGCGAGTGACCATCGTCTTCAACAGATCGGCCGCGCTCGCTTCGTAGCCGCACGAGCAGGGCTGCCGCAAGCGGGGTCATTCGAGGCCATCCGCATCAGCCGGGCCCCTCCATTACCTTGCGCGTGTGGCGGGCGATGACACCTTCTTCGTCGGTCGCCACGACGCGGACTTCGACCTTGCTCTCCGCCTGGCTCATCAGCGCGGCATGGGAGCTGTTGGCTGCCTCGTCGATCGCCACGCCGAGCCAGCCAAGCCTGTCGCAAATCGCTTTGCGGGCCGGAGCCGAGTGCTCGCCGATGCCGCCGGTGAACACCAGGCATTCGAACCCGCCCAGCGTGTTGGCGAGGGCGGCAATCTCCCTGGCGGCGCGGAAGGCGAAAAGCTCCACCGCTTCGCGCGCCCGGCGGTCGTCGCTGGCTTCCAGCGTGCGCATGTCGCCGGAAATGCCGGACACGCCGAGCAGGCCGGATTCCTCGTAGAGCATGTCTTGCAGCGCCTCTCCCGAAATCCCTCTTTCCAATAGCAGGTACAAAAGCACGCCCGGATCGATGGCGCCGCAGCGTGTGCCCATGACCAGGCCGTCAAGCGCCGAAAAGCCCATCGTCGTATCGACGCTTCGCCCGTCGCGCATGGCGCACAGGCTCGCCCCGTTGCCGAGATGGGCGACGATGGTTCTTTTCGCCGCCAGATCGGGCGATATCTGCTTGAGCCGGCCGGCGACATATTCGTAGGAAAGCCCGTGAAAGCCGTAGCGGTGGATGCCGTCTGCCTCATAGTGGCGCGGCAGCGCGAAACGGCTGACCAGAGGCTCGATGGTCCGATGGAAGGCCGTGTCGAAGCATCCGACCTGCGGCAGGTCGGGTCGCAACGCGGCAAGCGCCCGGATCGGCGCGAGGCTGCGCGGCTGGTGCAGTGGCGCAAGCGGCGTCAGCCTGTCGAGAGCCTCGATAATTGTCGGCATCAGGCGGACAGGTTCGACGAACTCGCGTCCGCCATGGACGATGCGATGTCCGGCGGCGATCAGTTTCCTTCCGCCAAGTTCGTTCTCGATCCATTGCAGCATCTGGCCGATGCCCATCTCGCGTGATGCGTCTGCGGCAAGTGGCCGATCGCACTGCAGCTCCCCATCGGCGGCTTTCGCGGTCAGCCTTGGCGCATCGCCCAGATCCAGTGAACCGCGCGAGGCAAGATCCAGCTCGGCGGACGCTGCAAGATCGTAAAGTCGGAACTTGATGCTCGACGAGCCGGCATTCAACGCAAGGATCGATCGTCGCATCAATCGCCGGCCCTCGTCGCGCTGTCCTGTGGCCAGGACCATTTCTGGATCTCGGGCATGTCCTCGCCATGTTCGCGGACATAGGCCGTGTGCTCAGCCAATTTCCCATGCAGCGCCGCGGCAAGATCCTTCGCCCGCTCGGCCAGCCCCGGCACGCGCGCGATCGCGGCGAGCGCCAGATGATAGCGGTCGAGCTGGTTGAGCACCACCATATCGAACGGCGTCGTCGTCGTGCCTTCCTCGCGAAAGCCATGCACATGCATGTTGTCGTGGTTGGCGCGCCGGTAGGTCAGGCGGTGAATGAGATAGGGGTAGCCGTGATAGGCGAAGATGACCGGCTTGGCTTTGGTGAACAGCGCGTCGAATCTGTCGTCGGCAAAGCCATGCGGATGCTCGGAATTCGACTGCAAAATCATCAGGTCGACGACATTGACGACGCGGATCTGCAGGTCCGGAATGCCTGAGCGCAGGATGTCGGCTGCGGCAAGCGTCTCCAGCGTCGGCACGTCGCCGGCGCAAGCGAGAACCACATCCGGATCTTCGCCCTTGGCAACCGTCCCGGCCCATTCCCAGATGCCGGCACCGGCCTTGCAGTGCGCTTCCGCGTCTTCGGCGGACAGCCATTGCGGCGCCGGCTGCTTGCCGGCGACGATGACGTTGATGCGGTTGTAGGTTTTCAGGCAATGGTCGGTGATCCACAGCAGCGTGTTGGCGTCGGGCGGGAAATAGAGCCTGACCGTGTCGGCCTTCTTGTTGGCGACGAAATCGGCAAAGCCCGGGTCCTGATGGCTGAAACCATTGTGATCCTGCCGCCAGACATGCGAGGTCAGCAGGTAGTTGAGCGAGGCGACCGGCTTGCGCCAGGCAAGTTCGCCGGAGGTCTTCAGCCATTTGGCGTGCTGGTTGACCATGGAATCGACAATGTGGACGAACGCCTCGTAGCACGAGAACAGGCCATGGCGGCCGGTCAGCAGATAGCCCTCCAGCCAGCCTTGGCAAAGATGTTCACTGAGCACTTCCATGACGCGGCCGTCACGGGAAAGATGGACGTCGTAGGGCTCGATCCGCTCCATCCAGACGCGGTCCGTAACCTCGAACACGTCGTCGAGGCGGTTGGAGGATGTCTCGTCCGGTCCCATCAGCCGGAAATTCCTGGCCTCGGCGTTCAAGCGGACCACGTCGCGAAGATAGCTTCCGACCGTGCGCGTCGCCTCTCCCACAGTGCCGCCCGGACGCGGTACGTCGAGCGCCAGGCCTTTCCAGTCGGGAAGCACGAGGTCCTGTTTCAGCAGGCCGCCATTGGCGTAGGGGATTGCGCCCATGCGTCGTGACCCCGTAGGTGCCAGCGCCGCGAGCTCCGCCAGGAGATGGCCGCCTTTATCGAACAGTTTTTCCGGCTCGTAACTGCGCATCCAGTCTTCGAGGATCTGGCGGTGCGCCGCATCGCCGCGTGCGTTCGATACCGGTACCTGGTGCGAACGCCAGAAATCCTCGACCTTCTTACCGTCGACCTCTTTCGGCCCAGTCCAGCCCTTTGGGCTGCGCAGCACGATCATCGGCCACAGCGGCCGCTCTCCCTTCCAGCCCGCGGCTCGTGCAGGCTCCTGGATGGAGTGGATCCGGTCGAGCACGGTATCGAGCGTGCGGGCCATCTCCCGATGCATCGCAGCAGGTTCATGACCTTCGACGAAGAAGGTTTCGTAGCCATAGCCGAGGAACAGGCTGCGCAACGCCTCGTCTTCCATGCGGCCGAGGATCGTCGGGCTGGCGATCTTGTAGCCATTGAGATGCAGGATCGGCAGGACGGCGCCGTCGGATGCCGGGTTCAGGAACTTGTTGGAATGCCAGGCCGCGGCGAGCGGACCGGTCTCGGCTTCGCCGTCGCCGACGACGCAGGCGACCACAAGGTTCGGATTGTCGAAGGCGGCGCCGAAGGCATGGACCAGTGCATAACCGAGCTCTCCGCCTTCGTGGATCGAGCCGGGCGTCTCCGGAGCCGCGTGGCTCGGCACTCCGCCGGGAAACGAGAACTGCCGGAACAGCTTTCGCAAGCCGTCTTCGTCCTTGCCGACCTCGGGATAGATCTCGCTGTAGGTCCCCTCGAGCCAGGTGTTCGCGACCATTGCCGGGCCGCCGTGACCCGGACCGCAGATGAACAGAACATCGAGACCACGTTCACGGATGATCCGGTTCAGATGCACATAGATGAAATTGAGGCCGGGTGTCGTGCCCCAATGGCCGAGCAGCCGCGGCTTGATGTGCTCGGGCAGCAAAGGCTCGCGCAAGAGCGGATTGTCGAGCAGATAGATCTGGCCAACCGAAATGTAGTTCGCGGCGCGCCAGTAGCGGTCCATCACATCGATCTGGTCAAGGCCGGTTGTTTGCGCAGTGGTGCGGGCCTCGTCGTTCATAGAAATGCCTCCGGAATACCCTCGTCCGTCGTTATCTGGGGTGGCGTCGCGCCGGAGAAAGGATTTGCCTCGAAATAAGTTAGGGCGGCCGCCAGCGCCGCTTGCCGATCCTGCAACCTGGCGAGCCCGACAAAAGCGGGTCGGTCTTTGGGGAACCTCGGGGCTTGCCAACGGTTAGGAAGGTGCACCGCATTGTATGAATCCAGGCGGACTGCCGAGGCCCTGGGACATGGACCGGCCAAAGTGCCGTTTGAGCAGCTTGGGCGATTGTGGCGGAGGCCCATAGGAGGAGCAAAAAAATGCTCGATCTCTCCCATGCCCGCAACCAAATGGTCGACATTCACTTAAGCCGCCGTGGCATTCGCGACCGCAATGTCCTTCAGGCGATGCGCGAGGTGCCGCGCGAGGCTTTCGTCGAGCCTGGTTTTGAAGAATTTGCCTATGAGGACGGGCCGCTGCCGATCGCCGAAGGTCAGACGATATCGCAGCCCTACATCGTTGCGTTGATGATCGAAATGGCGGAGATCGGAGCCGGTGACCACGTCCTCGAGGTTGGCACCGGCTCGGGCTATGCGGCTGCCGTAATGAGCCGGATCGTCGAACGCGTCTACACGATCGAGCGCCACGCCGCGTTGGCTGAAACGGCAAGGCAGCGGTTTAAAAAGCTTGGCTACGACAATATCGAAGTCCGCACCGGCGACGGCACCAAGGGCTGGCCCGAGGCGGCACCCTTCGATGCGATCCTGGTTGCGGCCGCCGGGCCCGGCGCACCGCTCGCCCTGCAAGAACAGCTCGACGTCGCCGGCCGGCTTGTCATCCCGGTCGGCGACGAATTCGACTCGCAGCGCCTGCTCAAAGTCACCCGGACTGGCGCAGCAACTTACACCGAGGAGGATTTCGGCGGCGTGCGGTTTGTTCCACTGATCGGCGAGCAAGGCTGGGGCGAGCCAGGCAGCGACAGCCAAATAGCGGCCGATCTTCCGCACCGGCATCAGCGCAGAAGCAGCCTGCCGCAGATGATAGCGACCGCCGCCGAACCGCTTCCGGATTTCGACGATCCCGCCTTCGGTGCGCTGTTCGACCGGTTTGCCGACCGCCGCGTCGTCTTGCTCGGCGAAGCCAGCCACGGCACGTCGGAGTTCTACCGCGCGCGCGCCGCGATCACTCGCAGGCTGATCGAGAAGCATGGCTTCACCATCGTCGCGGTCGAGGCCGACTGGCCCGATGCCGCGGCGATCGACCGCTACGTCCGTCACCGGCCACCGCGGCCGGGCGCCGATCCGCCGTTCCAGCGCTTTCCCACCTGGATGTGGCGCAACACCGACGTCGCGGCGTTCGTCGACTGGATGCGAGAGCATAATGAGCGGATCAGGATATCCTCCCGGCGGGCCGGGTTCTATGGCCTCGACATCTACAATATGGGCGGGTCGATCGCGGCGGTCTTGCAATATCTCGACCGGATCGATCCGCAGGCGGCAAGGATCGCACGCGAGCGCTATGGCTGCCTGACGCCGTGGCAGAACGACCCGGCCACCTATGGCCGTGTCGCACTCACCTCCGGCTACCAGAAATGCGAGAAGGCCGTGCTCGAGCAATGCCGGGAACTGCTTTCCAGAGAGCTCGACTATGCGCAGCAGGACGGCATCGATTTCCTCGACGCCACCCAAAACGCCCGCCTGGTCGCCTCCGCCGAACGCTATTACCGCACCATGTATTACGGCGGCGCGCAGTCCTGGAACCTGCGCGACACCCACATGTTCGAAACACTGGAGCACCTGCTGCAGGCCCGCGGCCCGGCCGCCAAGGCGGTGGTGTGGGCACATAATTCCCATATCGGCGATGCCCGCTATACCGAGATGGGGATCGTCAGGGACGAAGTGAACATCGGCCAGCTCTGCCGCCAGCGTTTTGGCGACGAGGTTGCCTTGATTGGGCTCAGCACGCATTCCGGGACGGTGGCCGCCGCCACCGACTGGGACGGCGACATGGAAGTGAAACCGGTTCGGCCTTCCCACAACGACAGCTATGAGCGGCTTTGCCATGACAGCGGCGTCTCGCCTTTCCTGCTCGATTTCGAGCGCGACGACACGCTGCGCCAACGGCTTCTGGAGCGCCGGCTGGAACGCTTTATCGGCGTTATCTACCGGCCGGAGACCGAGTTGCACAGCCACTATGCGGATGCCTCGCTCGCCCGCCAGTTCGATGCTTTCGTCTGGTTCGATGAAACCAGTGCCGTGACGCCGCTTGGGCCGGAACATGCAGGGACAGGCCTTCCCGAGACCTATCCTTTCGGGCTCTAGCGAGTTTGGACCCTGGGGAAGCGGAAAATCGGAATAAGGAGGTCACCAATGGCCGGAAAGAAGACTCATGAGCAGCAATTGCGCATCATCGAAGAGCGCGAGAATACGAAAAACGCTGGCAAGGATTTCGACGCGGAAGCGGATTTGAAAAAGACCAGGCAAGAGCGCGAGGCGTTCCGGCGCGGTGCCGAGCTCAGATCGGACCCCAAGGACATTGCCGATCCCGACGACCGCAACATCATCCGCGGCGAGCATCAGGAAAGCGCCCACAACAAGCATCGCGCCGACCGCTGAAACGGCGGGATCGCTTAACGTTAAGACAGTATGGCGCCGGTTCCCGTTCCCCGATCTGACGGATGCAGCGTTCGTGGCCGCAAATTGGCGGACGAGGGCGCCGTCTTGATCCCCTCGGCGCTATTCAGCAAAAAATGTCGCGGCGACAGCAATTGAGACGAGGCTCAGCATCGCCAGGCCTGCCCTGGCGACATGCGAAGTCTCCCAGACGTTGCGCAAATCTCTCCAGTCGCCGGTCTGCTTTCGAGAAAACATTGAAAAAAACGTCGCGGCTGATTGCGGCATGGCAACGTCTTGCACCCAGAAATTATTGACGGGATGCGTGACCAACCAATAGGTCGCATGTTCCGCCAGCAGGAAGACAAGCGCCGCCAAGGTCCACCAGAATCGAGCGCTTGGATAAGGCGTCAGGTAGAGCAGGATGGCGAGTGCAATGATGCCGCCGATCTCGGCAAACCCGCCGATCGTGAAGCCGGGATAGTAGATCGCCTGCACTGATTTGTAGGTAGCCTCCTTGAGGCGCAACTTGCCCGGCAACTCCAAAGCGTGCGCAAGCGACAGCGCCATCGTGACAGCGACCAGAAGAAGGCGGCGATCATCAATACGCGCATGTTCCTGCTCCCTGACCACAGCGTGGTTGGTGATCCGGTAAAGGCGACGCCACCCGACTTCCCTGCAGGCCGGTTCGGTCATTCCCCGATCTGGCTGGTCGACCGTTCGTGGAGTGTGGCGCCGGTCTGCGCGTCGACCGCGACCATGCTGACCTCGTAGCCCCAGAGCTTGCGGATATGGCGCAGCGTGGCGTCACGGCTGCCGCCTTCCAGCACGATGCCGTCCTTGACCTTGTGCTGCAGGCGCAGATGCCGGTCGCCGAGCAGGTCCACGTCCACCACCTGGATGTCCGGCCGGCTGGCGCCGATGTCGTAGCTGTGGGCGAGTGCGGCGCGGACGCTCTCGTAGCCGCGCTCATTGTGTATCGAGGCGACTTCGTAATGCGGGTCGTTGGCGGCATCGGCAAGGACAAAGAACCGCCATTTCCGTATCAGGGTAGGGCTCAGATACTGGCGGATGAAGGACTCGTCGCGATGGTTGGCCCAGGCGTCCAGCAAGGTCTGGCGCCAGTCGCCATTGCCGGCGATATCGGGAAACCAGTCGCGGTCCTCAGCCGTCGGCGCGGTCGAGATGCGCTGGATGTCCTGCATCATGTCGAGACCCAGCGCGTAAGGATTGATACCGGAAAAGCGCGTATCGTCGAACCCTGGCTGGAAGATCACGTTCGAATGGTTGCGCAGGATTTCCAGCATGGCACCTTCGCCGATCAGGCCGCGGTCGAACAAAAGGTTCATCAGCGTGTAATGCACGAAGGTGGCGCAGCCCTCGTTCATCACCTGCGTTTGCCGCTGGGGATAGAAATACTGCGCGATCACGCGGACGATCCGGATGACCTCACGCTGCCACGGTTCCAGGATCAGGCTGTTCTTCTCCAGGAAATAAAGCAGGTTCTCCTCGGGCAGCTTGAGCGATTTCTTGCGCTCCGTCATGGTATCCGTTTCGCGGACCTTGGTGCCGTCCTTGGAAGGCGGCAGCGTGCGCCACAGATCGTTGTAGGAACGTTCCTCGTATTCCAGGCGCTCGCGAATCCCCTCGCGCTGCTTTTCCGACGACAGCTTCGGCGGCCGGTGATATCTGAACACGCCCTGTTCCATCAGCGCATGTGCGGCATCGAGGATCTCTTCCACCGCATCGACGCCGTGCCGCTCTTCGCAGCGGGCAATATAGCCCTTGGCAAAGTCGAGATAGCTGAGGATGGCGCCGGCGTCCGTCCACTGCCGGAAAAGATAATTGTTCTTGAAGAAATGGTTATGGCCGAGCGCCGCGTGCGCCGTCACCAGCGCCTGCAGGGCCATGGTGTTTTCCTCCATCAGATAGACGATGCAGGGATTGGAATTGATGACGAGTTCGTAGGCCAGCCCTCGCCCACCTTTGCGGTAGAGCAATTCCTGGTAGAGGTAGTGCTTGCCGAACGACCAATGCCGGTACATCAGCGGCATGCCGACAGAGGAATAGGCGTCGAGCATCTGTTCGGACGAGATGATCTCCATCTGCACCGGATAGACGTCGAGGTGGAGCTCTTCGGTGGCGACCGCCTCGATGGTCTCGTAGGCGCGCGACAGCGTCCTGAAATCCCAGTCGGAACCGGAAAACAGCAACCCGGATTTGCTCGCCATCAGCCCCCTCTTTCACCGCTCTTTTGATAACCCGGCTGTCTGGCGAAGAGTTGGCGGAAAACCGGGTAGATGTCGGCCGCCGTGGCGATGCGGCTCATCTGGAAGTTCGACCATCTCAGCTTGACCGCACTGTAGGCACGCCACAGCGACGTGCCGTTGTCGGTAGCGCCGAAGATGTGGCTCTCACGCTCGTCGAGGATCTCGACATAGGCAAAATACTGGCAAAGCCGCATGATCTGTTCGTCGAGAAGGGCGATGCAGCGCTCGGAATCGGTGACGAAATTGTCGCCGTCCGAGGCCTGGGCGACATAGATGTTCCATTCGCGGCTGGGATAGCGTTGCTCGACGATGCGGTGCATCTCCTCGAGCGCCGTGGAAACCACCGTGCCGCCGCTCTGGGTGTTGTAGAAGAAGGTTTCCTCGTCCACCTCCTGCGCCTCGTGCGTGTGGCGGATGAAGACGACCTCGGTCCGGTCATAGCGCCGCTTCAGGAACAGGTGCAGCAGCACGAAGAAGCGCTTGGCCAGATCCTTCTCGCGTTCGCCCATCGAACCGGACACGTCCATCAGGCAGAACATCACCGCATTGGCGTTCGGCACCGGCTGGGCGTCGAAGCGGTTGAAGCGGATATCGACCGGATCGACAAAGGCGATCCGCTTGCGGCGGCGCTCCAGCCGCTCAAGCTCTTCCTGCAGCGCCACGATGCGCTGCCGCATCTCGGCGTTTTGCGGCTTGGCCTCCAGCGTCGCGATCTCCTGCGCGACAGCGTCGACCGCCTCCTGCTTGGGACGCCTGAGCGCTATGCGGCGGCCATGGCTGTTGCGCATCGTGCGTCCGACATTGATGTTGGTCGGCGAGCCGGTCGCGGCGAAGCCGGCCCGGCGCGGCTTGAAGGCGAGGATCTCCTTGAGGTTGAGCTTGACCATATCAGGCAGTTCGAGGTCTTCGAAGAAGAGGTCGAGCACCTCTTCGCGCGACAGCACGAAACGGAAATCGTCCTCCGATTCGGTTCTCCCCGGGGCGGATCCCATGCCGCCGCCCTGGCCCGGCTTGGGCAGCCGGTCGCCTGGGGCAAAATGCTTGTTGCCGGGCAGGACGTGCTGGCGGCTGCCGCTGTTCCGGGCATCGTTGAAGCTCGGCTCGCCGGTGCCTCGCGCCGGCATCGAAACGGCATGCTCGGCGTCCACGTCGGCGATCTTGCCGGTGCGGATCTGATCGCGGATGGTGCGCTTCAACTCTTCGCGCGCCCGCCGCAGGAAACGCTGCCGGTTGCCGAGGCTTTTGTCCTTCGGGTTCAGTCGGCGATCGATGAAGATCGGCATATGTTACCCCGGGCTGGCTTCAACCCGCCTTGTTCACCCGCATGTACCAGTCCACCAGCCGGCGGACCTGGCGCTCGGTGTAACCGCGCTGGATCATCCGCTGCACGAATTCGGTATGCCGCTTCTCCGTCACGCTGTCTTGCTTGGAGCCGAAGCTGATCACCGGCAGCAGATCTTCGACCTGCCCGAACATCCGCTTCTCGATGACTTCGCGCAGCTTTTCATAGCTTGTCCATGACGGGTTACGGCCGTGGTTTCTGGCCCGCGCGCGCAGCGTGAACTTCACCACTTCGTTGCGGAAGTCCTTGGGATTGGCGATGCCGGCCGGCTTTTCGACCTGCGACAGTTCGTTGTCCAAAACCTCGCGATTGAGGATCTGGCCGGTATCGGTATCCTTGAAGTCCTGATCCTCGATCCAGGCATCGGCATAGGCGATGTAGCGGTCGAACAGGTTCTGGCCGTATTCGCTGTAGGATTCCAGATAGGCCTTCTGGATCTCGTGGCCGATGAACTCGGCATAACGGGTGGCGAGCTCCGACTTTATGAAATCGAGATAGTCCGCCTCGGTTTCCTTCGGGAACTGCTCGCGCTTGATCGCCTCTTCCAGGATGTACATCAGATGCACCGGATCGGCGGCGACCTCTTCGGTGTCGTAGTTGAAGGTCTGCGACAGGATTTTGAAGGCGAAGCGGGTGCTGACGCCGGTCATGCCTTCATCGACACCGGCCGCGTTTCGGTACTCCTGGACCGACTTCGCCTTGGGATCGGTTTCCTTGAGGTTCTCGCCGTCATAGACGCGCATCTTGGTGTAGAGCGGCGAATTGTCGTGTTCGGCCAGGCGGGTCGAAACGGTGAACCGGCTGAGGATATCGAGCACTTCCGGAGCGCAGGGGCTGGAGGCCAATTCGCTTTCGCGCAACAGCTTCTCGTAGATCTGCCGCTCTTCCGTGACCCGCAGGCAATACGGCACCTTGACCACCAGGATGCGGTCGAGGAACGCCTCGTTGTTCTTGTTGTTCTTGAACTGCAGCCATTCCGATTCGTTGGAATGGGCAACGATGATGCCCTGATAGGGGAAAGCGCCGAAATTCTCGGTGCCGTTGTAGCTGCCTTCCTGGGTCGCGGTCAGCAGCGGATGCAGCACCTTGATCGGCGCCTTGAACATCTCGACGAATTCGAGCAGTCCTTGCGTCGTCCGGTTCAGGCCGCCGCTATAGGAATAGGCATCCGGATCGGACTGGCTGAAGTTTTCCAGCTGCCTGATGTCGACCTTGCCGACCAGGGCCGAAACGTCCTGGTTGTTCTCGTCGCCCGGCTCGGTCTTGGCGATGCCGATCTGGCGAAGCCTGGACGGCATCAGCTTGACGACGCTGAATTTGGAGATGTCGCCGGACAATTCGTCGAGGCGCTTGGCCGCCCAGGGCGAGATCAGGCCGTTCAGCCGCCGCCGGGCGATGCCGTATTTGTCCTCCAAAAGGTCGCCCATGCGGTCGGGGTCGAACAGCCCGAGCGGCGATTCGAAGACCGGGCTGACCTGGCCGCCGACCTTCAGCGTATAGATCGGACGCTGCTCCATCAGCCTTTTCAACTGCTCCGCAAGCGAGGACTTGCCGCCGCCGACCGGGCCGAGGAGATACAGGATCTGCTTGCGTTCCTCGAGCCCTTGCGAGGCATAGCGGAAATAACCGGCGATACGCTCGATCGTATCCTCCATGCCGTAAAAGTCGGCGAAGGTCGGATAGATCTTGATGGTCCGGTTCGAAAAAATACGGCCGAGCCGCTCGTCCTTGCTGGTATCGACAAAGGTCGGCTCGCCGATCGCCTCGACCATCCGCTCGGGCGCCGAGGCGTACATCGACTTGTCCTCGCGGCAGGCAAGCAGATATTGCTGGAGGCTTATCTCCTCCTGCGCCGCATTCTTGTAAACCTCGGAAAACAGATCGAAGACGTCGGATTGATTCTCACGCATGGTATTCCTAGCCCCGGAGCCGGTGTGGCTGCACGTTTGTCTCTTGAACAACCAAATGTCGGAAAGCCCTTGTGGTTCCCTTCACTTTGCAGAGAGTGCCTGTGACCGAATGATAAGACTCTAGATAAGAGCATCCTGCATGCCGACAAGGCGTGGAACGTCCTGCTCGAGGCACAAAATCCTGAATCACGCCACGCGGTGCGGGCGACCTCCGACAAGACGGAGGAACGGTTCTGGTCCTTCCCGGTTGTGAGGGAAAGGAGACGGTTCGATGTTTGAGACTAGTTTGTGGTTGCTCGTTGTTGCAGGCGGTCCACTGCTGCTGGCAATCCTGATCGCCTACGCCCTGCTCACCCAGCGCCGTCGCGGCCCGGCGGAGCGCAGGGAAAGCGAGCGCGCGACCGAGCGCCTGTACCAGGAAAAGAAGGACTGACCGACGGGATCGCAGCTCAGCTGCGGGCAACCGCCAGCCCGGCCACTTTTTCGGCGCGCAGCAGCATGCCGAACAGGTCACGCGGCTCATCGGGATCGGCCAGAAGGTCTAGTTCCTCGTAAAGGCCGGTCCGCTGAAGCTGATCGCGGACGTAGCGTAGCGCGGAAAAATCCTCGATCGCAAAGCCGACGGAATCAAACAGCGTGATCTGTCCGGCGTCCGTCCGGCCTGCTGCCTTTCCTGTCATCACCTGCCACAATTCGGTGATCGGATGGTCCGCATCGAGCTGCTGGCTCTCGCCTTCGATGCGCGTCTGCGGCGGATATTCGACGAAAATATCCGAGCGCAGCAGAATGTCGCGATGCAGCTCGGTCTTGCCCGGGCAGTCGCCGCCGACCGCGTTGATGTGCACGCCGGACCCGACCATGTTGTCGGTCAGGATTGTTGCCGATCGCTTGTCGGCGGTTACCGTGGTGATGATCTGTGCACCTTCAACGGCCTCCTGCGCCGACGCGCAGAGCTTGATGTCGAAACCCATGCCGGCAAGGTTCTTCATGCATTTGGTCGAGGCCGCCGGGTCGATATCGTAGAGGCGCAGCCTGTCGACGCCAAGCAGCGCCTTGAACGCAATAGCCTGAAATTCCGATTGCGCGCCGTTGCCGATGATCGCCATGCATCTGGCGGCCCCGGGAGCGAGGTATTTCGCCGCGACCGCCGAGCTGGCCGCCGTTCGCAGGGCAGTCAGGATGGTCATTTCCGAAAGCAGCATCGGATAGCCGTTGCCGACATCGGCAAGCACGCCGAAAGCGGTCACGGTCTGGCGGCCGTCACGCGTGTTCTTCGGATGCCCGTTGACGTATTTGAAGCCGTAAAGCTGCCCGTCGCTGGTCGGCATCAGCTCGATGACGCCGTCAATGCTGTGCGAGGCGACGCGCGGCGTCTTGTCGAACAGCTCCCAACGCCTGAAATCCTCTTCGATATAGGCGGCAAGCTCGACCAGGAAGCGCTCGATGCCGATGGCAAGCACCAGCTTCATCATGCGGTCGACGCTGACGAACGGAACGATGTTCAAATTGACGGTCATGGCTCAGAACCCCCTCGTCGGGCGATCCATGATCCGCCGGCCCATCAGGCTTGCGGTCAGGTCGACCAAAAGCGTGGCGGTGCGGCCGCGCTCGTCGAGAAAGGGGTTGAGTTCGACCAGGTCGAGACTGGTGACGAGCCCGCTGTCATGCAGCATTTCCATCGCCAGATGCGCCTCGCGGAAGGTGGCGCCGCCGGGAACGGTGGTGCCCACCGCCGGCGCGATCGACGGGTCGAGAAAATCGACATCGAGGCTGACATGGAGCATGCCGTTGGCGGCGCTCACCCGTTCGAGAAAGGCGCGAAGCAGTTGCGCGATGCCGTGCTCGTCGATCGAACGCATGTCGTGGACCGTCACGCCGGCTCTGCGCAACGCATCCCGTTCCGCCAGGTCCACGCTGCGGATTCCCAGCGCGCATATGCGAGCCGGGTCCACCTGCGCCGCGAGGCGGGGGAAATAGCCCTCGAAGCCGGGCTGCCCGCTGGCATAGGCCAGCGGCACGCCATGCAGATTGCCGCTGGTCGTCGTGTCGAGCGTATGAAAATCGGGGTGGGCGTCGAGCCACAGCACGAAGAGCGGCCGGCCGGCATTCGCTGCCCGGCGGGCAATGCCGGCGAGCGTGCCGGCCGAAATGCTGTGGTCGCCGCCGAGAAAGATCGGCATTGCGTCGGCGCTCGCAGCATAGGCGGTTTCGCTGATCGCTGCCGTCCAGGCGGCGATTTCCGGCAGCGCCTTCACCACCGCGTTGCCGTGTACGACAGGGCGCATGTCGGCAGGGACAATCGTTCCGAGGTCGGTCAGCGTATGGCCAAGCTCGGTCAGCGCGCCGGCCAGACCGGCCGTGCGCAGCGCGCTCGGCCCCATCTCGCAGCCCATCCGGCCAGAGCCGGCCTGGATCGGTGCTCCCACGATCACGCAGTGCATTCTCGTACCCCACCAAATTACGATGCCTTTAGTGAACCCCGCATCGCTGGCAGAATGAACATATCAAATTGGTAAATTTGTCGAAGTGCCTTACCATAGTGGCAGCATCTACTTCCGTTGTGAGCAATCATGGACCGGCTCGACGAGCAGATCATCACCTCTTTGCGGCATGACGCCCGGCGCAGCATTTCCGACCTTGCCGTTAGCCTGGGTGTCTCCCGGGCAACGGTAAGGTCCCGGATCGAGCGACTTGAAAGAGGAGGCGGCATCGTCGGCTACACCGTCATTCTACGCGCCGACGCGGTCGATCAGCGGGTGCGTGGCATCATGATGATCGAAATCGAAGGCCATGCCGCAGATCGCGTCATCCGGGCGCTGGGCGGCTTCTCCGAGGTCTCGACGATCCACACCACCAATGGCCGTTGGGATCTGGTGATAGAACTCGGAACCCAGACGCTGAGCGAGTTCGATGCGGTGCTGAGACGTATCCGCCTGATCCCCGGAATTACCGGCAGCGAAACAAGCCTGCTCCTGGCAACGCCGCGCACCACCAAAGCGCGGCTGTGACCTTCGCCCGTGACCTGTAGCGGTAACGAAGCTACGGAACCTTCAATTGCTGCCGCGGTTAGAGCAATTCCAGGAAAAGCGTGGAACGATTTTCCGTTCGGAATTGCGTCAAAACAAAAAGATTGAGCGGTTCGGCGTTTCCGCGAAACCGTTCCAAGCCCACACAGGCCTTCTTCGAGGGAGAACAAGCATGGCTCACGCCCAGCAAGAACTCGTCGAATTCGTTATCAGCAAAGCCTTCAATCCGGTCATGCGGGCCAAACCCGACGGAAAATCCGATGCCGAGCGCAAGATGCTCGAACATGTTCAGCAGGCCACGAAGACCGAGATCGAGCGCTATCGCCGTTACGGCTCGGCTGAGGAGGTCGCGACCAATTTCAAGCGCGACCTGAAATCCGACGCTGCCAAAAAGTTGCACGCCCAGCTGCGACGCCTGCATCTGCCGACGATCGAGGACATTCGCGACGACTTCGAGGACAAGGCCCGCGCGTTAGGCGTCAAGGCCTCGCCGTAGATCCGCGACCGGTCGTCCTCGGTGACGTCCGTCCGGTTGTCATCACAATCCGTCCTTGGTCGGAGGCCACCCTGACCGAACCGTCTCGGGGATGTTGTCCGACGTCAGCTCGCCCCGATTGAGCTTTTCAATCGCTTCACCGGCTTCGCTCTCGTCGAGACCGGAAAGCGGCAACCCGCCGACCACGACGGCTTCGTCGCTCTCGCTGTCATAGACCTCCCAGAGGCCTTCCGGATCCTGTCGTTTGTCGTAGGGCATGGCCACTCCTCCAGGCAACGCCGCTATTGTACGGCCGCTACCCATTTCAGGGCCTGAGCCTTTTCGTCTTCCGGGAACACCCGCGCCTCGAGTTGCGGAAACAGCGCGTCCGTCATTTCCGTGGCTGCCTTGATCCACTGCTTGTCGGAAATCACGGCGGCACGTTTGAAGCGGTGGAGCTCGCGGAGTTTGCTCAGCCCATACTGCAGGTCGCGCCGTAAGGCGCCAGCCGTCATGTCTTCGAAATCGGTAAGGTCAGTCAGGACGCCGATGTCCTTGTGGTCGCTCAGTTTCGCTTCGATGGCCGGGATTGGCTGGCTGCCTGAAACAAACTCGGGCCATTCGCGGATGTTCCCTGCCAAAAGCGTGTTTCACTTCGACCTAAAATGACGATCGGCTGGCTTCCTGACCGGTCCTCGGATCGCCTGCGTGACGACGGTATAACGCGTGATTTGGCCCTCCACGGGGTCCTCTCCGTGGAAGTGGATCTCTGCATTCAGCGGCATCTGCGCGGTGTTGCCGAATTGCTTGACCGCGCACGCATGCACGAGCTGTACGTCGGGGTCACGCGTCATGGCCTCCATTGCCGCAAGCTCTGCCGTGCTGCTGCCGCCGATCCGCCAGCTGGCTTCCAGCACACCCGATCGCCAGATGCCCGAGGAATCGACACCTTGGCCGATGTCGTAGTTGCGCCTCGAGGCGAAAAATCCGGGATGGCCAAGCATCGCCGCGTCGTAGGTCCTCGCCTGCGCCACAGCCAAAGTCAGCGCCGGAGACAGCTGCAGCCTGTCGAGCGCTTCCCATCCGCCGCGCACGACGACCAGATCGGATCCGCCGTAAACGGGCTGTCCGGCATTGTCGGCGGTCATCCGCTGCACGCCGTAATAGCTGACCGATGTTCCGTCGATCGCGGTTCTGCCAATGCTCAGCGTGACAATGTCGCGAAGCTCCGTTTCGAGAACAAGCCCGTATTCGCTTAGGTCGGAGGATGGATATCGTTCCAGCAGCCTTTCGATATCGGCGACCGTCGCGGCGGTGTGCTGGTCGCGGCCCCGCGAAGCGCGCGGTGGCTTGAACCGGACCAGCCC
The DNA here is from genome assembly GCF_040319725.1 of Mesorhizobium sp. M0894. Classification (NCBI taxonomy): domain Bacteria; kingdom Pseudomonadati; phylum Pseudomonadota; class Alphaproteobacteria; order Hyphomicrobiales; family Phyllobacteriaceae; genus Mesorhizobium; species Mesorhizobium sp. M0894. Next base: position 302,294 of record NZ_JAMYOG010000006.1, on the reverse strand, counting down.
GAGCTGCAGCAGACGTTCCGCTGCGCGCAGCGCGTCATCGCGTGAAAATGCGGTGTAGCCTGGCAGTACGGCCGCGCCGACGGCGCTGCCGAAGCCGGTTGGCCAATCTTTTGGCCGTGCCGCCGACCCGTCCACCAGCTCGTGGGTTATGGCCTTGGTGGTTGCGAGGCGCCAGGGCACCACACCGCCGAAGAGGTCGTCGGGCCCGTTGATGCCCAGTTGGACCGCATCGGCGGCAAGCAGGCTGTCGTCCGGCACGAAATACAGCCCGCCGTTGTGACCGCCCCAGTCACGCAGGCCCTGGCGGAAGGAAAATCCCTTCAACGCCGCAATCGTGCGCGCGACGGCAGCGACGGTCTCCCATTCGTGGGCATAGATGGTCTCGCCGCCCGGCGCGGAGAACGCGACCACAACACCTTTTGCTCCGCCCGATTGTGTGCCGCTTAGCCCGGTCATGTCGCGCCGCCCTTCGTCCATTGCCGGGCCCATTGCCGTTATTCCGCGGCGATGCGTCCGAACCGAAAAACCCGCTTCCTCGGCGAATGTTCCGGGCAACGGCGCGCTATCCGGTTTGACCGAGTTGCGGCGATCGGAACATCGGCGGCTCATGGTTTTTATGCGGGAGCCTCAGACAGGGTGATGGATGTGCTCAAGGAGGCCGCGCCCCGCGCCCTGGGAGCGGCCGAGGTCGTCGACACATTCGAACGGGCTTGAGACCGAGCTGGCTGTCGCATGAACTGCGGCCAACGGCCGGAACTGTCACTAGCGGTTCATGTTCATGATCGCATTCGTCGGCATCAAATTGTGGTCGAGGTTGGCCATGATCCAGATCGAGCCGCCGATCACCAGGACGACGATCAGCACGCCGAAGGCAAGCGCCAGGGCGTTGTTGGTGTTGTCCGGCCCCGTCGTGATATGCAGGAAGAAGACGAGATGCACGCCCATCTGCGCGATCGCCAGCACAATCAGCGCCACCGGGATGCCCGGTGCCCATATAAGGTTGGTTCCGAGCAACCAGAACGAGGCGATGGTCAACAGCGTTGCCAGCCCGAGGCCGATCACATAGCCGCGTAACCCGGATCCGACCTCGGCGTCGCCGAGGTATTCGTCACCCGGCGCCGTATCGATGTCGTAGCGCTCCAGGCCATCGGTGTCGCGCCTTTGCGCATGGCGGTCGTCAGCATTGCTCATCGACTTGCTCCCAGGAGATAGACCACCGTGAACAGGGCGACCCAGATGATGTCGAGGGCGTGCCAGAACAGGCTGAAGCACATGAAACGCCGAAGAATATCGTCGCGGAATCCCTTGGCGAAGATCTGCGCCATCATCGTGAGCAGCCACAGCAGCCCCGCCGTCACGTGCAGGCCATGGCATCCCACCAGCGTGAAGAACGCCGACAGGAAAGCACTGCGCGTCGGTCCGGCATCGCGGGCAATCATATGCGCGAACTCGCGGAGCTCGAGCAGGATGAAGCTGGCGCCGAGCACGAAAGTGAGAGCCATCGCAACATAGAACCAGGAGCTTCGCCGCGCGGTCACGGCGAGGCTGGCGAGACCGCAGGTAAAGCTCGACAACAGCAGGGCCGCCGTCTCGATCGCGACGTTGCGCAGGTCGAACAGCTCGGCTCCGCTTGGTCCGCCCGCCGTCTTGCCCGCCAGCACAGCGTAGGCCGCAAAGAAGGCCGAGAACATCACGATGTCGCTCAGAAGGAAGATCCAGAAGCCGTAGCCGACGACGATCCGGATCGGTGCCGGTCCGCCGTCGCCATGGCCGGGGGCATGGCCGTGCCCGCGATGGCCGAGGTGGTAGGGGTCACGCTCTCGAACGTCGATCGCGGTCATGGCCTTGGCCCCGTATACGTGGCCAGCGCCTCGCGGCGGGCACTTCGGTTGGCGCGGTCGATCCGGGCGACTTCGGCGGCAGGAATGACGTATTCGGGTATGTCGCGCCACGCGAATACGACGAAGGTGGCGAAAGCACCGAGCGCGCCGAGCGCCACCATCCACCAGATGTGCCAGATGAGGGCGAAACCCATCACGGTCGCAAAGAAGGCGCAGATGAACCCGGTGGGACTGTTGCGCGGCATCTCGATCGGCTCGTATTCAGGCTCGTCGCGCAGCCGGTTTTGCTCGCGTGCCCGCTGCTTGATGCTCCAGTAGGGCTCTTCGCCCTCGACATGCGGAAGCGCGGCGAAGTTGAAGACCGGCGGCGGCGAGGGTGTGGCCCATTCCAACGAACGCCCGTCCCAGGGATCCCCGGTGACATCGCGAAGCGCCGCGCGCTGTCGGATGCTGACGACGAGCTGAATGATCTGGGCGACCACGCCGGCGGTGGTGATTAACATGCCGGCGCCGGCAACCAGCACCCAGGGATACCAGGCCGGCACGTCGAAATGCTGCATGCGGCGGGTCATGCCGAGCAGGCCGACGGTGTAGAGCGGCACGAAGGTGGCGTAGAAGCCGATCAGCGTCAGCCAGAAGGCCAGCTTGCCCCAGCCCTCGTGCAGCCGGAATCCGAATGCCTTGGGAAACCAGTAGGTATATCCCGCGAAGGCGCCGAACAGCACACCGCCGATGATGACGTTGTGAAAATGCGCCACCAGGAACAGGCTGTTGTGAAGCAGGAAATCGGCTGGCGGCACGGCCAGCAACACGCCCGTCATGCCACCGATGACGAACGTCACCATGAAGCCAAGCGACCACAGCATCGGCGTCGCGAAGCGGATGCGGCCGCCATACATGGTGAACATCCAGTTGTAGATCTTCACGCCGGTACCGACAGCGATGATGCTGGTGGCAATGCCGAACGCGGCGTTGACGTCGGCGCCGGCGCCCATGGTGAAAAAGTGGTGCAGCCACACCATGAAGGAGACGATGCAGATGAAGAGCGTCGCGGCCACCATCGAGCGGTAGCCGAACAGCGGCTTGCTGGAGAAGGTGGAGATGACCTCCGAGAAGATGCCGAATGCCGGCAGGACGAGGATGTAGACCTCGGGATGGCCCCAGGCCCAGATCAGGTTCACGAACATCAGCATGTTGCCGCCGGCTTCGTTGGTGAAGAAATGAAAGCCGAAATAGCGGTCGAGCGTCAGCATCGCGAGCGTGGCGGTGAGGATCGGGAAGGCGGCGACGATGAGCAGGCTGGCGGCGAGTGAAGTCCAGCAGAACATCGACATGCTGAGGTAGCTCATGCCAGGCGCCCGCATCTTCAGGATCGTGGTGACGAAATTGATGCCGGTGAGCAGCGTTCCGACGCCCGCTATCTGCACCGCCCACAGATAATAATCGACGCCGACGCCCGGCGAGTAGGCGGTCTCGCTGAGCGGCGGATAGGGCAGCCATCCGGTACGCGCGAATTCGCCGATCACCAGCGAGATGTTGACCAGCAACGCACCGGTGGCGGTGAGCCAGAAACTCACCGAGTTGAGCGTCGGAAAGGCAACGTCGCGGACGCCGAGCTGCAGCGGCACGACCAGGTTCATCAGGCCGATGACGAACGGCATCGCCCCGAAAAAGATCATGATGGTGCCGTGGGCGGAAAAGACCTGGTTGAAGTGGTCGGGCGGCAGATAGCCGGGCGCCTGGAAGGCGAGGGCTTGCTGGGACCGCATCATGACGGCGTCGCTGAAGCCGCGCAGCAGCATCAGCAGCGCCAGCAGCGTGTACATGACGCCGATCCGCTTGTGATCGACGCTTGTGATCCATTCGCGCCACAGATAGGGGAAATGGCCGGCCAGGAAGACCCAGGCCAGCACGCCGAGGATTGCCAGGGCGACGACCGCCGAGGCGATCATCGGCAGAGGCTGATCGAACGGGATGACGTCCCAGCTCAATTTTCCGAGCATTGTCAGCCTCCTGTCTTGGGCGATACGCTCGGCTCGGGGCGACCGGCCTGGGGGCCGGGCGCGGGCGGAACGCCCTGCGTCGCGATCTCATGGAAAAGGTCCGGCTCGACCGAGCGATAGGTCGAAGGCGGCACGTCCAGGCTCTGTCTGGCCAGTTCCTGGTAGCTGGCCCTGTCGAGTGCCTGTCCTTGGCTTCGCGCCGAATTGACGAACGCGTCGAAGGCGTCGACCGCGACAGCATGCAGCACGAATTGCATGCCTGGAAAACCGTCGCCGCTGAAGTGGGCCGACCGCCCATAAAATTCGCCCTGCTGATCCGCCTGCAGGTGAAGCTGCGTCGTCATGCCGTTCATCGTGTAGATCATGCCGCCAAGCTGAGGCACGAAGAACGCATTCATGACACTTGCCGAGGTAAGCGAGAAATGCACCGGCCTGCCCGCCGGCACCACGAGCCGGTTGATGCTCGCGACATTCTGCTCGGGGTAGATGAACAGCCATTTCCAGTCGAGCGAGACGACCTGCACCTCAAGCGGCTGTTGCTGGGAATCCAGCGGCTTCATTGGATCGAGGTCATGCGACCCGATCCAGATGATGCCGCTCAGAAACAGGATGACGAGGATGGGGATCGACCAGACCACCAGTTCGATGCGTCCGGAATAGGCCCATTCCGGCAGATACCGCGCTCTTGTGTTGGTTTCCCGGAACCACCAGGCAAAGCCGAGCGTCGCCACGATCGTCGGGATGACGATGGCCAGCATGATGGCAACCGAATTGAGCAGGATCGTGCGCTGCGCCGCGCCGACTGGCCCGTGAGGGTCGAGCACGCCGCCCTGGCAGCCGGCAAGCAGCCCGGCAAGTAGCGTCGTCGCGCCGACGCGGCCAAGAACGGCACAGTTTCGAACGATCGCCCTCAGCAACATGAGATCTCGCCGTTTCCTGAAAACCGATTGGAACGTTGCAGGCAGCGTGGCTGCCAACCCCGAATGTGCGCGCCGGTGTGCTCCTGGCGACAGTTTCTTCACGCACGCGGCTCCGGCTGGCAGAACCACATGCCGTGGATGTCGTTAAGCGGTCAACCTGTCGAGAACCCCTCCAAATCCTAACAAACCAGCGGCAAATCCCACGCAACCAAAGCCAAATCTTAAGAAACCAGAAACAGTACCCAGATCGACGTTATCGCCAGAAACGTGGCGAATGCCAAGGCGGCAAACCGGTTCATGGCCGCGCCCACAGTTGGGCCATTTCGTCCGCTCCCTACGACTCGGCGCTGAATCCAGTGACGCTGCCCAATGATGCTGCTCAAGATGGTTGCGCCAACCGAACGTATGTTCGTCGCGAAAGTTCCAAAAAGCCAGACCCGTCGCAGCCTTTGGTTGAAGGCCGGCGACAATGCGATGCGCACCAGCGGCGGTTGGGGCGGTTTCCCTGCCAAACGAAGTCGAGACTGGTTGCGTATGTAAAAACTACTTGTCTAGGTGAAAATAGTTGCTACTAATCGGCTGGGCGGTTCAGGGAGGAATTTCGGGCATGACAAGACTGCGCGGTCTCGCGTGGGATCACCGACGCTGCTGGGGTCCGCTCGACGCCAGCATCGGGCCGTATTGTGCCGCCAATCCCGGTCTTGAGATCGAATGGGACCGCCGCAGCCTCTACGAGTTCGGCGAGGGCGCGCTTGGTCCGGTGCTCGGCGCCTATGATCTTGTCGTGTTCGACCATCCGTTCATCGGCGATATTGCCGAAGGCGGGCTGATGGTGCCGTTCGATTTGTCGGCTGAGCAGCGCCGCGGCTTCGAACGGGATTCGGTCGGCGCATCCTGGCAATCCTACGCAAGGGACGGGCGCCAATGGGCGTTGCCGATCGATGCTGCCTGCCAGGTTGCCTCGTATCGCCCCGATCTCCTGGAGCGCTACGGGCCGCTGCCGCGCAGCCATGACGAGGTGCTGGAGCTCGGCCGGCGCGCCTTGAAGGACGGCAAATGGCTTGGGCTGCCGTTGGTGCCGACTGACGCCATGTGCCTGCTTTTGACGCTGGGCGAACCGCGGGAAGACGGCGACGAGTTCATTGCCAGGGAAAAAATCGAGCAGGCCGTTGGGCAATTGCGCCAGCTTGCGGCGCTGTCGCATCCGGATTCGCCGAAATGGAACCCGATCCGCTGCTACGATCATATGATCGCGCATGACGATGTGGTCTACGTGCCGTTCGCCTTCGGCTATGTGAACTATGCCTTCAAGGCAGACAGGCCGTATCTGCGCTTCGCCGATGTGCCGACGCCGCGATCCGCCGGCGCCTTGCTCGGCGGCGCCGGCATCGGCGTCAGCGCCCAATCGAAACACAAGCAGGCAGCCATCGATTACGCGCTGTTTCTGTGCTCGCCCGGCTATCAGCGCGGCGACTATGTGAAATCCGGCGGACAGCCGGGATCGCTGGCGGCGTGGCAGGATGCCGAGGTCAACGCGCTCTCGGGCGGCTTCTTCGCCTCGACGCTGGCGACGATCGAAGCCTCCTATCTGCGCCCGACCCATACGGGCTTCATCAGCTTCTTCCGCCAATGCGCCCCTCATGCTGCCGCGGCCATCGCCGGCGAATTGCCGGCGGCCGAGCTCGCGGATCGGCTGAACCGGCTCTATCGCGAGACCAGGCATGGCCAGCCGCAACGGAGCGTCGCGTAATGGCCACCGATATTGCCCAGATCGTCGACGAAGGCGAAAGCGGCCGCAACGGCTATCGCGTGCCGGCGGTGGAGAAGGCGCTCGATATCCTGGAATTCATGGCTGCCAGCGGCGAGCCGCTGACCCAGACAGAGATCGCCACCGGAATGGGGCGCTCCATTCACGAGATCTACCGCATCCTGCTGCTGCTGGAGAAGCGCGGCTACATTTTCCGGACGCTATCGGACCGCTTCCGCCTGTCGCTGAAGCTATTCGAGCTGGCGCATATGCATCCGCCGGTAAACCGCCTGGTCGAATGCGCGCTGCCGGTGATGCGCGGCCTCGCCGCCAATGCCGACCAGAGCTGCCATCTGGTCGTGCGCGAAGGTGAGAGCGCGCTGGTCGTGCTGCAGATCGATTCGCCTTTGCCGATGCGTTATTCGGTTGCCCTCGGCTCGCATTTCCCGATCCTCGAGACGAGCTCCGGCGCGGTGCTGCTCGCGCATTCGAGCCGCGCCGAGCGCGACCGTATCGTCGAGCGGATCGTCGCTGCGGGCGAAGGCCAAGGCAGCCGGGCGGAAATCGAAGCGCGGCTGAACGACGTCGCAAGGCTCGGCTATGAAATGCGCGCTTCGCTGGCTGTCGAGGGCTGCACCAACATCTCGATGCCGGTGCGCGACCATACCGGCGCGGTCATTGCCGCGCTCACTGTCCCGTTCCTGCCGCAAAAGGCCGCCCGCTTCGATCGCAGCACCGTCTTTGAACGGACTAAGGCGGCGGCCGAGACGATATCGGCGGCGCTGGGCGCGGGCGAAGCTGCCAACTCTCCACGTGCCGACCCGGAACGGCGGGACTATCCGTTCAGCAACTGACAAGAAATACAGGGAGAAGAAACATGAACTGGTCCAAATCAATGCTGTTTGTCTCGGCGGCCGCGCTGGCTCTGAGCGCCGCCGCGGCACACGCCGAAAACATGCCGAAGCGCATCGGCTACGTCACCAATTACGCCACGCATGAGTGGTATCAGAACGTCATCAAGGGCATGCAGGCCCGCGCCAAGGAACTCGGCATCGAACTCGAGGTGCAGGACGCCAATCTCGACATCGCCAAGGAGGTTTCCGCCGCCGAAGACTTCATGGCCAAAGGCGTCGACGTGCTGATTGTCACGCCCGTCAACGAGGAAGGCGTCGTGCCGCTACTGCGCCAGGCGAAATCCAACAACGTTCCGGTCGTGCTCGAAGGCAATCCGGTCAAGGGCATGACCACCATGGTCGCGATCTGCGACTACGACACCGGCTACACCGCCGGCGTTGAAGCCGGCAAATACGCCAAGGAAAAGCTCGAAGGCAAAGCCAAGGTGATGAATGTCGGCCTGCCGCTGCTGTCCGCCACGGTGCTGCGTTCGCAGGGTTTCATGGACGGCCTGAAGACCATCGTCCCCGACGCGGTCATGGTCCACGACCTCGACGGCGGCGGCAATCCGGACCGCGCGCTCGAAGTCTCTTCGGCGGCACTTGCCAAGAACGCCGACATCAACATCATCTACGGCATCAACGATTCCTCGTCGCTCGGCGGCCTCCAGGCCTGGAAAGCGGCCGGCAAGTCGCAGGATGGCCTGTTGACGGTCGGCACCGGCGGCGAAGGCCTCGCCTTCATCAATGCCATGCAGAACGAGCCGTCCTATCGCATCGAAGCCGCGATGTTCCCGGAAAAGGAAGGCTACACCGCCATCGATGCAGCGGTTAAGCTCTTCAACGGCGAAGAGGTGCCGGAACACATCGTCAGCCCGACCGCGCCGATGAACGGCGACGACTGGAAGAAGTTCTACGACTACGACGGCACCACACGAACGATCAAATGGGATGCCGTCAATGCGCTCCAGCCACCGGAAAAATGCATGAAAACTTCCGCTGACCTGAAGAAGTAAGGATTCCGGGTAGCCCTTCCCGCGCGGCGGGAAGGGCATCGGACCGGATGCAGACGGGAAAACAGGTCAACCGCCCTGTTTTGGCCGGCAAGTTCCAAACGGCGACGCTGCCCGAAAATGAAATGGACATGAGCGAGCTTACGCAATCCTCCGCGCCAAGGCGTTTCATCGGCGGCCAGCTGCTGGGCAGCAGCCAGCTGGTGCTCGGCGTGATCCTGGCCGTGCTCTGCATCGCCATTTCGATTGCGGCGCCGCAATTCTATTCCGAGGCCAACATCATCGCCATCCTGCGCCAATGCGCGCTGGTGCTGATCGTCGCCTCGGGCATGACGATGCTGATCATCACCGCGGAAGTCGACCTGTCGGTCGGTGCGTCGCTGGCCTTTGTCGGCTGCATCGGCATGGCCGTACTCAATTCAACGCACAGCCTGACGCTCGGCCTGCTGGCGGCGCTCGCCTTTTCCGGTGCGGTCGGCCTGTTCAACGGGCTGGTTGTCACCAGGCTCAAGGTGAACTCGCTGATCGCCACCATCGGCACCATGATGATGCTGCAGGGCGGCGTCTATCTGTTCACCCGCGAAGCGGTGCAGAACCACCACCGGCTTGCAAGCTTCACCGATCTCGGCGCCGGCTATATCGGCGCGATCCCGCTGCCGGTGGTGATTGCCGCGCTGATTTTCGCGCTGGCCGCGGCAACGCTGCGCTTCACCACGCTCGGCCGCTATCTTTACGCGGTCGGCGCCAACGAGCGAGCGGTTCGCCTCTCCGGCGTGCGCTCGCAACGCCTGAAACTGTTCGCCTTCGTCGTCACCGGCCTTTGCGTCGGCATTGCCGGCATGATCCTGTCGTCGCTGATGAATGCCGGCCAGCCGACCGCCGGCCGCGGCTTCGAGCTGACTGTGATTGCCGCCGTCATCCTCGGCGGCACCAGCCTGCTTGGCGGCCGCGGCTCGCTGCTCGGCACGTTGCTGGGCGTGCTGGTGCTGAAGGTCATCGACAACGGCATCATCATCCTCGGCTGGAACCAGGACCTGCAGATGGTGGTGCCGGGCATCGTCATCATCCTGGCGACCTATCTCGACATCGTCCGGAACAGAGCCAATGTCGGTTGACTTCCTCCATCCCGGCAAAACCGCGGCCGTCGACAAAAGCGTGCCGGCGCTGGAGATGCGCGGCATCGGCAAGCGCTTTCCCGGCGTGATGGCGCTGGACAATGTCGATCTAACCCTGGAACCCGGCAAGATCCACGCTTTGATGGGCGAGAACGGCGCCGGCAAGTCGACGCTGATCAAGATCATGGCCGGGGTCTACGGCAAGGATGGCGGCACCATCCGCCTGCGCGGCCGCGAGGCCGACATCAAGTCGCCGCGCGACAGCCTGAAAGCGGGCATCAAGGTGGTGTTCCAGGAGATCGCGCTGATCGCCGAATTCAGCGTCGCCGAAAACATCTTCCTCGAGGGCTATCCGACCGGCAAAGGCGGCTCGATCGACTGGAAGAAGATCCGCGCCGACGCGGCCGCTCTGTTCAAGCGCATCGGCTTCAACGTCGACCCGGCAGCGCGCACGGGATCGCTGCCGGTCAGCCAGCAGCAGATGGTCGAGATCGCCCGCGCGCTCGCCCATGAGGCCCGCGTCGTGGTGATGGACGAGCCGACCTCCTCGCTGACGCCGAACGAGGTCTCGCTGCTGTTCACCGTCATCCGCCGGCTGGCCGCTCTCGGCATCGCGGTGCTCTATGTCAGCCACAAGCTCGACGAGGTCTTCGAGATCGCCGACACCGTGACCGTGCTGCGCGATGGCCGTCACGTCTCGACCAGGCCGATCGGCGAGCACACCAACGACACGCTGATCCAGGACATGATCGGCCGGCGCATCGAAAACCTGTTCCCGCGCAAGCGCAGTGCGCCGGGCAGCAAGGTAGCGCTTTCGGTTGAAGGGCTCAGCACCGCCAAGAAACTGAAGGACGTATCGTTCGAGGCGCATGCCGGCGAGGTCCTCGGCTTCTTCGGCCTCATGGGGGCCGGCCGGACCGAGCTCGCCAAGGCCATCGTCGGTTACGACCCGATCACTTCCGGCGCCATTTCGGTCGATGGCAGCCGGCTGCTGCCGCACGACACGCACACCGGCGTCCGGCTCGGCATCGGACTGCTCACCGAGGATCGCAAGAGCGAAGGGCTGATGGGCGAGCTGCCGGTCTACCAGAATGCCAGCCTCGCCTCGCTCGGTGCCTTCGCCAGAATGGGCTTCGTCGACAAGGCCAGGGAACGCAAGGCGGTGGAGGACTATGTCGACCGTTTTCGCATCAGGACGCCCAGCCTGTTTCAGTTGGTCAAGAATCTGTCCGGCGGCAATCAGCAGAAAGTGCTGATCTCGCGCTGGCTGATGCGCGGTCTTAAGGTGATCGTCGTCGACGAACCGACCCGCGGCATCGACGTCGGCGCCAAGTCGGAGATTTTCGCGCTCATCGACCGGCTCGCCGGCGAAGGCTTGGCGGTCGTCATGATGACGTCCGAAATGCCTGAGCTGCTGGGCCTTGCCGACCGCATCGCGGTGATGTGCGAAGGCCGCCTCACCGCGATCATGCCTCGCGACGAGGCCACGCAGGAGAAAATCCTCAATGCGGCGATCGGATAAGATGATGACGCTTCGCAAAGGGAGCAAGCGATGAGTCTTGCAGGCACCCAGTCCATCAAAGCCGGGCCATCCATGCTGGCACGATTCCTGGCGCGGCAGGAGCTCGCCCTGCTGCTTTGCCTGATCCTGGTGATTGCGTTCTTTTCCCTGACGGCAGAGAACTTCTTCTCGGTACGCAACATCACCAATGTGCTCGGTCAGGCGTCGCTGGCGCTCACCGCCGGCATCGGCTGCGCCATCGTCTTCATGTCCGGCGAGGTCGACATCTCGATAGGGTCGCTGCTGGCGACCATCGCCCTGCCGCTGATCATCATCATGAACGAAACCAACTCGCTGCTGCTCGGCATCAGTGGTGCGCTGCTGTTCGGGCTGATCATCGGCGTCGTGAACGGCTATCTGACGGCCTATGCCGGCATCAACTCGCTGATCGTGACGCTGGGCACGATGTTCATCATGCGCGGCGGCGTCTATCTCTACACCGGCCAGCGCGCCATCCCCGACGATGCCGCGCTCGACAGCTTCATTGCGCTGTCGGACGGCCGCCTGTTCAATGTCATTCCCTATTCGGCGGTCATCGCCATCGTCCTGCTCGCGGTCTTCGCCTACATCATGCAGCACCGGCCGTTCGGACGGCAGATCTATGCCGTCGGCGGCAATCCGGAAGTGGCACGGCTGGCGGGTTACGACGTGCGCCGCGTCAAGTTCATCTGCTTCATCATCAGCGCACTGCTAGCAACGGTTGCCGGCATCATCCTGGCCGCCCGCGTCGGCTCTGCGCAACATACGGCCGGGCTGAATTTCGAGTTCCAGGTCGTTGCCGCCACCGTGCTTGGCGGCGTAAGCCTTGCCGGCGGCATCGGCAGCCTGACCGGCATGGCGCTTGGCGTGCTGATCCTGCAATTCCTGTCCAACGGCCTGCGCGGTCTCGGCCTGCCGACCGAGTGGCAGCTGGTCATCACCGGCGTGATCATCATTGCCGCCGTCGCCTTCGACGAAGCGAAGCGCCGGCGTGCCATTGGAGGCTGATATGGATCGTCTCAAAGGGAAAACCGCAATCGTCACCGGCGCCGCCGACGGCATCGGCCATGCGATCAGCGAGGCGATGGCGCGTGAGGGCGCGCACGTCGTCCTCGGCGACATCGCCGACGAGAAGGGTGAAAAATTCGCGGCGGAACTGCGCGCCGCCGGCCACCGCGCCGACTACGTCCATTGCGACGTGGCGGAGGAGGCCGATATCGCCGCCCTCATCGACGCAGCCGTCGCCAAGACCGGCCATCTCGACATTCTGGTCAACAATGCCGCCATCGCCATCGGCGGCATGCCGGTTCACGAAATGAGCGACGAGCAGTGGCACCGGCTGATCGCGGTCAACCTGACCAGCGTGTTCCGCGGCTGCAAATATGCGCTGCCGCACATGATCGCGCAGAAATCCGGCTCGATCATCAACATGGCCTCGGCGCAAGGTCATATCGGGCTCGACGGCTGGACCGCCTATGCCGGCGCCAAGGGTGCGGTGATGGCGATGACGCGCCAGATGGCGGTCGAGTTCGGCCCGCTCAACATTCGCGTCAACTCGATCTCGCCCGGCACCATCAACACGCCAATGAACGACAAACTGGTCAAAGAGATCGGCGGCAACCTCGCCAAGGCCTGGGTGAAGATGCATCCGCTCGGCCGCATCGGCAAACCGTCCGAAGTGGCCGAAGCCGCCGTCTATCTCGCCTCCGACGCCGCCGGCTTCACCACCGGCACCGACCTGCGCGTCGACGGCGGCCTCACCGCAGCACCCCGCTACGTACCCGACCTGCTTTGACAACCAACGAGACAAAAATGAACAAGGCCCTCGAAGGCGTCCGCATTCTCGATTTCAGCCATCTGCTGCAAGGGCCGTTCGCCACGCAGCTGCTCGGCGACATGGGCGCCGACGTCATCAAGATCGAGCGTGCCGGCGCCGGCGACATGTTCCGCGGCATGACCTTCTTCGCCAAATGGGTCGGCGGCTCCGAAAGCCCGAATTTCCTCGCCTGGAACCGCAACAAGCGCTCCATCGCGCTCAATCTGAAGAGCCGCAAGGTGCATGCCATCATCATGGACATGGCGAAGAAGGCCGATGTGGTGGTGCAGAATTTCCGCCCCGGCGTGCTCGCCAGGCTCGGCTATGGCTACGAGGATTTCAGGGCGGTCAATCCCGCCATTATCTATTGCTCGGGCTCCGGCTATGGCGAGGAAGGCCCCTATGTCGAGCGCCCCGGCCAGGACATGCTGATCCAGGGACTGTCCGGGCTGATTTCCAACACCGGCCGCGGCGATCAGGCTCCTGTTCCGGCCGGCGCCGGCCTCGCCGACCAGATCGGTGCCATGAACATGGTCTACGGCATCCTGTCGGCGCTCTACTATCGCGAGAAGACCGGCAAGGGCCAGAAGATCGAGGTCAATCTGCTGGCCGGCATGCTGGCGCATCTCAACCAGGAATATGTCGCCGTGCTCAATCTCGGCGAGGATTTCGTGCGCCCGAATTCAGGCATCGGCCACCCCGGCATGCAGGCGCCGTTCGGTATCTACGAAGCGAACGACGGCGGCTATGTGTCGATCGCCATGAGCCCGTTCAAGGCGCTGTACGAGGTGCTAGAGGCGCCGCAGCTTGCTGTTTACGACGATCTGAAGACGCTGTTCGACAAGCGCGACGAGGTGTTCGACAAGGTCAACGCCGAAACCAGGAAGTTTGCCACGCAGGATCTGCTGGCGCGGCTGCTGGCGGCCGACATCTGGTGTGCCGAGGTGAAAGACATCCGCCGCGCAGCCGAAGACCCGCAGGTGAAGCACCTGGGCATGATCACCAGCTACGATCATCCGCGCGGCGGCAAGGTCAGGGTGGTCGCGCCGGCGGTCAAGATGAGCGAGACGCCGGCTACCATAGAACGGCCGGCGCCGCTGGTCGGCCAGCATGGCCGCGAGATACTGGCCGAGTTCGGCCTCTCCAGCGATGAGATTGCAGCGCTTGAGGCGTCCGGCGACATGACCGTGGATGCTGCCTGACGATGAGCGGTTACCAGACACTCACCTTGGAAATATCCGGGCGCGTCGCGGTCGTCACCTTCCGGCGCGCCGATCAGCTCAACGCCATGAACCGGCTGATGCAAAGCGAGATCACCGAGGTTTTCGAGGCGCTGTCGCAGGATGACGGTATCGGCGCGATCGTGGTGACCGGCGAGGGGCGCGGCTTTATGGCCGGCGCCGACATCAAGGAATACGCCGCCCAGACAGCTGCCGAGTTCGACGCCTTCCAGATGGCGGGCACACGCATGTATGCGGCGGTCGAGAACAACCGCAAGCCGGTCATCGCCGCGGTCAACGGCTTTGCGCTGGGCGGCGGCATGGAACTGGTGCTGTGCTGCGACATCGTGATCGCTAACCAGTTCGCGAAGCTCGGCCTTCCCGAAATCAAGCTCGGGCTGGTCCCCGGCGGCGGCGGCACGCAGCGCAGCGTCCAGAAGCTCGGCCGCAACTGTGCCAATTTCCTGCTGATGACCGGCGCCATCGTGCCGGCTTCCGAATTCGTCGGCGCCGGACTGGTCAACGAAATCGTCGATGCCGAGAGGCTGATGCCGCGGGCGCTGGAACTCGCCGGCATGATCGCCGCCGAACCTGCCGCCGCCATCGAGGCCTTGAAGGCGCTGACCGCGCATGCCGTGTCGGGCGGGCTGGCCGACGGCCTTGCCATGGAGCGCGATGTCCTGGGCGGCCTCTACCGCAGCGAGACCGGCCAGCGCCGCGTCAAGGAATTCGCCGAAAAGAGCGCTGCGCGGGCCAAGGCCGCGCCATGATCTCCCTGGTCAAGCCGAACCGGCCGCGCTTCACCGATGTCGAGGGGCTGGCCGCGATGGTCGGCGGCGGCGACGCCTTCGGTGTCGGCGGCCATCATTTCGCCCGGCTGCCGGTCGCCCTGCTGCGCGCCATCACCGGCTCGGGCGTCAAGGGCCTGCGCTATGTCTGCTGGGCCGGCGGGCTGCCGCTCGAACTGCTTCTCGAGGCCGATGCCGTGGCGGAGATCGATATCTGCTTTTCCAGCCTCGATATTTTCGGCCTGCCGCCCCGCTTCCGCGCGGCTGCCGAGACGAATGCCGTGCCGGTTCGCGACTGGACGGCGCTGGCCATGATCCAGGCGTTGCGGGCAGCGCAGCAGAACCTGCCGTCGATGCCGTTTCAGCTTCCGCAGGGTTCGGATATGCTGGCTCGCGTGCCCGGCGCGATCGCCGCGCCCGATCCGGTCGACGGAATCACGACCGGGGTCATCCCGGCCTTGCGGCTCGATACGTTCGTCGTCCATGCCCAGCGTGCCGACGAGAGCGGCAATGTCCAGATCATCGGACCACGGGCGCTGGACTTCGCCATGGCCGGCGCGGCGCGCCAGGTGCTGGTCACGGTCGAGGAAATCGTCCCGGTCGGAGCGCTGCGCCATGCTGGTCGCCAAAACATTTTGACCCGCAACCAGGTGTCGGCCATAGCGCTGGCGCCAGGCGGCGCCCATCCCGCCTCCTGCCTGCCATTCTATGTGACGGATTATCAAGCGTTGGCGGGAGCGTTGGCGGCCAAGGAGATACCTTTGGCGGACAGCCTGAGCGTGCCTTCGGAAGGTGTGCCGGAGCGGGTTCAAGACGCTGCGAAAGTCCGCGCTGAAACAGTCCTCGCAATGCCCGGGCTCGTGCACGGCGAAAAGAAGGCATCCATCGACGAGATCATCGCTGCCCGCATCGCCGCCGAGCTCGACAATGAGAGCTTTGCCAGCGCCGGCGCGGTGTCGCCGCTCGCCAATGTCGCCTACCGGCTGGCCAAGGCGACGCACGCGCCGGACATGATCATCGCGACGATGAGTTGCGGTCATCTCGACATAGCGCCGAGCCCGATGATCCTGTCGTTGATCGAGAGCCTCGATTGCGAGACAGCGGTGGCCCATGCCGGCGGCGACGACACCTATTCGACCTATTACCAGGCCGGCGCCGTGACGCATGAGATCGTCGGTGCCGCCCAGGTCGACCGACGCGGGCGCGTCAACACGATTGCGCTGCGCAAGCGCGACGGCAGCCTCATCCGGCTGCCCGGGCAGGGCGGCATGGCTGATGTCGCCAACATGCATCGCGATTATCTGCTCTACGTCCCGCGCCACTCCCCGCAGTCGCTGGTCGACACCGTCGAGATCGCCAGCTCGGCGCGCGGCTTGCTGACAGAGGCCGAACGCGAGCCGATGGGCTATCGGACCGGCGCGGCGCTGGTGTTCACCGATCTTTGCATCTTTCGGCTCGACCGGGAGAGCCGGCAATTGGTCATCGTCGAGACCATGCCGGGCGTGACGCGCCAGCAGGTCCAGGATGCCACCGGCTTCGCCCTGACATTCGATGCCGATTGCCGCGAGGTTCCGCTGCCCTCGAACGAGACGCTCGACATCCTGCGAAACCGCATCGACCCGCTTGGCCTGCGGCGTCTCGAATTCGTCAGCGCCAAGGAGCGTGGCGCGCTTATCGCCGAGATCCTGGCGGCCGACCGGCTGATGGTCGAGCGCTGTATTGCCGTGCAGCGGTCGCATACCGCAACAGGCTGAAGAGGGGTGGCGCATGGCAAAGCCGTTGCTCGAAATGTCGGCGGCGAGGGTCTTCTTCGACGGCATCTTCACCAGCCCGCGCGTCGCCCATCCGGAAGGCGTGGCCATCCATCGCGACGGCTCGATCTGGTGCGGCAGCGAAACCGGCGACCTGCTGCGCCTGGCCGCTGATGGCGGCTCGGTCGAGCACATGGGCGGCACGGACGGCTTTCTGCTCGGCATCGCCTTCGATAGCGCGGGAAACTGTTTTGCCTGCGATTTGAGACATTCGGCGATCTTTCGCTGGAATGCCGGAACGGGTCAAATGGAGCGCTTCGCCTCGGCTGGCATCCGC
The DNA here is from genome assembly GCF_040319725.1 of Mesorhizobium sp. M0894. Taxonomy (NCBI): domain Bacteria; kingdom Pseudomonadati; phylum Pseudomonadota; class Alphaproteobacteria; order Hyphomicrobiales; family Phyllobacteriaceae; genus Mesorhizobium; species Mesorhizobium sp. M0894. Next base: position 285,310 of record NZ_JAMYOG010000006.1, on the reverse strand, counting down.
GTGCCGAACTATCCGATCGTCGACGAGACACGGGGCTGGCTCTACGTGTCGGACAGCGTAGGCGAAGACAACCGCTCCGGCATTTTTCGCTACCATTTGAAGACCGGCGAAGGCGGCCTGTGGTGTAGCGAGGCCATGGCCTTCGCCAACGGCATGGCGATGGCGCCGGATGGGAGCGGGCTTTATGTGGTGGAAAGCCATGCGGCCTGCGTCAGCTATGTACCGATCCTTGCCGACGGCACGGCAGGACCTCGCCAGCTCGTCGTGGACGGCGTGAACAACGTCCCCGATGGCGTTGCCTTCGCGCCGGACGGTTCGCTGTTCATCTCATGCTACGAGCCGAGCCGCATTTATCGTTGGCGAAAAGATAGCGGGCTCGAAGTGCTGATCGAGGATCCGGCGGCAACGACGCTCGCCCATCCCACCAACATCGCCTTCAAGGGCGACAGGCTCTACACCTCAAATCTCGGCCGCTGGCACATTACCGAGATCGACTTGACGGCGATTTATTAGGTCGAGCCGAACCGGGCGGCTCTCCTCAGAGCTATTGCAGGCGGCCGTGACTGGAGCGGATGCGCAACACCTGCACCCGCGACGGCAACTCGATCAGGAACTCTTCGTCCCGCTCGAGATGGTGGATTTTTGTCGGATCGCCGCCGGTGAACGCCGCCATCGCTTCGACATTTTCCCAATAGGAAATCGTCACGAACTCTGCATGGGTCGGCGTGTCCTCGCGAAAGGTCTGCACGCCCAGCGCCTTCTCGACCAGCGGCTTGATGCCGGCCTCGTAATTGTAGCTTTCATAGGCGTCTGCCTTCTCAGGCAAGGTTCTGCCACGCCAGACACGGGCGATGGTCGGGATTTTCTCTGTCATAGCCATTGAATTCCTGCTGTCTCGAATCGTTCCGACCCGGCATTCGGCTTGGCAAGGCCAGCCCAGCAATGCATCTGCCAGCGACGGTTTTCGCCCTCCCCGGTCGACGTTGGGGGCGCCGCCTCAGCCAGGGCCTCCTTGCCGACGGGTAGGAGACTTACTCCTGATCCTCGGCGCCTGCACCGTGGAAGAAGGACCGGATTTCCTGCATGTCGACGCTGCCGTCACCGTTCTCATCGACGGCGTTGAATATCCGCCCGACGAAATCCTGGACCTCGGTCTGGGAAAGCGCGCCGTCGCCATCCGCATCCACTATGGCGAACATCATGCGCATCCTCGCGCCATGCATCCCGCGTGCAATGCCACCGCGGCCACCCGTCTCCCAACCTCGGTCAGGCGGGCCCATCCTGTAGTCGCGATGCCAGTGGTCGCGACCTCGCCGTTCTGTCCGGGGCGCGCGATCCTCTTGCATTCTCTCCTCCAGCATCTCGGTCATCATCTGGCGCATCATATCGCGCATGGCATCCTGCCCGCTCACTCCGGGCGACTGTTCGGCGCCACGATCCGGCGCCGGCGCCGCGGGCGGGCTCGTCTGGCCGAATGCCGGCGCGGTCAATATGGCCAGCGCGGCTGCAATTACAGTGGTTTTGCTTGCGAGCGTCATCGTAACCTCCATCGGTATGAATTGGTGGCCGAACGTGGTCTGCATCCAAGCCAAACCGGCTGCTCGCCTCATGGTTCCTGGGCAGTCGGCACGGCCGCACAAAAGTCCGCCCGATCGCGGCAACGAAAGCGGCTTGCCCACGTTGCCGTTGATGCGAAGCTCCACCAGGAGGAAAAAATGGCTGACGATAAGAGCAAGCGAGATTTCCGCGACCGCGATCGCGTTTCCGCGGAAGATGAACGTGAAGTCGAGTATTTTGCCCAACAGAACGGCATCACCGCCGACCAGGTCCGCCGGCTGATCAAGAGCTTCGGCAATGATCGCGGGCGCCTGACCGAAGCCGCGAAGGCGTTGCGAGGGATTTCACCTGCCGGAGCCGACGAGGTGACCAGGGAAGCCCGCCAACAGACAACGCCCATGCATCTCGACAAGGAGTGATGCGTGGCTGACTGGTCTTTCCATGGGAGGGACCGACTGACTGGCTGAATGATTTTTCAGCGCGGCGGCCGTTGAGGGCTGCCCAAACCGGCTGATTAGAGCGGAAGCGATAGGGCGCCTATAGAAGATGCCGCCAACGAAGGATCGCGTACCCGGCCAAGACCCACATCGAGAGCACATAAAGCACCAGGATCAACGGGACCATGGATGGCTGGCGCTCGAAGACGTCAGCGTCTTCCTGTTCCTCGATCAAAGTTTCGTCCCGATCGCCTTGCGCGATGCGGGAAAATCTATTTCTCGCCCGTTTCGAAATTCTGGCCGCGGCATCTGCTGCGATGATCGGCTCCTGGGGCGGCGGAAGCCATTCAGGATTGTCGCCAACTTTCTTGTCCATGGCGCCAATAATGTCTTCCCCGTTGGTTATGTTCCATTTTTCTAATGTACGATTTTAACCATCCGCAATTCCGGCCCAATGCGCGGGCGTCAGAACTTGCGGCTCAAATAATCCGAACCGCGAAGCCCGAACCGCCACGCCGCATCGACAGCCTTGGAAATGCCGATCCGGCGGCCTGTTAGAACGGCGCTGGCGTCGCCCGGCTGCCTGAATTCGAATGGCGGCACGTCCAGCGGCAGCCCGTCATGGGATTTGTCGATTGCCAGCGCCTGGCAAAGGCGACCTGGTCCCGAACAAAGCAGCCGGGGATCGTCAAGGCCGCGATTGGCCCGCATCACGTCCAGCCCGGATTGCGGTTCGATTGCGCGGACAAGCACGGCACTGCCGGGCAGGCACACGGCATTGAGGCACCAATGCAGGCCATAGGAGCGATAGACATAGGCGCTGCCTGGGGTGCCGAACATTGCGCCATTGCGCACCGTCCTGCCACCGAAAGCATGCGAAGCCGGGTCATCGGGGCGATAGGCCTCGGTCTCGACGATGATGCCGCCAACGCCATGCAAGAGCAGCGTGGCGCCAATCATGTCGCGCGCGACGATGGTAGCGTCTCGGGCAAAGAATTGATGGTTGGTGGTCAATGTGCAGCAGACTCGATCGCGCCTGAACGTTGCGCGGCAACAAGGTCCCGGACCGGAAGCAAAATGTCCAGCCACTGCGTTGTATTCAGAGCAGCATCGCTGCGCCGATGAAAACCGCAGCGGCCAGCACGACGATGGCGGCAATCACCAGCACCGGCCCATATCGGCGCGGCTGGACGTCGGGCTCATCCTTCAGCGGACGCATCGCATTGGCATAGCTCGCCTGGTTGGTGAACTCCGGCTTTTCATGAGGCGCAGACCGATCCTTTGCCGGAACGCTGCCGGCTGATTCCGCGTCCGTTTCCATGGGAGCCGCGGCTGGGTCGATCCCCGGTGTCTTATCCCCTTCGCGCCCGGCGTCGATATCGCCCCGCGCTTGAGCCGGGCTTCGCCCAAGAGGTGCTGCGTCGGTCATCGTCGAGGTCCTTTCAGAGCATCGGCCTCAAGCATTCTAACCTGCGTCTCATTTCAAAGTTCCCCCGTTTCAAAGTTCCCCTTCTTAAAGTTCCCCCTTCTTAAAGTTCCAACAAGCGGAAGCCGCCTAGGCCTGTTTACAGGAACAACCGACGATCGAGCGGGTTGAGCAAGCATTGGGGAGAGCAAGATGGACTTGGTGCGCCACGCGCCTACATGCGCGGCAGTTCGACAACGGGCCCCAGCGAGCGCGCATGATCTACTTCACCGCCGACACGCATTTCAGCGACCCGCGCATTTTGCGCATCGATCGCCGCCCGTTCGGCTCGCTGGCGGAGCATGATCGGGCGCTCATTGCGTTGTGGAACGAAACTGTCGGGCCGGACGACGAGGTCTGGCACCTCGGCGATTTTGCCAGGGGATCGGCCGCGTTCGTGTCGTCGCTGCTGTCGTCTCTTCATGGCAGCAAGCATCTGGTCATCGGCAACAACGATGCTGCGGCCACCATCGACGCCACGGGTTGGGCGAGCACGCAACACTACAAGGAGCTGACGTTGGACGGCAGTCTGCTGATCCTTTGCCACTACCCTTTTCGCACCTGGAACCAGATCGGCAGGAAATCGATCGACCTGCATGGCCATTCGCACGGCAGGCTCACCCCTGTCGCGCGCCAGTATGACGTCGGCGTCGACAGCTGGGATTTTCGTCCGGTCACGCTAAGCACCATCCTTGCCAACCGCGGCCGAAGGGCGGCTCGGACAAAACCCGGCTGAAGGCGGTTGGCCGCAACCGGAACCTCCGCGGAGCTGAGGCGTTCGAAAAATTGCAAGGCGTAGAGGCAACGGCGATGGCTCAGAAGATCACGACAGGCGCGAACGACCGGCCGCGCAATGAAACCATCGGCCAATCCGGCGAAGGCCTGCCGGACGACAGCAGCAAACCGCTCGAGGTCGACGAAGGCTGGGTCGCCCGGCTGAGAAACAAGCTGCTGGGCAACCCCGGGCAAGCCGGCCAAACCAACGCGGACGAAGTTCCCGCAGGCATTCCCGGCGCTGGCGAGAATATTTGCCGCCGCTGTGCGGGGTCAGGCATGATCGACGGCCGCACCTGCCCCGAATGCGGCGGAACCGGCAAGGTGATGACGCCGATAGGCTGAGAAGCGCCGGTCAGATCGCCGGCACCCACTTCCAGAACACGCCCTCCTTGCGGTCGGGGTAGTGCTTGAACTCGCATTCGAAAAGCCAACCGTAATTCTTCGCGGCGGCAAGCGCCTCCTTGCTGACCGGATTCATGCCCGTCCCCGGCGCAAACCAGTCCTCCAGCAAGTCGTCGGGGATATAGGCGCCGATCCTCAAAGGCAGCTTTTCGAGGACGACATCCATTTCAGGTGGTGCAGGCACGGGGGCGCTCCCTTCGAGATCTGTTGACGAAGAAATCGTTCGAGGTGGATTGGGTTCCAGGCGATCGTGGAGGTGGATTGTCGTGGCGGGCGGGATGGGGTTCGATGTCTGGCTTACGAAACATGGCTGGAATGTAGATCACCAGTTTTGGCGCAACCGACAGGATTCGATCTGGCAGTGATGTAGTCAAATCCATTTGTGCGCTGAGTCAGATTCTGCCAAAGTGGGAAAAAATGACACAGCAGGAGATTCGGCCCCTTGAATACACATCCGATGCCGAGGACCGAATTTTCCATGCTCCGGGAACAGGCTGGGCTCACTATTGAGGAAGCCGCTCGGATCACCAGATCTTCAATCAGTTCTGCATACCGGCATGAGCGGGGAGAGTCCGCCCCAACCGAACTGGCGATTGAGGTTCTCAGGCTCGTTGCTGAGAACCACAGGAAGGCGCTCCCCGAAAGCAAATTCCGCTTCATTGACCTGTTCGCCGGCATCGGTGGACTTCGGTCGGGGTTCGACACTATTGGGGGCAAATGCGTTTTTACCAGCGAGTGGGACAAATACGCAGTGCTCACCTACCGCAAAAACTTCCGCGAGGATCCGGAGCACATATTCGGCGGCGACATTCGTGAATTTACCAACGACGCAGAAGCCCTGAAAACTATTCCGGAGCACGATGTTCTGCTTGCCGGGTTTCCGTGTCAGCCGTTCTCTATCGCTGGCGTGTCCAAGAAGAATGCGCTCGGGCGCAGCCATGGGTTTCTCGACGAGACACAGGGCACGCTGTTTTTCAACGTGGCGCAGGTCATCAAGCACCACAAGCCAAAAGCTTTCTTACTGGAAAATGTCAAAAACCTAGAGAGGCACGACAAGGGCCGGACATTCCAGACCATCATGAATGTGCTCCGTAATGACCTTGGCTATCACGTTACGTCGAAAGTGCTCAGTTCCCGCCCATGGGTGCCGCAGGGACGCGAGCGGATCTTCATCGTAGGTTTCATTGAGGAGACTGACTTCTCTTTTGACCACGTTAGAGTGCCCGACGGCCCGGGACCGAGACTGGGCAGCATTCTTGCCTCGGACGTGAACCCGAAATACACGCTGACTGCCCATCTCTGGCAATATCTCAGGAACTACAAGGCGAAGCACATGGCGAAGGGGAACGGGTTCGGCTACGGTCTTTTCGGCCCGAACGATGTCGCGCGCACACTCTCAGCACGTTACTACAAGGATGGCTCCGAAATACTTATTGATCAAGGTGACGGAAAACGCCCGCGGCGGCTCACGCCCCAAGAGTGCGCGCGGCTTATGGGTTTCGCGCGTGATGGCAAGGAATGGTTCATACCTGTGTCCGATACGCAGGCCTATAAGCAGTTCGGAAACGCTGTGGTGGTTCCTGTCGTCGAGGCCGTAGCAAAGGCCATGAGATCCCATATCCTCGCATTGGCTCAACGCGAAGTTGGTTGACGTCGTAAACCCTGAGACGCGTAGCCGGATGATGGCCGGCATAAAGGGAAGCAACACAAAGCCCGAAATCGTCGTGCGTAAGGCACTACATGCCTTGGGATTCCGTTTTCGTCTTCACGCAAAAGAGGTTCCGGGAAAACCGGATCTCGTTCTGCCCAAATACCGCGCAGCCATTTTCGTGAATGGCTGCTTTTGGCATGGACATGACTGCGACCTTTTCAAGATGCCATCCACCCGTCCGGATTTCTGGCGTGCAAAAATCGCACGGAATGTTGCGCGCGATCTTGAAGTGCGTCGCACCCTGATAGAAAGCGACTGGCGCGCACTAACCATCTGGGAATGTGCCCTGAAGGGCCGGACCAGGCTAGACTTTGACGACATGACCACAAGAGTTGCGCACTGGCTGCGCGGAAATGAAACTACCGGTGAAATTGCGGGGTGCGCATGAGTAGCCAGACAGAATTTTCATTTGAGCAGAACGGAGCCGATGCGGAGCTCCTGACGAAACTCTTTGAGAAATCCGATCGCATCCTAGTCAAGAAACTGTCCAACAATGATCGTCTGTGGGCACATCAGAAGGAGGATGACGAAGGGCGGATCGTGCCCGGGAAAAAGAAGAACAATCAGGCCGGAGTGTACATTCCACAAGAAGAGCGTGATGGCGGCTTCTTTCCACCGCTTGCTGCCAAAGACCGCAGGGATTTAGACGCCGATGAAATCCGGGAGGCATGGATTACAACCCGGTGGCCCCAATCCGATGAAGAGCGGACCTCCCGTCTGGTGCACTACACCAGCAAGGGGCAGGAAACTCACCTGACGCGTCTGCCAAGGACATTGTTTGCCCCTGTTCTTCCTGCTTCGTTCCTTGTCATGGGGCGTGTCAGCAAAGGCGAAGAATATGCCTATGAATGTCTGACGATTGACTCGGGTAGCGATGAAGCCGGTTTGCTAATCGACCTGTTTGCGCTTGATGCCGACTTTCTGATCGGCGTTTTTGAGCCTGCGACGCGTAAAGCGGAAGAACGCGAGAAGGTTCTGGACTTTGCAGAGCAGCTGATTGCGGCGTGGCTGGGCGGCGGCATTGCCAAGTTCGCATCCGACAATGCTGTGATGCCTGTCACTGCTGATCTCGCCCGACTGGCCAGAACCGCCTTCCTCCAGAAGCACTCGCTTGAGAGCATGAATCCGTTTGCCCTGCCAAGGCCCGGCGATGCGTTGCGTGAGATCAGCCGCAGCATCGAATGGGAACTCTTTCGTGAATTTCAACGCCGTGAACGCTCGGTCGAACTCGTGCGTCTTGTTCTCGGTGACTCACCTCGCGCATTTACTGCCTCCGAAGTCATCCGACGGCTGATCGACGAATATCAGTCGATCGATGCCCGGATGCTGTCAGCTAGTCAGCAGCGCAAGTCACGGGCCGGCTACTCATACGAACATCACATCGAGGCGATGCTCCGGGACGGCAGCATTCCGTTCGAAAAACAGGTGATCATCGAAGCGAAGAAACGTCCCGATTTCATTCTGCCTTCGCTTGCCTTCATCGACAGTGGCAGCGCGGAATCATCAACCGGACTCATACTGAGCGCCAAGACGACATTGCGAGAGAGATGGAAGCAGGTCGAGCGCGAAAAGGGTTCGCGTAGGCTGTTCCTGACAAGCGTCGATGAGAACATCGCGGGTAATGCGATCAATGATATGGCATCATTTGGTGTTCATCTGGTGATCCCGGAGAGCCTGATGGAATCGAGGGAAACGGAATATGCCGGACACGCGAATGTCCTGAGCTTTAGAGATTTCTGTGCCGACTTCGTAGAGCCACATCTGGCCAGCTGGGCCTGCTGAATCATTCTACCCCACTAAAAGCCCTTTCCATTCCATTGCTGAATCACCTGTGCGCTTTCCAAGACCGGAAAAGCGTTGGATTTATGCGCTTTTCGACCCCATTCGCACGCCGCCGACCTGATACATTCTTGAAACCTACCGCTGCCCAAGAGGCGCAACATTTCGGAAATATACACGAAATGTATTGACTATAGGGCCTATACGGCTGCATAAAATGGCCAACACGGAGAGAATTTGGTGACATGCGTGATAAAAGAAAGAAATTTGTAGAGCTCACAGAGGCGCGCGTAACTCGTGCGATCAAGGATATCCGACTGATTGGCAACCTCGCCAACCGTAATGCCTACGACTACACGGATGAGGACGTGCGCAAGATATTCAGGGTGCTCGCAAAAGAACTGGATTTGGCCAAGTCGCGCTTTGGCGGCGACAGCGGTGGCAAAGACACGGAATTCAGACTGGAGGAATGATGGCACACTGGGAATTTAACTTATCGGACCCTTCGAGCGTCCGTGTGGGCGTCACGCAGCGTGATCAGTTCAACAACGATGACGTTGGGCTGGCCGAAGCCCTCGTACGCGAAGTCATCCAGAATTCGTCTGATGCGCATCTCGACCCGGACGCGTATTCAGACATCGGTCCAGTCAAGGTCCGGTTTTCTCTCAAGGCAATTCACGGCGGTGAAGCGCAGAAACTTGCTCAGCAGATTTCGGCGCTGACACCCCACTTCACTGCATGCGGTATTGATACGGCTCCGCTGGCCGAGACGAGCTGCCGCATCCTGGTAATTGAGGATTTCAATACAAAGGGCCTGACAGGCAGCTTTGATGACATCGACAAAGGCAATTTTGACAGTTTCTGGCGAGTGGTCGGTGACTCCGAAAAATCAGGTCAGTCGGGTGGCCGGTGGGGGCTTGGAAAGCTCGTGTATTCCTCGTCTTCCCGGCTGCGGGTGTTTTATGGATTGACAGTCCGCAAGGGCGACGCCGGACCCGCCCTTATGGGTCAGGTAGTGGCGGCCAACCACAGGATCGGCGATCATTATTATCCGTCACACGGCTTCTGGTTTGACCAGCGGTCCACCGGCAACCTGAAACTTCAGCTTCCCATTACTGATGCCACCGAGATCGCGGCCTTTGGCAGCATGATGGGTATTTCCCGTTCCGGACAGACTGGTCTTTCTCTGGCCATTCCATACGTTCTGCCTGGCATTGATGAGGCGACAATTATCGAAGGCGTCGTCGCGAACTACTATTTTCCCATTCTTGCAGGCCGCCTGGTCGTCGAGGTTGGCGACACTGTCATCAATGCCTCTACGTTTTTGGAAATCGCTGAAAAATCACAAAGCGTCTCGAACGCTCAGACGCCATTCGAGTTCGTGAAGGAGATCAGTGACAAAGCCGACAAGACTGCCGGGATTTCTGCCATCAAGCCGATCGGCAGCGAGCAACTGGATGAATCGCATTTCACCGCAGACGACATCGCGACGATGAAGAAACTCTATGCCGACGGCCAGCTGGTTCACGTTCGTGTTCCGGTAATCGTCAAGCCAAAAAATGGACCCGACAAGTCGTCAACGATCGATCTGTTCCTGGAGGCACTTCCTAACGGTGAGCGTCCCTATTGCCTTATTGGTCGTGGCCCGATCATCCTACCAGGAGAGCGTCGCTACTTTTCCGGTGCAATGGCGCGTGGGGCACTCGTGGCAAATCACACTGGCATTGCAGCCCTGCTCGGCGATGCTGAAAACCCGGCGCATACCGCGTGGAATCCGCGCGCTGAAAAACTCGGACAAAACTGGCGCAACCCCCAGCAGACACTCACGGCCGTACGTCACTCCCTGCGCAATCTCTACGGCCTGATCGCCGAACATGCAGAGACTGAAGACAACGAAGCCCTGCTCGACTTTTTTTCTCTCGCAGATCAGGCGCAGGGTGCGAAGGGTAAGAGAAAAAAGACGCCCAAACCGATCATCATCGTTACACCACGAGAGAAGGCAATCAGCATCAAGGCGCGAAAAGGCGGATTTGAAATCGTCGCTGGCCCTGCTGCTGCGAAGTGGACATATCCCCGCGCCATTCGCGTCCGCATGGCGTATGACATGATCGGAGCCAATCCGTTCAACCGCCATAGCAAGTTCGATTTCGATCTTAACACGGATGACGAGATCCAGCTCGATGCAAAAAATGCAGATATCGAAATCATCAAACCAAATGTCGTGAAGCTGATCGTCCAGTCTCCAGAATTTCACTTGTCTGCCGGAGGTTTTGATCTGAAGCGGGACGTTGTTGTCGATGCGAGGGCCAACCCATGAGCTCAGCCAAACGCCGCATCAACTCAACCGGCCGCCGGCGTGTCGCCCGCGAGAGCATCGATATCAGGATGCTGGAAGGCGCGCCGGGTGAACCCCTGAAGGCCAAAGCGTCTCTGTCACTCGATGACCTTGGATTTCCGGCACACGCAGCCGTTTCAATTGAAGCATACCATCGCTCATCGGGCATGCGTTTTGAATGCGGAACGGTTGGTGCACTCGCCATTCCCTCCGTCCTTGTTCTGGATCAGGTTGATCGCAGCGGATCGGTGCTTTTCCGCGTCAAGGTCGTCGACAACGACATTGAGTGTGGCAAAATTCTTGGGTCTGCGGAACGTGTGCAGCCGAAGAGTGAAGAAGACACGCAAGGTCGAAAAAATCTTTTTCCCATCCTGTTTCGTGATCTCGTTGACGAGGTGTGGAAGGTCGAAATTAACCCGGGTGACCGGCCCAAGCTTGTCATCAACACGCGGATGCCAGGTTTTTCGCACCGGCTTCAACAGAACGCCCTTTTGCAGGGACTGCTCCTGCCTGCCGCGTTCAGGGTTGTGCTTGAAAAGCTCGTTCTTGATCCTGATGCCGGCGAAGATGACGACAATGGCGGCTGGAAGGAAGAATGGCTGCAGTACTGCGAAGCCGAGCTTGGCATGTCGCGTGACGTGGCACAGTGGGAAGAGGAAGAGCGGATCGACTGGATTGAAGAGAGTGTGAGGAAGTTCTGTAATCAGAAGGGTTTCATCAAACGCATTCGACTGATGGAGGGGAACGTCTGATGGCACAGAAACTCAGGAAGCTGAACGAAGAAGGCATTGCCCTTTTCAGGGAGTACATCACTTTGGGCGCAGGCGGTCCTGCTCCGGTCGAACTGCTCGACGGACCGGACACATCTGAACCCGTCGCCGGAAACACCATACTCGGCACGGGAAACTTCAAGGATCGATACGAATTCGGCATTTATCTACGCACCATGCTTTCATCGCTTGACCCGGCAGTCATCGCGAATGATCAGGGCATCTGGAGTGCACTCGCACTCTACTGGTTTGACGTCCTTTGTCCGGCAACGGCCGCCGGCAAGCGTGAACCAGACAAGGAGTATCGTTACGTATTAAGTGATGATTACCGGCACTATTATCGGCATCTCGTCCGCTCCCCATGGCAGCTTGTCCGGGATCATGGAGTCAACGCGCAGTTCTTGCTGATTTCACCTAAACAGCAGGCGCATCCTCTTACCGTGCATGGTGAAATTCTGGAACAGTTTGGGGGGCGTCAGCAAGTGCTGGCCAGCAAGCCCATCATAGCGGCCGCCAGCAAAATGTACTTCGATACAAAAACAGGAAGGCCACGGACCGGTGTTGCAGGGAGCGGCAGAGAAAGCGCGCGCCGGTTCGGTATGGTACTGCGGCAGCTTGATCTTACTTATGATCCGGAATGCATGGCGGATGTCGCTTTCGTCGGCATCCTCCCTGGAGAGTTTGATCGCTGGAAACGAAAGGCGAAAGCAGCAGCTAACTCTCATGAAACGCATGATGTTCAGCAGGTCGCCGCGCAATAAGTGGAAGCTTCCAAAGCTGCATCATTCTGAAAAAATGGTGGGCGGTACAGGGATTGAACCTGTGACCCCTTGCGTAATAGCGGAGTTAAAACGACAAATCTGTCGTTACCTTTCAAGGCGTTAGGTGCTCTAGATCTAAAGAGTGGACCTCGGAGAAATGGCGCACCCGACAGGATTCGAACCTGTGACCTCTGCCTTCGGAGGGCAGCGCTCTATCCAGCTGAGCTACGGGTGCCTTCAGGATCGGTGATCCCAAAAACGAACCAGCCGGTAAACCGGCCAGCCACGGCTTCTTAGCGGAAGCAGCGCCGGGCTTCAACGGCGAAATGGAATTGCGCCTGCTTCCTCAGTCAAGGGATCACAGGTTCAGCCTAGTGGTACACTAGATCTGCTATATAAGCTTCTTTTCTAAAGCGCGGGAAATTGAACTTGCGATCAGGAATCGATCTGTTGCAGAGCCAAACGCAGAAGCAAGTGTTCGAACCCGCTCCACGTCCCTGAGGCTGTATGCGACACCCGCATCCACAGCCCGCTGGATCGCTCTTAGCCCCCAATATTGGACAAAAGGTTGTTTTGTGTTTTCAACGGTCTCAATCAATGCGCTCACGTCAGCCGCCTCTGGAAATGCAAACGCATACGCAATAGCACCAAGCTGCTCGCCCGCTTCCTTGCTTCGTAGAGCTTCATTGTGGCCCGGCCAGTTCCTCCCAAGTCTGCTAGCTTCCTGCAGCATCTGACCGAACAATCTATCCATGGCAGCAGTTCGAGCCGGCCCACCCGGCATACTCCCTCGAACTGCTGCATAGTTTTTTGCCAATGCCACTAAGCTTTGGACGGATCCATCCCGGCCTGCGGTATCGAGTCCTTGTTCAGCTTCAGCCCCGGAAAAAAGGGCCAAATCTTGCGACCGAAGTGCAATTTTGGACGCTGACGCGGCCTCGTCCTTCGTCTCTTGAACCTCCTGCTTAAGGTCACGCAACTCCGCTTCTATCAAACCGGGAATCGCTATCTTGGAAATGATCGGAGCGAGCCATGGAATGACAGCTACTATGAACAGAGCAACACTAACTGAATCGATGCGCGCGAAAAGTGCTGGGAACAGTATGCGAAGCAGTACAGCAGCAAGCGCCCCGATACTGATCGCTATTCGGAGGCGCTTATGGGAGGCCATTGCGCTGTTCAATGTTGTAGTTGCGTTAGCTCCCATGGCATCCCCCTTAGCTCTGCCAAGGAACCAGCCGGTAAGGCCGGCCAGCCACGGCTTCTTAGCGGAAGCACGCGCCGGCTTCAACGGGCAATCGCGGATGGGCTTAAGTTGCCGTAGCAGCCCTGGGGGAGACAGACACCGTTCCGTCCGGCGGCCGCACCTGCTCATTCCGTCGTGGTAAGCACGGCCTTGCCGCTGATGCTGCGCTGTCGCAGCGCGTCCAGGGCCTGGGCGACGTCCCGCCACGGCACGGTCAGGACCACGCGCGTTTCGAGCCGGCCGGCTGCGATCAGCGCGAGCAACGAGGCGATGTCGGCGCCGACCTCCGGACCGGAAGCGTAGTAGGCGAAGGTCTGCAGCCGCGCGCCTTCGTGACCCGGGACGAACTGGCGGAACCCGATGGGCGTGAGTTCGCCGCTGCTCGATCCGAACATGACGACGGTCCCGCCGGGCGCCACCCGTTCGATGGCGTGGGCGAGGCTGTCGCCGCCGACCGACTCGGTAATCAGCGAGAACAGTCCTTCGGCGAGCTCGATCGTTTCGACGACGCGCTCGGCTCCGAGGCCGCGGAGATCTTCGGCATGCCGGGCAGCGGCGACCGCCGTCACCGACGCGCCCTGCTGGCGGGCGATCTGGATCTGGAAACGGCCGACTGCGCCGCTTGCGCCGGTAATCAGGACCCGCTGGCCGGCCAGGTCGCCGCCGTGGCGCAGGGTCCGCAGCGCGGTCGTGCCTGCAACCGGAACAGTGGCGGCGGAGACGAAGCTGACGCCGTCCGGCAGCAGGGCGAGGTGGTCGGTTGGAACGGCGACGCGCTCGGCCCACCCGGCCTCGTCGACCAGAGCCGCTACCCGGGCGCCGACGGCCGGCCCGGAGCCATCGGCCGCGGCGCGCTCGACAATTCCGGCGACGTCCTGGCCAGGCACCCAGCCGTCAGGGCGGATCTTGAGCAGGCGCAGTTCGCCGCGATTCAGCGAGACTGCCCGGACTGAGACCAGCGCCTGGTGCGGGGCGGGCTCGGGCTCGCCAAGCTCGGCGAGCTTCAGCCCGGTGGCGCTATCGGAAGATGTGACCAAGGCGAGCATTGGTATCGTCCTTTCTTGCTGCATGGGGGACGCCAGTCTGTTTTCGTGCGCCGGGCTTGTTGGTCCGACGTTCAGAACGCAAGCAGGGTATGACAATCTGGAAGCCCGCCCTGTCGTCTTCTGAGTTACTCAAGGCCCTAAACTATCGACTTTGCCGATGGAATAATTTAGCTATCATGTCACCTGATCGCTAAAATCAGTCAAAATGAGACAGCCTCTCCGCTACCCTTGGCCGAATTTCGATCCGGATGACGTCCTTGCGCCGGCAATCGCCGTGCGCGTTGACGTTACCGAAACCAGGGCGGAGGTGCCGGACCACCACCACCGCAAAGGCCAACTCGTCTTCGCGCTCGGCGGCGGCGTCACATGCCGCGTCCCCAGCGGCCTGTGGATGGTGCCGCCCCATTGCGCGGTGTGGATTCCGGGCAACATGGAGCACAGCAATGTCGCGACCGCCAATGCCCGGATTTTCTTCGTTTATATCGAGCCGGGAGCTGCCGAGCTGCCGGACCGGTGCTGCACGCTTTCGATCTCGCCGTTGCTGCGCGAGCTCATCATCGAGCTGGCGGATCGCGGTGAGGACGATGACGCCAGGAGCGAGCTCCTGACCAGGGTACTGCTCGCCGAACTGCCGCGCATGCCTGTCCAGCAGCTGCATTTGCCGATCTCGTCCGAGCCGCGCTTGAGGCGTATCGCCGCGGCGTTGGCGCAAGATGCTGCCGACCGCAGCACCCTGGCGGAATGGGCCAATCGCGTCGCGCTCAGCGAGAGCAGTCTCGCACGTCTCGTGGTAAAGGAGACAGGGCTGACCTTCGGGCGCTGGCGCCAGCAATTGCATTTGATCGTCGCAATGCGCGAGCTCGCCTCCGGCGCGAGCGTGCAGCAGGTTTCGGCCGATCTCGGTTACGAATCGGTCACCGCCTTCATCACCATGTTCAAGAAAGCGCTTGGCAAGCCGCCTGCGAAGTATCTCAGCAGTGTCGCTCAAAACGGCGGTTCTGCGTTTGTCGCCCGATGAGCGCCCTGATCCGCCGCCCGCCGGACGTCAGCCGTCACTGCTCCTCGGCGTACAGCAGCCGCGTCTTTGCCGCCGATGCCGTCGACAGGCTGCGCTGGATCAGCGCCTCGACATGGTCGTTGCGCTGGCGCGCGCTGTCGGCGCCCATCACCACGATGATCAGCCGGTGCCCGTCCGCATCATAGGAAGTAACGATGTTGAAGCCGGAAGCCCTGATGTAGCCGGTCTTGATGCCGTCGACGCCGCGCACCCGGCCGAGCATGTCGTTGTGGCCGCGCACCAGCCTGCCGCGGAACATGAAGTCGCTTTCGGAGAAATAGTGGAAATGCTGCGGGAAGCGGGCGTGCAGCGCCATGCCGAGCACCGCCATGTCGCGCGCGCTCGTGTGCTGGTCGCCGTCCGGCAGCCCCGAGGCATTGCGGAACACGGTGCTGCTCATGCCGATCTGGCGCGCCTTGGCGGTCATCATGCCGGCGAACGCCTCTTCGCTGCCGCCGAGATATTCGGCAACGGCGACCGCCACGTCATTGGCCGATTTGACGACGATGGCGCGGATCGCCGAATCGACGTCGATGGTCTCGCCGCGCCTGAACCGCAGCTTGGTCGGCGGCTGCCGGGCGGCGTTGTCCGACACCGGAATTTGCGTCTCCTTGCTGATGCGGCCCTGGTCCAGCGCCTCGAACAGAAGGTAGAGCGTCATCATCTTGGTCAGTGACGCCGGATAACGCGGCGCCGTCGAATTGACCTCGAACAGCGTCTTGCCGGTACCGGCATCGATGACCATCGCGGCATATTTCTGCGGCGGCGCCGGCACCGCCAGCACGCTGTCAGGGGGCGTCACCGTCGTACAGCCGGCCGCAAACAGCAGCAGCATCAGCACCGCGACGTAATTGTGGATGAGCGAAAAGAAGCGGAAGGCGGACAAGTCGGTTCCGAAGGCAGGCTGTTTCTGAGACGAGGCGAAGCTATCTTAACGCAAAGGCACAGTCCATTTGGTTAATATCGTCGCGCCCTGGAATGGTGCCCTGTCCACAGGCAGACGTGGCGGCTGTGCCAAGCCGTCCGATGCGAATTGCCGGCCGCCGCGCTTGCGCAAGGGGCGGCGAGTGGGCTTTGCTGGCGCCGGCAGAATCGGGCCGCCAGAATCGGGCTGGCAGAATCGGTAGGTGCGCACATGGATACGGTCACGATTACGGCAAAGGGGATTTCGGTATCGGTTGATCTTGCCGTCGGCCATCTCGCCGACATGGCGATCGAGATCGACGGCCGTCGGCTGAAGCCGCTGCATCGCGCACCCTGGGTCGAAGAGCCGCGCGAGACGCTGCCGAAAGATCTGCCTGAAGGGACGGTCCACCTGTCCGGCGATTTCCTCTGCGCGCCGTTCTCGACCAGCGACGTCGAAGCGGCACCTTTGCATGGCTGGCCGGCCAATAGTCGCTGGGACGTCGTCGACAGCGCAGCAACGGCCGATGGCTGGCGCGCCGTCTTCCGTCTGCAGCGTCCGGTCATGGGCGCGACCGTCGACAAGATCCTGACCTTGCGCGACGATCATCCGTTTCTCTATCAGGAGCACGTCTTTTCCGGCGGCGCCGGCGCCATTCCCGTCGCCCACCACCCGATGACGGTGATGACGACCGGCGGCAGGCTGGCCTTCTCGCCGAAGCGCTTTGCCGCGACGCCTAATGAGGCGCCGGAGCCCGATCCCGCCCGCGGCCGCTCTTTGCTCGCCTACCCGGCGCGGACAGCCGACCTGACGCGCTTTCCCGCCGCCGGCGGCGGCACGATCGACCTGACCGGCTATCGCATGGACCAGCAGCGTGAGGACTTCGTGACGCTGGTCGAGGCCGATCATGGCGGGCCGGGCTGGACCGCGCTGGCGCGCCAGGCGGAAGCCGATCTGGTGCTGGTGCTGAAGAACCCAGCCGAACTGCCGGTCACCATGCTGTGGGTCAGCAATGGCGGGCGCGATTACGCGCCATGGAGCGGCCGCCACCGCGGCGTGCTCGGCATCGAGGACGGCCGCACGGCCGTCGGCCATGCCGCATCGCTCGGCGACAACTGGCTGAAGCATGAAGGCGTGGCGACCGCGTTTGCCCTTTCTGAAGGGCGCAGCTTTTCGTTCCGCCATGTCATCGGCGCACTGCCGTGGCCATCCGGCGAGCCGCCGCGCGACGTCGCGAGCTTACCGGGCCGCATGCGCATCCTGGCCGCCGACGGCGCCGTGCGCGACATTGGCTTCGACAGCGATTTCCTGCGGATAGGCAAATCCAGGCCCAATTGAAGGCCTGGCACAATCCGGCGTTTGAAATTTCCGAAAACTGCCGCCAAAATGCGCCAGAACCACCGTAAGGGCCCAATGTCAGAGATCGCCCATATTGCTGCTGCCATCTTCAAGCGCGCCGGCAAGGCGCCGCGCTTCATCGTTGCCATTGCCGGTCCGCCCGGCGCCGGCAAATCGACATTGTCGGCAGGCTTGCACGACCTGCTGCCGGAAGGCACGGCGGAAGTCGTGCCGATGGATGGCTTCCATTACGATGATGTCGTGCTCGAGCGACGCGGCCTTCGCCAGCGAAAAGGTGCCCCGGAAACCTTTGATTTTGCCGGCTTCGAAACGCTGCTCAAGCGCATCCGCGCCCGCGAGCCGGATATCGCGATCCCGGTCTTCGACCGCAGCATGGAGCTGTCGCGCGCCGCCGCTGCGATCATCGCCGCCGACACCAAATTCATCCTGGTCGAAGGCAATTATCTGCTGCTCGACGAAGAGCCATGGACGCGGCTGGCGCCGCTGTTCGACTTCTCGATCTTTGTCGATGTGCCGCGCGCCGACCTCGAGCGCCGACTGCTGGAGCGATGGCACGAGCACGGCCGGTCCGACGAGGACGCGCGCGCCTGGATTGCTTCCAACGACATGCCGAACATCGATCGCGTGCTTGCCCGTCGGCGGCCCGCCGACCTGGTCGTTGGTGAACAGGCCTGATCTGTAAGGACTGTTCGGCCGGAACCTTAACACTTTCAGGCCGTTATCCCGGACACGGCAATCGTGCCGCATGAGGGAACAGTTCGATGGAAACCATGGCAAGAAAGCCTGCGCCCGCCAAGGGCAAGGCAACACGATCAAAAGCAACCCGAGCGAAAACCAGCGCCGGCCCGGCAGTGGCGGCCCGCTCCAAGGACGCTGCAAAGCCCAGCTTTGGCAAGGCGGCGCCGAAGAAGGTGGTGCCTGCTGCGAACAAGGCCGCAGCTCCCAAAGCCGCCAGCCCTAAAAAGCCGGCAAGCAGCAGAGGCTCGATCGCAGGCAGCGCAATGCGCACCGTCAAAACGACGGCTAACGTCGCCGCTGGTGCCGTGCTTGCGACCGCCAAAGGTGCGGCGTCGCTTGCCGCTTCCGTAGTCGGCAAGGGCGGCTCAAAACCCCGGACCAAGGCAAAATAGCCGGGCCAGTCAGGCTTTCGATCAGGCTCTGGCCGGAATGGTGAGGCCCCTCTGCACCGCCGGCCGGGCAAGGCCGCGCTCCAGCCATGCGCCGACGCGCGGGAAATCGTCGAAACCGACGAGTTCCCGCGCCTCGTAAAAGCCGATCAGATTGCGCACCCATCCAAGCATCGAAATGTCGGCGATGGTGTAATCGTCGCCCATGATCCAATTGCGGCCCTTGAGCCTCGTTTCGAGGACGCCGATCAGCCGTCGCGACTCGTCGCGATAACGTTCCAGCGGGCGCTTGTCGGCGATTTCGCGCCCGGCGAATTTGTGGAAGAAACCGACTTGGCCGAACATCGGCCCGATCGAAGCCATCTGGAAGAACACCCACTGGATCGTCTCGTAACGCAGCGTTGCGTCTGCCGGGACCAGCTTGCCGGTCTTGTCGCTGAGGTAGAGCAGGATGGCGCCGGATTCGAACAGGCCGATCGGTTTGCCGCCCGGGCCGTCCGGATCGATCATCGCCGGTATCTTGCCGTTCGGGTTCAAAGACAGGAATTCCGGGGTCCAGCTCTCGTTCTTGCCGATGTCGACGGCATGCGGCTCGTACGGCAGGCCAAGTTCCTCCAGCGCGATCGATATCTTCACCCCGTTGGGCGTCGGAAACGAATAAAGCTGAATGCGGTCGGGGTGGCTCGCCGGCCAGCGCCTGGCGATCGGAAACGCGGACAGATCGGTCATCGAAACTCCTGGTCGGGGGGCGCCCCGAACGGCGCGGTCATGGCGGGTCGCAGAGAGTTAGGCGCGACGCTTGGCGCGATCAATATGCGCATGGAAAGTTTCACCGGCCCCGAAAGGGGCGCGGTCAGACGGCCTTGACCGCCAGCACCGCATTGGTGCCGCCGAAAGCGAAGCTGTTGCTGATCGCGATGCGTACAGCGCGCTCACGCGCCACGTTCGGCGTGATGTCGAGGTCGCAGTCGGCGTCGGCTTCCCGATAGTTGGCGGTCGGCGGCACGATGCCGTCGCGGATCGCCATCACGCAGGCGATCATTTCCAGCGCGCCGGACGCGCCGAGACAGTGGGCGTGCATCGATTTGGTCGAGGAGATAGAAAGCTTGTAGGCATGGCCGCCGAAGACACGCTTGATCGCCGCCGTCTCGATCTGGTCGTTGGCCTTGGTGCCGGTGCCATGCGCGTTGAGATAGTCGACGTCCTCCGGATTGAGCCCCGCATCGACGAGGCAGAAGCGCATCGCCGCCTCCGGCCCTTCGATGGTCGGCGCAACGATGTCGGAGGCGTCGGCGGAAAGGCCGACCCCGGCGATTTCGGCAAGGATGGCGGCGCCGCGCGCCATGGCATGCTCATAGGTTTCCAGCACCACCATTCCCGCACCCTCGCCGAGCACAAGGCCTTGGCGATCGGCCGAAAACGGCCGGCAGGTGTCCGGCGACAAGACCCGCAGGGCCTCCCAGCCCTTGAGGATGCCCCAGACCAGCGGCGCATCGGTGCCGCCGGCGACCATGACGTCGGCGCGGCCGAGCCTGATCTGGTCGACCGCCGAGGCAATGGCGTGGTTGGATGACGAACAGGCAGAGGTGATGCCGAATACCGGCCCGCGCAGACCAAGATTCATGCTGACGTGGCCGGCGGCCGCGCCCGGCATTACTTTCGGCACGGTGAAGATGCCGGCGCGGTTCTTGCCTTCGAGCAGGATGGCGCGATAGCTCTCTTCGATTGCCTCCCAGCCGCAGACGCCGACGCCGACGATGGTGCCCATCCGATAGGTGTTGGCCGCGTGCAGGTTCAATCCCGCCTGCTGTGCCGCCTCCCGCGCGGCGATCGTCGCCAGAAGGCTGAAGCGGTCCATCGACACGACCTGCTTGCGGTCGATGCCGTGCTCGGGAAGCGTTTTGATTTCGCAACCGACCCTGACCTTGAGGTCATACAGCTCGGAATTGACGATCGCACCGATTGCCGAACGGCCGGTGCGCATCTCATTCCATATTGCTGGTGCATTGGTGCCGAGCCCGCATAACCCGCCGATGCCCGTGATGACGATGCGCTTGTGCATTCAGTCAGGCTTTTTTCGCGATCAGCGCGCGAACCGCCTCGACCATGTCGCCGACATTCTTCAGATTGCTCCAGGCATCGACCGTGTTCATCTCGATTTCGATGCCATACTCTTCCTCGAGATCGAAGATGATTTCCGTCAGTTCCAGCGAATGGATGCCAAGGGCGGTCAGTTCGGTACTGGTGGTGATTTCCTCGCCGCCCGGCTCGGCATGAGCCTTGATCTTGGCGATGATATCGTTTGCCAGCTGGTCAGCCATTCGGTTTCTTCCCCAACTCTGTCGTTTCCCGACGCCAACTGATCAGCGCCCCTTTTGTCCTCGATTACGTCGTCATCGTCGCCTTTTACCCCCGCCAGGCGCCGATGACCGTACCAAGGTGGCTCCCTCTATAGAAACCGAAACGCTGTCAAGCAACAAGCTATATATCGACAAAGCCGCCGCAGTGCTTAACGTTGGTGTCGTGGACACGATCGCATATAGCTTGAGCTCAGTGCCGCCGGCCCAGCGCGTTGCCGGCGTCGCGCGGCTTGGCTGCGACTGGAACGGAGGCCGCACGCGTCTTCGGCGCTTGTACCAGGACGGCTCGGCCAAGATCCGCATGCCGGCAGTCTCGGCCGATCCGCTCGAAGCTGTCCTGATCAACACTGCCGGTGGGCTGACCGGTGGCGACCGTCTCGCCTGGCAGGTCGATGTCGGTGCCGGCGCCTCCGCAACCATAACAACGCAGGCCTGCGAGAAAATCTACCGCGCCGCATCCGATCGCGCCGAAGTGCGGGTGCAACTGACCGTCGGCGAAGGCGGCCACATTGCCTGGCTGCCGCAGGAAACCATCGTCTTCGACCGCTCGGTCTTTGCCCGCACGCTTGACGTGGAGCTTGCCGCCGGAGCCGAGGCGCTGATCCTGGAGGCTACTGTCTTCGGCCGCCTGGCCATGGGCGAACGGGCAGCGCAAGGCTATTTCCACGACCGCTGGCGCGTCCGCCAGGACGGAGCGCTGGTCCATGCCGAGGAGTTCCGCATCGGGCCCGACATTGCGGCCACCTTGAACCGTACGGCTGTGGCCGGTGGCGGCATCGCCGTGGCGACGCTGCTGATGGTGTCGCCGCGGGCAGAGGCTTTGCTCGAGCCGGCCCGGGGCATGGTCGGCGGCCAGGGCGGCGTCAGTTTCTGGAGTGTGCGGAAATCTGGCAAGCTTCTTGCGAGGCTGTTCGCCGAGGACGGCTACCAGCTCCGCAAGCGGCTGGTGCCGCTTGTCGAATTGCTCAACGGGCGGGCGGGCCTGCCCAAATTATGGTCACTCTGATTTCGATTATGCCACTGCAGGAAAAAGCATGAATCTGACGCCGAGGGAGAAAGACAAGCTGCTGATCGCCATGGCCGCGATCGTGGCCCGCAAGCGGCTCGAACGCGGCGTCAAGCTCAACCACCCGGAAGCGATCGCGCTGATCACCGATTTCGTCGTCGAGGGTGCCCGCGACGGGCGCGCGGTCGCCGAGCTGATGGAGGCCGGCGCCCATGTCGTGACCCGGGCGCAGGTGATGGAAGGCATTGCCGAAATGATCCACGATGTGCAGGTCGAGGCGACGTTTCCCGACGGCACCAAGCTGGTGACCGTGCACGAACCGATCAGATAATCACCAAAGGCGAGGAGAGGAAAATGCTTGAGCTGCGTCCCAACTGCGAATGCTGCGACAAGGATCTGCCGCCCGATGCGACAGATGCGGTGATCTGCACCTTCGAATGCACCTTCTGCGCGGACTGCGCCCAAAACGTGCTCGGCGGCGCCTGTCCGAATTGTGGCGGCAACTTCTCGGCCCGCCCGATCCGTCCGGCAGCGATGCTGAAGAAATATCCGGCCTCGACCCAGCGCATTCTCAAGGCAGAGGGCTGCGGCCCGGCCCGCAAGGCCGCGTGAGAGGCATGATGATCTCGAAGATGGAAGGTACGCCGATGATCCCCGCTACGATGAAACGCACAACGCTGTCGGCGGTCCTGCTGCTGGCGGCAGCTGGGCCAGCCTATGCCCATGTCGGCGACGGCACGGTTTCGTCCTTCACCGCCGGCTTTACCCACCCGCTCTCCGGCCTCGATCACATGACGGTGATGATTGCCGTCGGCCTGTGGGCAGCGCTCAAGGGCGGCAAAGCGATCTGGGCATGGCCGCTGGCTTTCGTCGGCATCATGCTGGCCGGCGGCGCGCTCGGCATCCTGCATGTGCCGATGGCTTTCGTCGAGCCGGCCATATTGGCGTCCGTCGTGGTGCTCGGGCTGCTGGTTGCGCTCGCCGTCGACCTTCCGGTCTCGGCCGGCGTCGCCGTCATCGGCCTGTTCGCGTTGTTCCACGGCTATGCCCACGGCACCGAGGTGCCCGGAAATGCGGGTGGGCTCGGCTACATGGCGGGCTTTGCCGCCGCCACCGCGCTGCTCCACGCCGTCGGCATCACTGCCGGTTTCAACCTCGGCTGGCGCTTCCGCGGACTTGCCCGCGTCGCCGGGGCCGCCTGTGCCACGATTGGCGCCGGCCTTGCTTTCGGCGTCCTGTGAGGGCCGCAATGTTCCCAGGTGAAATCATCACGGCAAGCGGCGAGATAGAGCTGAACAAGGGTCTGGCGACCGTCACCTTGAAGGTAGCCAACAGCGGCGATCGGCCGATCCAGGTCGGCAGCCATTATCATTTCTTCGAGACCAATGAAGGGTTGAGATTCGATCGCGACCAGGCCCGCGGCATGCGCCTCGACATCGCTGCCGGCACCGCCATGCGCTTCGAGCCGGGGCAGGAGCGTGACGTTACCCTGGTGCCGTTCGGCGGCAAGCGCGAAGTCTACGGATTTCAGCAGAAGATCATGGGCAAGCTGTGAGATCGAAGGCGTCGAGCAGTTTCGGCTCAGCCGGGCGGCTTGGCCGCCGCATAGATGACGACCTTTCCCGGATCGTCGAATTCCACCGCCAGAACGTCCTCGGTTTGCACTCTCCGCGAGTCGATGGCGTTGAACAGCAATGCGTTCGCCTCGATCTCCTTGCGCAGCTCGGCAATGTCGTCCCGATGTTGCCTGACCTTGTTTTCGATCGCCGGCGGCGGGCCGCCTTCGGTGCGCGCGGCGTCGGTAAGAAACACGATATCGACCTTGTCGAGCTTGGACGTCTTGCGCACGACAGCGATGTTTTCACGCGTGCGGTCGATCGCCGAGCTGACCTTGCCGGCTTCCGCATTTGTCTTGGTCTCTTCCTGGCCGACCTCCGAGCCGACGATCCGGTTGACGGTCTCGGCGCTATCGAGGCTCTGCGCGTTCAGCGCGGCGTGCGGAATGCTGGCTGCCAGAAACGCGGTCGCAGCAATCCCATGCAGCCATCTGGTGTCGGAGAAGGTGGTGATCGCCATCGCTCGTTCTCAGGCTCCTTTTCGAGGCTTGTGTCAGGGCGACAGGACCGAAACGTAACTTCCCCTGTGAAGGTTCCCTTTGCGATGCGGCGGGCTGACCGGGCGCCGGCCCGCCGCCTCGCCTCGTCAGCTGGCTTTCTTGGTGATCAGCGTCAGCGCGCCATTGGTGCTCATGCTGGCGGCGATCACCTGCGCCGAGGTGAGTCCTTTCGCTTCGAGCGCGGACTTGACCTCCGGTGTCGCGTCGATCGAGCCGCGCAGCTTCTGCAAATCGGCATCGCTGCGCTTAGCGATCACCTCGTTGACCTTGGCTTGAGTGTCCGCCGGCAGATCCTTGATATCGACGACATTGATCGCCTGAATGGTGGGCGCCTGCGGCTGCGCCCCGGGCGCGGCAGGAGCAGGAGCGGCCGGCGCCGGACTGGGCTGCTGCGCAGGCTGTTGCTGGGCGCTGGCGGCGGTTGCGAGCACCAGCGTGGCGGCGGCTGCCAGAAGGGTCGTTTTGCGCATGGATGTTCCTTTCCATCGATTGGCAAATGGTCGTTTTGGGGTGGCCCGCCCACCTCAACCGCCAAATGGGATCGGAAAGTGTCGCTCAGCGGGTCATTGCGTGACCATAGGATGGCGGCAATGTGGGTCCCGGCTTCGACAAGCGGTATTTTCGGGCTGTATTTCGGGAGCAATTGCTGATGGCTAAAATCACCCGCGCCGCCTATGCGCAGATGTACGGCCCGACCGTTGGCGACAAGGTCCGGCTCGCCGACACCGAACTGTTCATCGAGGTCGAAAAGGATCTCACCCTTTACGGTGAGGAGGTGAAATTCGGCGGCGGCAAGGTCATCCGCGATGGCATGGGCCAGAGCCAGGTTTCGCGCGCGCAAGGCGCGGTCGACACCGTCATCACCAATGCGCTGGTCGTCGATGCCAACGCCGGTATCGTCAAGGCAGATATCGGCCTCAGGGACGGCCGTATCGCCGCGATCGGCAAGGCCGGCAATCCGGATACTCAAGGCGGCGTCACCATCATCATCGGCCCGGGCACCGAGATCATCGCCGGCGAGGGCAAGATCCTGACCGCCGGCGGCTTCGACGCGCATATCCACTTCATCTGCCCGCAGCAGATCGAGGAAGCGCTGATGTCGGGCATCACCACCATGCTCGGCGGCGGCACCGGCCCGGCGCACGGTACGCTGGCCACCACCTGCACGCCTGGGCCGTGGCATCTGGCACGCATGATCCAGTCTTTCGATGCCTTCCCGATGAATATCGGCCTGTCGGGCAAGGGCAACGCGTCGCTGCCTGCCGCGCTCGAGGAGATGGTGCTCGCCGGCGCCTGCTCGCTGAAGCTGCATGAGGACTGGGGCACGACACCGGCTGCAATCGACTGCTGCCTGTCGGTCGCCGACGATTACGACGTGCAGGCGATGATCCACACCGACACGCTGAACGAGTCCGGCTTCGTCGAAAACACGGTGGCGGCGATCAAGGGCCGCACCATCCATGCCTTCCACACCGAAGGCGCCGGCGGCGGCCACGCACCTGATACCATCAAGGTCTGCGGCCTGCCCAACGTCATTCCGTCCTCGACCAATCCGACCCGCCCCTACACGGTCAACACGCTGGCCGAACACCTCGACATGCTGATGGTCTGTCACCATCTGTCGCCGTCGATCCCCGAAGATATCGCCTTTGCCGAAAGCCGCATCCGCAAGGAAACCATCGCCGCCGAAGACATTCTGCACGACATCGGCGCCTTCTCGATCATCTCGTCGGACAGCCAGGCCATGGGCCGCGTCGGCGAAGTCGCGATCCGCACCTGGCAGACCGCCGACAAGATGAAGCGCCAGCGCGGTTCGCTGCCGCAGGAGACCGGCGACAACGACAATTTCCGCGTCCGCCGCTACATCGCCAAATACACCATCAATCCGGCCATCGCGCATGGCCTGTCGAAGGACATTGGCTCGGTGGCGGTGGGAAAACGCGCCGATCTCGTGCTGTGGAATCCGGCGTTCTTCGGCGTCAAGCCGGACATGGTGCTGATCGGCGGCATGATCGCCGCCGCCCCGATGGGCGATCCCAACGCCTCGATCCCGACGCCGCAGCCGATGCACTATCGGCCGATGTTCGGCGCCTATGGCAAGGCGATGACCAATTCGTCGGTGACATTCGTTTCGAAAGCCGCGCTCGACGCCGGCCTGCGCGGCAGGCTCGGCGTCGACAAGCAGATGGTGGCAGTCGAGAATACCCGCGGCGGCATCGGCAAGCATTCGATGGTGCTCAACGACGCCACGCCGCATGTCGAGGTCGACCCCGAAACCTACGAGGTCCGCGCCGACGGCGAGTTGCTCACCTGCGAGCCGGCCACCGTGCTGCCGATGGCGCAACGCTACTTCCTGTTCTGAACCATAGGCGTTAGAACGACCGATGTAGAACATGCCGCGCCAGGCCTATGGACCAGCAACTCCCTTACGCCCACGACATTTTCCCGCATATCCGCATTGTCCTGGGCATGGTGATCGGCCTTGGCGTCACACGGCTGCTGTCGGGGCTCGCCCGCATCGTCCAGCATCCCGGCCAGTACCGGCTCTATCCCGTGCACCTCGCCTGGGTTGCGTCGGTGCTTCTGATGCTGGTGCATTTCTGGTGGTGGGAGTTCGGCCTGTTCCAGATCGAGAATTGGACCTTCGGCAAATACCTGTTCATCATCTTCTACGCCGTCACGCTGTTCCTGCTCTGCGCGCTGCTGTTCCCGGATTCGATGCTGGACTACACCAGCTATGAGGATTTCTTCTATTCGCGCCGGGCCTGGTTCTTCGGCCTGCTGGCGGCGACCTATCTGCTCGACGTGATCGACACGCTGCTGAAAGGGCCGGAGCATTTCGCCCATTTCGGCATCGAATATCTGATCCGCACGCCGGTTTTCGTCGCGCTTTGCGTCATTGCGATCCTGCTGCGCGACCGCCGCTTTCACATCGCCTTTGTCGCCGGCGCGCTCGTCTATCAGATATCGTTCATCCTGCGGCTCTTCGACACGATCGTCTGAGCCCCATTGGGGCGGCGGACCGGATAGTCTAGGCTTTTTGCGAAAGGCAGTCTTACATGAAGCTCGATATTCGCACCGACTTCACCAAATTCCCGCGCGCCGTCTCCGTCCTGGCCGCAGGCGAAGCCGGAACCACTACGCCATATGACAGCGCAGTGCTTGCTCATGACGAGCGGCATCTGCGCCGTCGCGCCATCGAAACGGCCCGTAGCGACAAGGTGCTGGTCGACCTGCCCGAACCGGTGACGTTGAACCATGGTGACCGGCTGGTGCTGGAGGATGGCCGCCAAATCGAGATCATCGCGGCCGCGGAGCCGCTCTACGACATCAGGGCCAGCGATCCTGTCCATCTGGCCGAGCTTGCCTGGCACATCGGCAACCGCCATCTCGCCGCCGCAATCGAAGCTGGGCGCATCCTCATCCTGCGCGACCATGTCATCAAGGCGATGCTGGAGGGATTGGGCGCCATTGTGAGCGACGTCTCCGAGCCGTTCAAGCCGGTGCGCGGCGCTTATTCCGGCCATGGCGGGCACGGCCATGCTCATGCCGAGGCGCATACGCACAGCCACGCCGAAGCGCATTCTCATAGCCATAGCGAATCGCATTCCCACAGCCATTCGCACGACCATGACCATGACTGACCAGCCTTCCAACATTGCATTGTTGCGGCTGATGGCGTGGCTGTCGCCTTCCTTCCCGGTCGGCGGCTTTTCCTACAGCCATGGCTTGGAACAAGCCGTGCATGCCGGGCTGGTTGCCGACAGCAAAGACCTTGCAGCGTGGCTGGAAACGCTGGTCGAGATGGGTTCCGGCTGGAACGATGCGGTGCTGTTTGCCGAAAGCTGGCGCCGGGCGCGCGAAGCCGGCGATCTGGTCGAGGTCGCTGCGCTCGCCGAGGCCCTAGCCGGCTCGCGCGAGCGTCATGCCGAAACCATGCTGCAGGGCGCCGCCTTCCTGAAGGCGGCCTCGGCCTGGCCGTGCCAGGTGCTGGACCGCCTGCCGGCCGAATGTGCCTATTGCGTCGCCGTCGGTGCCGTCGCCGGCGGCCACGGATTTATGCTGCGGGATGCGCTGGCCGGCTTCCTGCAGGCCTTCTTTTCCAACCTCGTCCAGGCCGCGATCCGGCTTGGTGTCGTTGGCCAGACCGGAGCGTCCGCGCTGCTCGCCGGCTTCGAGCCGCTGGCCTTGGCGACCGCGGCCCGCGCTACCGGCTCGACGCTCGACGATCTCGGCGGCTGCGCTTTTATCTCCGACATCACGGCGAGTAGGCACGAGACCCAGTATTCGCGGCTGTTCCGCTCATGATCGTCCTCGCTTTCGCCCTCTCGCTGGTCCTGCTGCTGATCACCGCGCTGCATGTCTATTGGGCTATTGGCGGCATCTGGCCGAGCATGGATGCTGCCTCCTGCGCCCGCGCCGTCATCGGCTTTCATGGCGTCGACGAAATGCCGGGACCCTTCGCCAGCTTCGCCGTTGCCGCCTGCCTCGGCCTGGCGACACTGTGGCCGATGGCGCTCGAGGGCATCTTTGCCACGCCCTTTCCCAAGGCCGGGCTTGCCGCCACGTCGCTGCTCATCGCGCTGGTTTTCCTGGCGCGCGGCATTGCCGGCTTCACGCCGTGGTGGCGCCGGCTGACGCCCGAGCAACCTTTCGCGCGGCTCGATCTGCGTTATTATTCGCCGCTGTGCCTGCTGATCGGCCTCGGCTTCGCCATCCTTGCCTTCACGGAGTTCCCCGCATGATATCCCCGAACGGCCCTCTTCGCATCGGCATCGGCGGTCCGGTCGGCTCCGGCAAGACGACGCTCACCGAAAAGCTCTGCAAGGCGCTGCGCGACGAGTTCTCGATCGCCGTCGTCACCAACGACATCTACACCAAGGAGGACGCCATGATGCTGGCGCGCCTCCAGGCGCTGCCCGAAGATCGCATCATCGGCGTCGAGACCGGCGGCTGCCCGCACACCGCCATCCGCGAGGACGCCTCGATCAATCTGCAGGCGATTGCCGAAATGACCAAAAAATTCCCGGATCTCGACATCATCTTCATCGAATCGGGCGGCGACAACCTCGCCGCCACCTTCTCGCCGGACCTTGCCGACCTGACGCTCTATGTCATCTCGGTTTGCCAGGGCGAGGAGATTCCGCGCAAGGGCGGACCGGCGATCACCCGGTCCGATTTCCTGGTCATCAACAAGAGCGACCTTGCGCCCTATGTGAACGTCAATCTCGATGTCATGGAGAGCGACGCCGCCCGCATGCGCGGCAAGCGGCCGTTCGGTTTCACCGATCTGTCGCGCGGCAAGGGGCTGCAGGAGGTCATCGATTTTATCGTCGAGCATGGCGGCCTAAGGGTCGGCGCCGCCGCCAGTACGGCAGCATAGCAATCGCGTTCGCCTGCACCAAACGAAACCGGTTGCGCGTCTTCCCGCCGCGCGGCATCCTCGCCTCTTTCACGGAGGTCTACGATGAGCATCACGCGCCTGCAGAAGGAAGTGCTGACCAACCTGCCGTTCTATGAAGAACGTGTCGATCTCGCTTGCGCCTTCCGCTGGACGGCGCGGCTCAACATGCACGAGGCGGTGGCCAATCATTTCTCGCTGGCGGTCAACGACGATGGCTCGCAATTCCTGATGAATCCCAATCAGGTGCATTTCTCGCGCATCAAGGCGAGCGACCTGCTGCTGATCGACGCCAACGATCCCGACACGCTCTCCGGCCCGAATGCACCTGACCCGACGGCATGGGGCCTGCATGGCGCCATCCATCGCAATGTGCGTCATGCACGCTGCGTCATGCATGTCCACTCGATCCACGCCACCGTGCTTGCCTCGCTCGCCGACTCGACGTTGCCGCCGGTCGACCAGAACTCAGCGATCTTCTTCAACCGCCATGTCGTCGACGGGCATTACGGCGGGCTGGCCTTCGAGGAAGAAGGCGAGCGCTGCTCGCAGCTTCTTGTCGACCCGAAGGTCAAGGTCATGGTGATGGGCAACCATGGCGTGCTGGTCATCGGCGACAGCGTTGCCGACACCTTCAACCGCATGTTCTATTTCGAGCGCGCCGCCGAAACCTACATCAAGGCGCTGTGGACCGGCCGGCCGCTGCGGGTATTGTCGGACGAGATCGCCGAGAAAGCGGCAAGGGAACAGGAAGATTATCCCGGTCAGGCCGAGCGCCACCTTTCCGAACTGAAGGCGATCCTCGACGAGCAGGAGCCTGCCTACCGGAACTGAGCTGCGCCCTTCTCCCCGTCGCTATACGGGGAGAAGGTGCCGGCAGGCGGATGAGGGGCAGCGCAAGCGCCCGAAAGCCTGCGACGAACTCAAAACTCGGCCTGCCAGTGATCTCAATGCGCCCGGAAAGGGGCGTTAATTGTCAAGCTCGGTGCCGCCCCTCATCGCCCTGCCGGGCACTTCTCCCCGTACAATGACGGGGAGAAGGACGCTGTCATCGCTGGTTTCGCCAATCATCGGCGTTGCAGGAAGTCTAGCTTGCGGCGGCCTTTTCAGCCAAGCTTAAAGTCCCAGATGGGCTCGCAATTCGTCGGCGCTGTTGATGACAATCGCGCCCGGCGGCTCTTCCATCGGCGCCTCCGGCCAGAAGACCGTCTTCATTCCCGCCGCCAGCCCCGCCGTGGCGCCGGTCATGCTGTCGTCGACCGCTACGGCCTCGGCGGGATCGACGCCAGCCAGCCAGGCGGCGCGCAGGAATGGCTCGGGATGCGGCTTGCCTTCGCGCACGTCGTTGCGGCTGATGGTCTTCATGCCGGGGTAGAAAAGGCCGACCGCGCGCAGATTGGCGTCGACGATCAGCCGGTCGGAATTGGACACCACCGCCTGCTCCACGCCAAGCTTGCGCAGCTCGTTGAAAATCTCGATCGCGCCGCTGCGTGGCCTCAGCGTTTGCGCCATCGGCAGATAGTGATCGTATTTGCGCACGATCCAGTCGTCGAAAGGCAGGTCGAGGCCGAACTCGTCGCGCAGCATCTCGTAGACCGGCCATGCGGCGATGCCGAGCACGCGCTCATGCAGGTCGGTTGGCGGGGCGATGCCAACGCTGTGCAGCGCCGCAATCAGCGCCGCCTCGTGCAGCGGTTCGCTGTCGACCAGCGTGCCGTCCATATCCCAGAAAACCGCTTTCGGCGTCATGCAAGGCTCCATTCTCCAAAATCCCTTAAAGCGTTTAGCTCCGGAGATAAACCGCCGCGTCCCCGCTAATGCATGTCGCGCAAAAGTGTGCCGCGGTTTTGCGATATCGACATACATAAAAAAGAAGCGCGTCGCATGAGGCCGACCGAACACGTCGCGCTTTGGAACCGAGATTGGTGCGACCTCGACAGCCTTGCTGTTGCGACGAGACTACGTCGACCCCGTCACTTCGTTCGAACCACCAAGTCCGGACCTTAAGCAATTGCTCGTACAATAGGCAATTGCGCACAACCTCATTCCCTGCGAAACTATGGTGCTCCGCCTCTTATGCTCGGCGGGCTGGGAGGCAGGACCTTGAATTCGCGGCAGGATAGCGGCGGCAACAGGCTGGACGACGCGGCGCGCGCCGGCTGGCTCTATTACGTTGCCGGCAACACCCAGGACCAGATCGCCGCCACGCTTGGCATCTCCCGGCAGACGGCGCAGCGGCTGGTGTCGCTTGCAGTCTCCGAAGGGTTGATCAAGGTGCGCGTCGACCATCCGATCGCCAATTGCCTCGACCTTGCGGCACGGCTGAAATCGCGCTTTGCGCTTGATCTGGTGGAGGTGGTGCCGAGCGACCCTTCTTCGTCCTCCACCATCATCGGCGTCGCCGAGGCGGCGGCGGCCGAGATCGAGCGGCGGCTGCGGTCGCCGACGCCGATCGTCATGGCGATCGGCACCGGCCGCACGCTCAAGGCGGCGATCGAGCAGCTGCCGCCGATGGAATGCCCGCAGCACAAGGTGGTATCGCTGACCGGCAACATCTCGCCGGACGGCTCTGCCGCCTTCTACAACGTCATCTTCACCATGGCCGACAGGGTCAAGGCGCGCTCGTTTCCGATGCCTTTGCCGGTCATCGCTTCCTCGCCCGAGGAGCGCGAGATGCTGCTCAGCCAGCCGATGATCCAGCCCACACTGGCGCTTGCGGCCGAGGCCGACGTCACCTTTGTCGGCATCGGCGATCTCGGCCCGAAGGCGCCGCTTTACGAGGACGGCTTCATTTCGGAGGGTGAATTGAAGGCGCTGCAGAAGGCCGGCGGCGTCGCCGAGATCGTCGGCTGGGTGTTCGACCGCGACGGCCGCATGATCGAGAGCATCACCAACGACCGGGTGTCGTCGGCGCCGCTGCCGTCGCGCGAAAAGTCGCTGGTGATCGCGCTTGCCATGGGCGACCGCAAGCTGCCGGGCATCTTCGCCGCCGTCAACCGGCGGCTGGTCAACGGCCTCATCACCGATGAGCGGACCGCCGCCGCCTTGCTGGCGGGCGCATGATCTCCGAGCCGCTGGCGGTCGGAAACGATCATGTGAAATCGAAACGCATCTGAATCCCCGATAAAACGAGCGTCACTACTGGTGCCGGCCGCAAGGATCGTTGCCGTCGAGAAAGCCCATGTCGCGCTGCAGATGCGGCGGGAGCTCCCGGACGTCGAGATAGCCCCGTTTCCGCGCCGCGTGCCCTGCCAATCCCCGCGCCAACCGTGAAAACCAGCCATGGGCTGGAGCAAGAAGCAGCTTTTCCTGTATTGTGGTCATGATCGTCAGCCTTCGCTATCTCTACGCGTAATTGATCTTCAATACGGAATATCGGTAGGACCGGCCGGTGCCGCCAATCAAACGTCGATCACTGCCCATAAGGAGGGCTTATGCCGAAGCTCAATTCACGACAGCTGGTTTCGCAGCTTCCTCCGCTTCAGGCGATCCGGGTGTTCGAGGCGGTGGCGCGGCATCTCTCGTTCACCAAGGCCGCCCAGGAGCTTGGCATGACGCAGGCGGCGGCAAGCTACCAGATCAAGCTTCTGGAGGAGCGCATCGGCGCGCCCCTGTTCTTGCGCCAGCCAAAACAGATCGTGCTGACCGAACCCGGCCAGCGCTTGGCGCCCGCGGTCAGCGAGGCGTTCGCGCTGTTGAGCGGCGCCTATGCCGCCGCGCGCACCGGCGCCGACGGCGTGCTTTGCGTTTCGACGCTGCTGACCTTTGCCTCCAATTGGCTGGCGCAGCATCTCGGCTCGTTCCAGGTCGCGCATCCGTCGCTGGCGGTGCGCGTCGACACTTCGAACAGGGTTGTCGACTTTGCCAGAGAGGATATCGACATCGCCATCCGCTCCGGCGGCGGCAACTGGTCGGGCGTCGAGACCCATATGCTTTTCAGGGCCGATTTCACGCCGGTCCTTAGTCCAAAGCTCGCGGCAAGCATCGGCGGCGTCAAGGAGCCGGCCGACCTGCTGCGGCTGCCGATCCTCGACCCGGGTGACATCTGGTGGCGGGACTGGTTTGCCGTCGCCGGCCTGCCGGTCGAGGAGCTGGCCAAGCGTCCCGGCACCAGCATGGGCGCGCAGGCCTACGAGGCCAATGCCGCGATTGCCGGCCACGGCGTGGCGATCGTTACCAAGGCGCTGTTCAAGACCGAACTTGCCGACGGCCGCCTGATCCAGCCCTTTGATCTGGTCGGTGACGACGGCCACGCCTATTGGCTGGTCTATCCGACGGCACGACGCAACGTGCCGAAGATCCGCGCCTTCCGCGATTGGATCCTGAGCGAGATCGCTTGCCAGTAGGCTGAATCCCAGCAAGCCCGATAGCAAAGCGCCGGGCCCAATCCGCCCGGCCGAATCCTTCGTCAGACATGCCGCAAACGTCCCAGGCTTGCCGCTGCACCAGACCCGGCGTGCTGCGCTGCAGCAACGAATCCGTCTTGACATAATTCATCGCAAGTGAGTAATTGCTCACAGCCAAGGCAAATGCTCATCTTGGTTTATGGGAGGAATTTTGATGAAACTTCGCACGTTCACCCTAGGCCTGTTGTCGGCCAGCGCACTTGCTTTCGCCGCGCATGCCGAATCCATCACCATCGCCACCGTCAACAATGCCGATATGATCCGCATGCAGACGCTGACGGACGACTTCACCAAGGCGAACCCCGACGTCACGCTCAACTGGGTCACGCTCGAAGAGAACGTGCTGCGCGAGCGCGTCACCACCGACATCGCCACCAAGGGCGGCCAGTATGACGTGATGACCATCGGCACCTATGAAGTGCCGATCTGGGCCAAGCAGAGCTGGCTCCTGCCGCTCGATAAACTCGGCGACGACTACGACGCCAAGGACATCCTGCCGGCCATCGCTGGCGGTCTGTCAGTCGACGGCAAGCTCTATGCAGCGCCGTTCTATGGCGAGAGCTCCTTCGTCATGTACCGCAAGGACCTGATGGAAAAGGCCGGGCTCAAGATGCCCGATGCACCGACCTGGGACTTCATCAAGCAGGCCGCCGACAAGATGACCGACCGCGCCAACGGCGTGAACGGCGTCTGCCTGCGCGGCAAGGCTGGCTGGGGCGAGAACATGGCCTTCCTGACCGCCATGTCGAACTCGTTCGGCGCGCGCTGGTTCGACGAGAACTGGAAGCCGCAATTCGACCAGCCCGAATGGAAGAACACGCTGCAGTTCTATGTCGACCTGATGAAGGCCGACGGCCCCGAGGGTGCATCGTCGAATGGCTTCAACGAAAACCTGGCGCTGTTCCAGCAGGGCAAATGCGGCATGTGGATCGACGCTACGGTCGCCGCATCCATGGTCTCCGATCCGAAGAGTTCGAAGGTCGCCGACAAGGTTAGCTATGCGCTGGCGCCGGACAATGGCCTCGGCAAGCGCGGCAACTGGCTGTGGGCCTGGTCGCTGGCCATTCCCGCCGGCACCCAGAAGGCCGACGCCGCCGAAAAGTTCGTATCGTGGGCGACCAGCAAGCATTACTCCGAGCTCGTCGCCTCCAAGCTAGGCTGGGCCAGCGCTCCTCCGGGCACACGCACCTCGCTTTATGCCAATCCTGAGTACCAGAAGGCAGCACCTTTCGCCAAGATGACGCTGGACTCGATCAACTCCGCCGATCCGACGCATCCGACCGTCAAGCCGGTGCCCTATGTCGGCGTCCAGTTCGTCGCCATTCCTGAGTTCCAGGGCCTCGGCACCACTGTCGGCCAGCTCTTCTCGGCGGCACTTGCCGGCCAGTCGAGCGTCGACGATGCCCTGAAACAGGCGCAGGACGCCGCCACCGCGACGATGACCGAGGGCGGTTACATCAAGTAGGCTCCTCCCGGTGCCGGTTGCCAATGGCGACCGGCAACGGCCGCCCGAATCCCAGTTCGGGCGGCCGGCTATCACACCGCTGAAAACTTGGCTGACCTCGAAGGGTGACCGTCATGGCTACTCAGCAGACCCGTTCGCTTGCCCGCTTCATGATGGCGCCATCCGTGGTGCTGCTGCTGGTTTGGATGATTGTACCGCTGGCATTCACGCTGTGGTTCTCCTTCCAACAGTACAATCCGCTCAATCCGATGCGCGACGGCTTCGTCGGGTTTTCGAACTACGCGCTGTTCTATTCCAACCCGGCATTCCTGCAGTCGATCCTCAACACGCTCACCATCGTCGTCAGCGTGCTTTTGATCACGGTGATCGGCGGTATCTTGCTGGCCCTTCTGCTCGATCAGCCGATGTGGGGACAGGGCATCGTCCGCATCCTCGTCATCTCGCCGTTCTTCGTCATGCCGCCGGTGGCGGCACTGGTCTGGAAGAACATGATCATGCATCCGCAATACGGCGTCTTCGCCGATATTGCGCGCTTCTTCGGCGGGCAGCCGATCGACTGGTTCGGGCAGCACCCGCTTTTGGCCATCATCATCATCGTCGCCTGGCAGTGGCTGCCGTTTGCAACGCTGATCCTGTTGACCGCGCTTCAGTCGCTCGACGGCGAGCAGAAGGAAGCCGCCGAAATGGACGGCGCCGGCTTCATCAGCCGCTTCATCTATTTGACGCTGCCGCATATGTCGCGCGCCATAACCGTGGTCATCCTGATCCAGACGATCTTCCTTCTGTCGGTCTATGCCGAGATCCTCGTCACCACCAATGGCGGCCCGGGTTATGCCTCCACCAACCTGCCCTTCCTCGTCTACCAGAAGGCATTGCTGGAGTTCAAAATCGGCCAGGCGTCCGCCGGGGGTATTATCGCAGTCATTCTCGCCAACATCGTCGCCTTCTTCGCCATGCGCGCCGTCGGCAAGAATTTGGATAAATAAGGGAGGAAACGATGGCACGTGCAGTCACCACCCAGCACAAGACGATTGCGACCGCGGCCGCCTGGATCGTCGCGCTGCTGATCTTCTTCCCGATCCTCTATACGATCATCACTTCGTTCAAATCGGAGCAGGAGGCCATCCAGGGCTTCAACCTGTTCCCGTCGGGAACCACGGAGAGCTATTCCGAGGTCCAGGCGCAGAACGGTTATTTCAAATTCTTCCTGAACTCGGTGTTCCTGTCGGTCGGCTCGACCGTCCTGGCTCTGCTTGTCGCCGTACCGGCGGCATGGTCGATGGCGTTTTCGCCAAGCAAACGCACCAAGGACATCCTGATGTGGATGCTTTCCACCAAGATGATGCCGGCCGTCGCCGTGCTGTTCCCGATCTATCTGATCTTCCGCGACACCGGACTGCTCGACAGCCGCATCGGCCTGATGGTCATGCTGATGCTGATCAACCTGCCGATCGTGGTCTGGATGCTCTACACCTACTTCCGCGAGATCCCGGGCGAGATCCTGGAAGCGGCGCGCATGGACGGCGCATCGCTCTGGAACGAGATCATCTACGTGCTGACGCCGATGGCGGTGCCGGGCATCGCCTCGACCATGCTGCTCAACATCATCCTCGCCTGGAACGAGGCGTTCTGGACGATCCGGCTGACCACCACCGAGGCAGCGCCGCTCACCGCTTTCATCAGCTCCTTCTCCAGTCCGCAGGGGCTGTTCTGGGCCAAGCTTTCGGCCGCCTCGACACTGGCGATCGCGCCGATCCTGATCATGGGCTGGTTCAGCCAGAAGCAGCTGGTCCGCGGCCTGACGTTTGGGGCGGTAAAGTAACGGGCATCGCCTGACGCAAAACGAAAAACAGCCCTTCGGGGGAGGAAATCATGGGAAACATCACGCTCAAGAACGTCTCCAAATCCTTCGGGGCGACGTCCATCATCCCCGGCCTCGACCTGGTCATCGAGAACGGCGAGTTCGTCGTCTTCGTCGGCCCGTCGGGCTGCGGCAAGTCCACGCTGTTGCGTCTGATTGCCGGCCTGGAGGACACCAGCGGCGGCACCATCATCATCGATGGCCGCGACGTCACCGGCGAGGCGCCGGCCAAGCGCAAGCTGGCCATGGTGTTCCAGTCCTATGCGCTTTACCCGCATATGACGGTGGCCAAGAACATCGCTTTCCCCCTGAAGATGGCGGGCGAGGACCAGGCGACCATCGACAAGAAGGTGAAGGACGCCGCCCGCATCTTGAACCTCACCAACTACCTAGATCGCCGCCCCGGCCAGCTCTCCGGCGGCCAGCGGCAGCGCGTCGCCATCGGCCGCGCCATCGTGCGCCAGCCTTCCGCCTTCCTGTTCGACGAGCCTTTGTCCAATCTCGACGCGGCGCTGCGCGGCACCATGCGGCTGGAGATCAGCGAGCTGCATCACCAGCTCAAGACCACCATGGTCTACGTCACCCACGACCAGATCGAGGCGATGACCATGGCCGACAAGATCGTCGTGCTCAACGCCGGCAATATCGAGCAGGTCGGCTCGCCGATGGAGCTCTACAAGACGCCGAAGAATCTGTTCGTCGCCGGTTTCATCGGCTCGCCGAAGATGAACCTGATCGAAGGCGCGCAGGCCGCCAAATATAGCGCCAGCACAGTCGGCATCCGCCCGGAGCATATGAACATTTCGAAGACGTCAGGCGACTGGAAGGCGACGGTCGGCGTTGCCGAACATCTCGGCTCCGACACGTTTTTGCACGTCCAGGCGGATGGTGTCGGGCAACTGACGGTGCGTGCCGACGGCGAGTTGGCCGCCCATCACGGCGACACGATCTACCTGACGCCGGAAAAGGCCAAGCTGCATCGTTTCGGCGCCGACGGGAAGGCGATGCTGCAATGAGGCTCCGGGGTAAATCGGCGCTGATTACCGGATCGGCGCGCGGCATCGGCAGGGCGTTTGCCGAAGCCTACTTGCGCGAAGGGGCGACGGTCGCGATTGGTGACATCAATCTCGAAGCCGCCGAGAAGACGGCTTCGGAAATCGGCCGCAACGCCTACGCGGTAAAGCTCGACGTCACCGATCTCGCGTCTATCGATGAGGCCGTCAAGGCGGTCGAAGCCAGGGCCGGCGGCCTGGATATCTTGATCAACAACGCTGCTTTGTTCGACCTGGCGCCGATCGTCGAGATCACCAAGACAAGCTACGACAAATTGTTCTCGGTCAACGTCGCCGGCACGCTGTTTACGTTGCAGGCCGCCGCCCGTTCGATGATTGGCCGGGGCAAGGGCGGCAAGATCATTAACATGGCAAGCCAGGCCGGGCGCCGCGGCGAGGCGCTGGTCGCCGTCTACTGCGCCACCAAGGCGGCGGTCATCTCGCTCACCCAGTCGGCAGGGCTAGACCTGATCAAGCACGGCATCAATGTCAACGCGATAGCACCGGGGGTCGTCGACGGCGAGCATTGGGATCACGTCGATGCCCTGTTCGCCGAGTTCGAGAACCGGCCGAAAGGCGAAAAGAAGAGGCTGGTCGGCGAAGCCGTGCCTTATGGCCGCATGGGCACGGCGCAAGACCTCACCGGCATGGCGGTGTTCCTGGCCAGCGATGAGGCCGAATACATCGTTGCCCAGACCTACAATGTCGATGGCGGCCAGTGGATGAGTTGAGGGGGCGAAGGCGCTCTTCTCCCCGTCTCCTCCACGGGGGGAAGAGTCGTCCCGCTAAAGGGTAAAGCAGATGTCCGTGAAACTCTCTTCTTCCATACTCGCCAAGCTGCCGCCCAAGGTCGCCGGCCCGAAATATGATCGCGCCGCGCTCAAGGCCGGCATCGTGCATTTCGGCGTCGGCAATTTCCATCGCTCGCATCAGGCCGTCTATCTCGACGACCTCTTCAATTCGGGCGTCGGCCACGACTGGGCCATCGTTGGCGCCGGCGTCTTCGAGGGCGAGAAGGTCGGCCGCGGCAAGCTGCAGGAACAGGACTGGCTGACCACCGTGGTCGAGCAGGACAGCGGCCATATGAGCGCGCGCGTCACCGGCGTTATGATCGATTTCCTGATGCCGGGCGACGCGCCCGCAATCGTCGAGCGGCTTGCCGATCCGGCGATCAAGATCGTTTCCCTGACCATTACCGAGGGTGGCTATTTCATCGATCCGGCTTCCGGCGTCTTCAATCCGACGCATCCCGACATCGTTGCCGACGCACAACCCGGGGCGACACCGAAGACGGTTTTTGGGCTCATCCTCGCCGGGCTGCTGCGTCGCCGCGCCGACGGCATCGTGCCCTTCACAATCATGTCCTGCGACAACATCCCCCATAACGGCCACGTCACCTCGGATGGCGTCATCGGCCTGGCGCGGCTGATCGACGAGGATCTGGCAAACTGGGTGAGCGAAAACGTTGCCTTTCCCAACGGCATGGTCGACCGCATCACGCCGGCCACCACCGACCGCGAGCGCGGCATTCTCTCCAGCGAGTTCGGCCTCGACGACAATTGGCCGGTGTTTTGCGAACCGTTCAAGCAATGGGTGCTGGAGGACCGTTTCACCGACGGAAGGCCGCCGCTGGAACAGGTCGGCGTGCAGTTCGTCAGCGACGTCGCGCCCTATGAGCTGATGAAGATCCGCATCCTCAATGGCGGCCATGCGACCATCGCCTATCCGGCCGGGCTGATGGACATCCATTTCGTCCATGAGGCGATGCAGGAGCCGCTGGTACGCGGCTTCCTCGACAAGCTCGAGCATGACGAAATCATCCCGACCGTGCCGCCGGTTCCGGACACCGACCTCGAAGATTACTACCAGCT
This sequence comes from Mesorhizobium sp. M0894, assembly GCF_040319725.1. Classification (NCBI taxonomy): domain Bacteria; kingdom Pseudomonadati; phylum Pseudomonadota; class Alphaproteobacteria; order Hyphomicrobiales; family Phyllobacteriaceae; genus Mesorhizobium; species Mesorhizobium sp. M0894. The sequence continues at coordinate 245,039 of NZ_JAMYOG010000006.1, read as the reverse complement.
CATCGAGCACCGCTTCTCCAATCCGAAGATCGGCGACACCATACGCCGGCTTTGCCTCGACGGCTCTAACCGCCAGCCGAAATTCATCATTCCGACCATCGCCGACCGGCTGAAGGCTGGCAAAAGTGTCACCGGCCTGGCGCTGGAATCTGCGCTCTGGTGTCGCTACTGCTTCGGCACCACGGATTCCGGTGCCGTCACCGAGCCCAACGACCCGAACTGGGGCCGGTTGCAGGGGACGGCCAAGGCGGCCAGGGACATGCCTGCCGCCTGGCTTGCCATGGAGGACATCTATGGCGATGTCGGCCGCTCGCCGCCGTTCGCCGAAGCGTTCGCCCATGCGCTCAAATCGCTGTGGGCGGACGGCGCGCGCGCGACACTGACGCGCTATCTCGCCGGCGACCTCTGAAGCCGATCCAGCGCGATGACGCCTGAACTGGTCATTTTCGACTGTGACGGCGTGCTGGTGGATAGCGAGATGCTGTCCGTCTCGGCATTGCTGGAGATGATCGCGCTTGCCGGCGGCAACGTCAGCGAGGACGTTGCCTACGAGCACTTCCTCGGCAAGAGCATGAAGAGCGTCCGCGAAATCCTCGCAAGCGACTTCGGGCTCGATCTCACCGACCAGCATCTGACCGAGATGCGCTCCGAACTGATGCGCAAGTTTCGCCAGGAGCTGAAACCGATGCCAGGCATGGCACAGGTCCTGCCGAAGCTCGGCGTGCCGTGCTGCGTCGCCTCCTCCGGCACGCTGGAGCGGATCCGCTATGCGCTCAAGGTTACGGGGTTGCTTGGGCTGCTGGAGCCGCATTTGTTCAGCGCTGCCATGGTGGCGCGGGGCAAACCGGCGCCCGATCTTTTTCTCCATGCGGCTGCTAAAATGGGAGCGGACCCGCGAAACTGCCTCGTCGTCGAGGACAGCCCGGCCGGCATCGAAGCGGCGCGGGTGGCAGGCATGCGCGTCCTTGCCTTCACCGGGGGCTCGCACACCGGCAACCCGGCACTGAAAGCGCGGCTTGCGTCGAGTGAGCCGGACTTTATATTCGCTGACATGCTGCAATTGCCCGATCTGATTGCAGGCCTGGGAGCGAGAGCAAGAACACCTTGACCAACAGTTTCGTTTGCGCGGTCGATGTCGGCACCGGAAGCGCCCGTGCCGGCATTCTCGACACCGGTGGCGCCTTGCTCGGCCGCGCCGAGCACCCGATCGCCATGCAACAGCCGAAGGCCGACCACGCCGAGCACGATTCGCAGGATATATGGTCGGCGGTGTGCATGGCCGTCCGCGCTGCCCGCGAAAAGGCGCGCGTGAAGGCTGAGGATATCGTCGGCATCTCCTTTGACGCCACCTGCTCGCTGGTGGTGCGGGACCGGCATGGCGACCAGCTCAGCGTGTCCGTCACTGGCGAAAGACGCTGGGACACCATCGTCTGGCTCGACCATCGCGCCATTGCCGAGGCCGACGAATGCACCGAAAGCGGCCATGCCGTGCTCGACTATATCGGCGGCGTCATGTCGCCGGAAATGGTGACGCCGAAGCTGATGTGGCTGAAGCGCAACCTACCCGGAGCATGGAACGAAGCCGGCTACCTATTCGACCTCACCGATTTCCTCACCTGGAAGGCGACCGGCTCGCTCGCCCGTTCGCAATGCACGCTGACCGCCAAATGGACCTATCTGGCCCATGAAGAGACCGGCTGGCGGCGCGACTTCTTCGAAGCGGTCGGGCTCGGCGACGTTTTCGAGCACGGCAATCTGCCGGGAAAGGCAAGCCCGGTCGGCGCAGATATCGGTGCGCTCAACACGCAAGCCGCGGCGGAGCTTGGCCTCACCGAAAAATGCCGGGTTGGCGCCGGCGTCATCGATGCCTATGCCGGCGCGCTTGGCGTGCTCGGCGGCTTCGCCGGTGACGCGACCAACATCGGCCGCCATCTGGCTCTGATCGCCGGCACGTCGAGTTGCGTCATGGCGATGTCGCCCGATCCGCAGCCTTTCGCCGGTGTTTGGGGTCCTTACTATGGCGCCGCCCTTCCCGGCCTGTGGCTGTCGGAAGGTGGCCAGTCGGCCACCGGCGCGCTGCTCGATCACATCATCCGCTGGCATGGCGCCGGCGGCGAGCCGGATGCCGCCATGCATGCCAGGATCGCCCGCCGCGTCGCCGAGCTGCGCGCCGCTGAAGGAGACAACCTCGCCGCCAGGCTGCATGTGCTGCCCGATTTTCACGGTAACCGCTCGCCGCTCGCCGACCCGCATGCCGTAGGCGTCATCAGCGGGCTGACGCTGGATTCGTCCTTCGACAGTCTGTGCAAGCTCTATTGGCGCACCGCCGTCAGCATCGCGCTTGGCGTCCGCCATGTGCTGGAGGCGCTGAACGAGAACGGCTATCTGATCGACACGCTGCATGTCACCGGTGGCCACACCAAGAACCCCTTGCTGATGGAGCTCTATGCCGACGCCACCGGATGCACGGTGGTCGAGCCGCTGGCGGACGAGGCGGTGCTGCTCGGCACCGGCATGATTGCCGCCACCGCTGCCAGGCTTTTTCCCGATTTGAACGCCGCTTGCGTCGCTATGCAGCAAGGCGGCAGGACGCGCGAGCCCAATCCGGCTGCCGCCGGCCGGTTCGATCGCGACTACCGCGTGTTTCTCGAGATGCATCGGCAAAGGCAGGCGCTGGACGCGATCCGATAGATCGGGATCGGCGGCTATCTCTGGTTCCAGCGCCGGACGACCGGTTCGTCAAGGCCGTGCTCATAACCGATCACGCTTACGCTGGCGGTATCCAGCACGAAAAGCGCGCCGTCTTGCGGTGGCAGGCCGAGCCAGCGTGCGGCTAGCACCCTCAGGAAATGCGAACTTGAGAAGACCAGGACATTGCCGCTGGCCTCGAGCAACTGGCTGACGATCCGGTCCGCCCTCGAGCCTACATCCGTGGCGGACTCGCCGCGCGGGCAGCCGTCGCGAAAGAGCCGCCAACCGGGACGCTCGGCGAGGATTTGCTTGGTGGTCAATCCCTCATAGGCACCATAATCCCACTCCGCCAGATCGTCCTTCTTCACGCCTGACGAGCCGAAGCCGGCCAGCGCACAGGTGTTGAAGGCGCGCTGCGACGGGCTCGACCACACCGCCGAGAAGGATAGACCCTTTAGCCGCTCAGTGACCCGCCTTGCCGCGTCCTCGCCGGCCGGCGTCAGCGGTATGTCGGTCCGGCCGGTATGTTTTCCGGACGCACTCCATTCCGTCTCGCCATGCCGAACCAGATAGATTTCGGGAAACGCGCTCATCAGGCTGCCTTTCAAAGGAATCCACCGTGACCATAGCGGCTTCCATGGCCTCTCCAATAGCCTGCATTGAGCCGACTGGCTTAACCCTTCCGCAAGTTAGCCTCTTGCCTCCGGTGCCCATTTCATAGACAAACCCGTCGTAATGCGGAATCCGGCCGATCTTGGCCATTTTCCGCGCTGAGACGCGGCTTCCGGCTCTTGCCGACGTGCCGCAATCGGATAGGCGGAAAAAATGTCTGCGATCGAAGCCGACGCTCGCGCGCCGGAAAACCTTTGGCGTCGGGAAATCAGGGCGATGCTGGCGCTCGCCTGGCCGATGGTGCTGACCAATCTCGGTCAGACCGCGATGACCGCTACCGACGTCATGATGATGGGGCGGCTGGGGCCGGACACGCTGGCCAGCGGTGCGCTTGGTGCCAACCTTTACTTCATGCCGCTGATCTTTGGACTTGGCCTGATGCTGGCGACCTCGCCGATGATGGCGACCGAGCTCGGCCGTCGCCGCCACTCGGTGCGCGACCTGCGCCGCACCGTGCGCCAGGGTCTGTGGCTGGCGATCCTCATTTGCATTCCGATCTGGGTCTTTCTCTGGCACGGCGAGGCCGTGTTGCTGGCCATGGGTCAGGAACCGGCACTGGCGCATCAGGCCGGCATCTATCTGCGCTGGCTCGAATGGGCGGTGCTGCCCTTTTTCGGCTACATCGTCCTGCGCTCGTTTATTTCGGCGCTGGAGCGGCCGGGCTGGGCACTGATCATCGTTTTCGTTGCCGTCGCCTGCAACGCCTTTTTCAACTGGCTGTTCATGTTCGGCAATCTCGGCATCCAATCGATGGGCATCGCCGGCTCCGGCCTCGCCACCACGCTGTCCAGCACGTTAATGTTCGCCGGCATGGCGGCGGTGGTGATGCTTGAGAAGAAATTCCGGCGCTATCGTCTGTTCGGACGCTTCTGGCGGGCCGATTGGCCGCGCTTCAAGGGCCTGCTGCGGCTCGGCCTGCCGATCGCCGGCCTGCTGGCGTTTGAGGTGACGATTTTCAACGCGGCGGCCTTTCTCATGGGCCTGATCGATGCGGCTTCGCTTGCCGCCCATGCGATCGCCATCCAGATCGCCTCGATCACCTTCATGGTGCCGCTCGGCCTCAACCAGGCGGTGACGGTGCGCGTCGGACTTGCCCACGGCGCCGGCAATCCGGAAGGTGTCAGCCGGGCTGGCTGGACCGCCTATGTCGTCGGTGTCTCCTTCATGGCGCTGATGGGGCTAGTGATGATCCTGTGGCCGCACCTCTTGATCGGGGCCTTCATCGATCTGGGCAATCCGGCTAATGCCGAGGTGGTCGCGCTGGCCGTGTCGTTCCTCGCTTTTGCCGCGCTGTTCCAGGTTTTTGACGGTGCGCAGGCGGTAGCCAGCGGCATGCTGCGCGGCCTGCACGACACCAAGGTGCCGATGATCTATGCCGCGATCGGCTATTGGGGCATCGGCCTGCCGCTCGGCGTGCTGCTCGCCTTCCATTTCGGTTTCAACGGCGTCGGCATCTGGATCGGCCTATCGTCGGGACTGGCGGTGGTTGCTGCACTCCTGCTGGGACGCTGGCTGCGGCGGGACAGGATCGCGCCGCCGCTGGTGTTCGGGCGTTGAATTGCTGGTCGCCCGCTCAGCGGGCCGCCGCCCGCTGTTCCAGCGAGCGCGCATATTGCGTCAGCGGAAAGCACATGACGAAGAAGATCAGCGCTACCAGCCCGTAGACTTTGAACGGTTCGAAGGTCGCATTGTTGATTGCGTTGGATGTCCTCACCAGCTCCTCGAAACCGATGATCGAGGTCAGCGCGGTCGACTTGATCAGCTGCACCAGGAAGCCGACGGTCGGCGCGCGGGTGATCGAAAACGCCTGCGGCAGGATGATCAGCCGGAGTTCCTGCAGATAGTGCAGGCCGAGGCTGGCGCCGGCGTCCCACTGGCCGCGTGGCAATGCATCGACGCCGCCGCGCCAGATCTCGGCGAGATAGGCGCTGGCAAAGAAGGTCAGGCCAAGCACCGCCGCGGTCCACGGCTCGATGCGCAGGCCCAGCATCGGCAAGCCGAAGAACATCAGGAAGAGCTGCATCAGCAGCGGCGTGCCCTGGAAAAGCGCGATGTAGCCGGAGGCAAACCGGCGCGCCCATTTATTCTTGGCGATCCGGAAGAACAGCACGATCATGCCGACCACGGCGCCGCCGACAAAGGCAGCCAACGACAACAGCACCGTCCAGCGCGCCGCCAGCAGCAGGTTGCGCAGAATGTCCCAGAAGGTGAATTCGATCATGACACGCCGGCTCCAAGAAGCCGGCGACCGCCGCCGACCAGCAGCCGGCGCAGCCCAATCGACAGGATGAGATAGACCATCGTCACCACGAAATAGGTCTCGAAAGCCCGGAACGTGCGCGCCTGCAGCATGTCGGCTTCATAGGTCAGCTCGCGCACCGCGATCTGCGACACCACGGCGGATTCCAGCATCATGATGACGATCTGGCTGGTCAGCGCCGGATAGATCACCTTGAGCGCCTGCGGCAGCACGATTTTGATGAAGACCTGGCGCGGCCTGAGCCCAAGCGCCATTGCCGCTTCCGTCTGCCCGGGCGGCACCGCGTCGAGTCCGGCGCCAACGATCTCGATCGTGTAGGCCGCCATGTTGAGCGTCATCGCCAGCATGGCTGCCAGCACGGGATCGAGCCTCACGCCGATGCTTGGCAGCCCGAAGAAGATGAAGAACAGCTGCACCAGGAACGGCGTGTTGCGGATCACCTCGACATAGACGCCGATCGCCCGCTTGAGCAGCAGCGGGCCATTTCGCCGCCCTGCCGCGCCGAGGATGCTGAGCAACGTTCCCGCCAGCGTGGTCACGGCGATCAACAGGATCGTCGTGGCCGCGCCGCGCGCGATCGCCCCTGTCGCCCCGGCAAGCCAGCCGAAGTCGAGGCTATAGGTCACCGGCCGTCAATCCTTGAGATTGGCGGGATCGAGCGGTGTCTTCAGCCAGGCCTTCGAGCTTTCGTCCAGTCTCCCGTCGGCCAGCATCTTGGCAACTGCATCGTTGACCGCTTGCTTGAGGCGGTCTTCCTTCTTGTTGAGGCCGATATGCGAGGGCGAGGTGAGAAGCTGGAACTTTTGCTCCGGCTTCAGCGCCTCCTGACGGGCGAGCACCTGGGCGCCGACATCGTTGCCGACCACCATCAGCTGGGTCTGACCCGAGATGAAGGCCTGGATGACGGAATTATAGTTGTCGAAGCGGCGGATGTCGGCCGAGGCGGGTGCTGCCTCGGTCAGCGAGGTGTCCTCCAGCGTGCCGCGATTGACGGCGATCGACTTGTCGGCAAGGTCTTCCTTGCCTTTGACCGAAAGTGCTGCCGGGCCGATGACGGCGATGTAGTAAGGCGCGTAGGCGGCGGCGAAATCGATCACCTGCTCACGCTCCTTGGAATAGCCGACGCTCATCAGCAGGTCGACGCGCTTGTCGGTAAGATATGGGATGCGGTTCTGGCCGGTCACGCTGACCAGATTGAGCTTGACCTTGAGCTGCTCGGCGATGGATTGCGCCACGTCGATGTCGTAGCCCTTGATGCTCATGTCGGCGCTGGCCGAGGAGAAGGGTGGGAAATCGGAAAAGATACCGACATTGATGGCGCCGGCCTTGGTGATGTCGTCGATAGCGTCGGCATTGGCGGCCTGGGTCGTGAAACCAAAGCCGGTTGCGCCGAGCATCAGCACGGCGGCGATGGATGATTTGAGTTTCATGTGAAATGTCATTGTCGTTCCCCTGCTGGAAGCTTGTTTATGTGAGTGCAACCGCCGGCTCCAGCGCGGCGGTCGCCTTTGGGATTTTCTAGTGGACCATGATCGTCTCCGAAAACCGGTTCCCACTTTTCGGGATCATGGTCGAGCGTGTCAGCCCGCCTTGCTGGTGATTGCCGGGCTGAAGACCATCAGGCTGAGGATCTCGAACAGCACCTGCGCGCCGGCATGCGCCGTGTTGGTGGTCGCGTCATATTGCGGCGCCACCTCGACGACGTCGCCGCCGACGATATTGAGGCCCTTCAGGCCGCGCAGCAGCTCGAGCACTTCGCGCGTCGTCAGCCCGCCGACCTCCGGCGTGCCGGTGCCCGGCGCGAAGGCGGGATCGATGCTGTCGATATCGAAGGAGACATAGGTCGGGCCGTCGCCGACTATCCTGCGCGCCTTCTCGATAATGGCGGGGATGCCGAGGCCGGTCACCTCTTCGACATGCACCACGGTCATACCGGACTCGTAGGTGAACTCCCAAAGGTACTCGGCCGAGCCGCGAATGCCGATCTGGATGGTGCGGCTCGGGTCGAGCACGCCGTCCAGCACCGCGTTGCGGAACGGACCGCCATGGTGGAACTTGGTCATGTCGAACAGGCCGCTGGTGTCGCAATGGGCATCGATATGGATCATGCCCACCGGCGCCTTCTTGCCGACAGCCTTCAGGATCGGGTGGCTGATCGAATGGTCGCCGCCGACAGACAAGGGCAGGACGCCGGCGTCGACGATCTGGTTGGTGCGGCGTTCGATGTCGTCATGGCTGGTCTCCAGCCGGTAGCGGCTCTGGAACGGCATGTCGCCAATGTCGGCGACTTTCAGCTCATGCGTCGGTGCGCATTCCAGCACATGATTGTAGGGGCCGATGCGCTCGATGGCGCGCAGCGCCCTTGGCCCGAAACGGGCGCCCGGCCGGTTGGTGACGCCCAGATCCATCGGCACACCGATCATCGCCACCTGAAGATCGCCGAAATCCGGATTGTCGGCGGCGATTTCACGATAGGGCGCCGCGAGGAAGGTCGGGATGCCGGAATAGGGCGCCAGCCGCGTGCCGGTCTTGGAGAAGATCTTGTCGGCGACACGCTGGAATTTCGGGTCGAACATTTCGCCGCCATGGCTCTCGCCGTATTTGCGGCGCAGCGCTTCGAGCTTGCCGCGGTCATAACCCATGTCGGTCCTCCATGGCTGGTGCAGCGCGGACGGCGGCCTCGATAGCCGCAGCCGTTGGCTGCCTGCAGATTTCACGTCTTGATGCAATGCTTGGGCAAAGTGTCCTGTAGCTGCATTGAAAAATCAATTGATATTGTTAGGGTGTTCGCTGTGAGAAAATCTCACAGAGCTCAGGTTCCAAATGGCCAAGCGTTTGCCACCGCTCAACCCGCTGCGCGCCTTCGAGGCGACGGCGCGCCATGCCTCGCTGACCAAGGCGGCGGCCGAGCTGAACGTCACCCACGGTGCCATCAGCCATCAGATCAAGGCGCTCGAGCAATCGTTGGGCGTCAAGCTGTTCGAGCGTGCCGGCCAGCGGGTGAAGCTGACGCCGCACGGCGCCGAATTGCTGCCGGCGGTGTCGACAGCCTTCGACGGCATTGCCGCCGCCACGCAGCGCATGACACGGCCGGCCAGCACCGGCGCGCTATCGGTATCCTGCGTGCCGGCGCTGCTATTGCTGTGGATGATCCCGCGGCTGGGCAGCTTCACTTCGCAATATCCGGATATCCGGCTGACGCTGATCCCATCCAATGATGCCAAGGACGTCCGCGCACCGCATATCGATGTCTGCGTGCACTATGGTGACGGCAGCTGGACCGATTGCTGGATGCGCAAATGGTCGGGTCTCGAACTGTTCCCGGTGGTCAGCCCGACGCTGATCAACAACCGCCCGATCCGCACCGTCCGCGACCTCGCCGATCACGTCTTCCTGCATGGCGACGACGGCCGCGAATGGCACACCTGGCTGGCCGCCGCCGATGCGCTGGACCTGGAGCGCGGCCGCCGCCACCATCTCGGCGACGCGCGCATGGCGACCGAGGCCGCAGTCCACGGCCATGGCGTGGCGCTCGGCGACACGGTGACGGCAAGCGGACTGCTCGCCAGGGGTCTGCTTGTCGCGCCATTCAGCCTTTCCGTGCCGGCCGTCGACGATTTCTACGTCGTCTGCCGCAACGAGATGCGGTCGGCGCCGATCGTGCAATTGTTCATCGACTGGCTGTTTGCCGAGAAAGAGCAGGCCGATCGCCGCGCCGACGCGCCGGTGGCAGGCCGCATCGGCTTTCGCCGCAAGCGTCCAGCGCTCAAGGTGGTCGGCGCCAAGACCGCATCCTGAGGCCGAAACTGCCGTGGGCGCCGCTTGCCGCAGGGGCTTCTTTTTGTCGGGCCAGCCCGCAAAGCGGGAGGCGCGTTCAAAAATTCGATGCTAAGAGGCATTTGGAGCAATTCCAGGAAAAGTGCGCAGCGGTTTTCCGTCCGGAATTGCGCTAGACAAAAGCTAGAACGAGCAGCGAAGGCGCATTGAGCGATGGCAAAGACCGATATAGCGCGGCGCGTCTACAACCACACCTGGAAGCTCGACCCGATCGTGCGTAGCTTGCTCGACACCGATTTCTACAAGCTTCTGATGCTGCAGATGATCTGGGGCATGTATCCCAAGGTCGACGCCACCTTCTCGCTGATCAACCGTACCACCTCGGTCCGCCTTGCCGAGGAGATCGACGAGACGGAGCTGCGCGAGCAGCTCGACCATGCCCGCACCTTGCGCTTCTCGAAGAAAGAGATGATCTGGCTCGGCGGCAACACCTTCTATGGCCGCAAGCAGATCTTCGAACCGGAATTCCTCGCCTGGCTGGAAAATTTCCGGCTGCCCGAATACGAGCTCTCCAGGCGCGACGGCCAATACGAACTCGCCTTCAGCGGCCCGTGGATGTACACGACGCTGTGGGAGATCCCGGCGCTGGCAATTATCAATGAACTTCGATCTCGCGCGGCCATGCGGGCGTTCGGGCCGTTCGCGCTCGACGTGCTCTATGCCCGCGCCAAGGCCAAGATGTGGGCCAAGACCGAGCGGCTGAAGGCGCTGCCCGGCATCCGCATCTCGGATTTCGGCACCCGCCGCCGTCATTCGTTCCTGTGGCAGCGCTGGTGCGTCGAAGCGTTGAAGGAGGGCATCGGCGAGGCCTTTACCGGCACCTCCAACGTCCTGCTCGCCATGGACAACGACCTCGAAGCGCTCGGCACCAACGCGCATGAGCTGCCGATGGTGTTCGCCGCGCTCACCAATTCGGAAAAGGAATTGAAGCAGTCGCCCTATAAGGTGTTGCAGGACTGGCAGCGCTACTACGGCGGCAATTTGCTGATCGTGCTGCCGGACACCTTCGGCACCGCGGCGTTCCTGCGCGATGCGCCGGACTGGGTCGCCGACTGGACCGGCTTCCGCCCCGACAGCGCGCCGCCGATCGAGGGCGGCGAGAAGATCATTTCCTGGTGGCGCGAAAAGGGCAAGGACCCCAAGCAGAAGCTGCTCATCTTCTCCGACGGGCTTGAGGTCGAGACCATCGAGGAGACCTACCGCCACTTCCGCGGCAAGGTGCGCATGTCCTTCGGCTGGGGCACCAACCTGACCAATGATTTCGAAGGCTGCGCACCGACCGAGACCAACCGGCTCGACGCCATCTCGCTGGTCTGCAAGGTCACCGAGGCCAATGGCAGGCCGGCGGTCAAGCTTTCCGACAATCCGGCCAAGTCGACAGGCGACGAGAAAGAGATCGAGCGCTATCTGCGCATTTTCGGCCAGAAGGACCGCGTGGAGCAGTTGGTGAAGGTGTGAGGTAGGGAACTCTTGCGTAGTATGAGTTCCTTCTCGCCCGCCTCTGTCCTACCGGACATCTCCCCCACGAGGGGGGAGATTGCGCCCTCATTGCTGCTTTCGCCAATCGCTAAAGTTGCAGAAGGAGAGCCGACGGCGGAACCGCCGATCTCCCCCCAAGTGGGGGAGATGTCCGGCAGGACAGAGGGGGGCGCCGCAGAGCGCTGCATTTCTGCAATCAGGCCCTTTCCCGGCCTCGTTGCTTCGGTGGCTCTCCTGTCACCCGCGCCCGCCTTCGCCCATGCCTCCGACCGCGGCTACGTGCTACTGCTTCCCACCGGCTACTACCTCGCCGGTGGCGCGCTCGCCGTCGCCGCCAGTTTCCTTGTCCTGGCGCTACTGCGGCCGGACTCCCTCGACCGCTTCTGGCACAAACGCCTGCCGCTTTTCACCTTCGGCGACGGCGCGCGGACTGCCGTCAGCCTGATATCCTTTGCCGGCTTTGCAATTCTCATTGCCGCCGGCCTGTTCGGTAGCCGCGATCCGCTCTCCAATCCGCTGCCGCTGACCGTATGGACATTGCTCTGGGTTGGGCTGGCTTTGCTGCAAGGGCTCGGCGGCGATCTCTGGTCGTGGCTCAATCCGTGGTACGGGCCTTGCCGCGTCGTCTCGCGCCTGTCCGACAGAACCGAGCCACGGCGGCCGCCCCAGTGGCTCGGCTATTGGCCGGCTTTCGTGCTGTTCTTCGCCTTCGCCTGGTTCGAGCTGATCGACCCGGCGCCCGATGACCCGGCGCGGCTGGCCTGGGCCGCCGGCGTCTACTGGCTGCTAAGCTTCGCGGCCATGCAGGTCTTCGGCTACCGCGGCTGGACCCGCAGCGGTGAGTTCCTGACAGTGTTCTTTTCGATGGTGGCGCGCTTCGCCATTGTCGAACGCAACGAGGACGGCCGGCTCAAACTCTGCTGGCCGGGCGCTAAGCTGCTCGAGGTTGCGCCGCTGTCGCTCAGCGGCGTCGCTTTCCTGCTGCTTGCGCTGTCGTCGGTATCCTTCGACGGCCTGTCGAAAACCTTCTTCTGGCTAGGCCGGTTCGGCATCAATCCGCTGGAGTTTCCGGGACGCACCGCCTTGATCGGCATCGGCAGTTTCGGCCTTGTGCTGACCTTTGTTGTGCTTGCGGCCGTGTTCGCGCTTGCCGTCTTTCTTGGCCAGCACCTTGCCGGCAGCAAGCATTCCCTCGCTCACGCCGCAGGGCTGCTGGTCCGGTCGATCGTGCCGATCGCGCTCGCCTACCACTTCGCGCACTATCTGACGGCGCTGCTGGTCGACGGCCAATATGCGATTGCCGCGCTCTCCGACCCGTTTGCGCTGGGCTGGAACCTGTTCGGTACCGCCGACATGCCAATTGAAGCCGGCGTCGTCGCCGGCGCCGGCTCGGCCTGGTGGCTGTGGAACCTCCAGGCCGGCGTCATCATAGCCGGTCACATGTTTGCAGTGCTTGTCGCCCACGGTTTGGCCGGGCGGCTGCATCCCGTTCCCGCTCGCGCCGCGCTCAGCCAGTTCCCGCTCACCGCGCTGATGATCGCCTACACCGTCTTCGGCTTGTGGCTGCTTGCGACGCCAACCGCCGGGTGAACGAGATGCGCGATGCCCGTCAATCGAACCTTGGGGAAAGCTCGCTTGCCACGTCAGAGCTTTGGTGATTTAGTTTGTACACATGCAATTTTCGGCCCTCTTAGCAAGAGTGGCCCGCCTCGCTACAGCCATTGGTCAAAGCTCAAAAACAAGGGGAACTGCCGTGACTGACAAGAATGGGTTTTTCGATCTCTCCAGATCCGCTCTCACCCGCCGCACGGCGCTGAAGGTCCTTGCCGCCGGCGCCGGTCTTGCCGTCGCGCCGGGCTTCGTGCGCTACAGCCAGGCGCAGAGCTCGGCGCCGATCAAGATCGGCTTCCAGTCGCACCGCACCGGCATCGGCGCCGCCTATGGCCGCTGGTACGAGAAGACCACGGCCGCGGCGGTCAAGGCGATCAACGATGCCGGCGGCATCAACGGCCGGCCGGTCGAGGTGATCATCGAGGATGACGGCACCGATCCCGGCCGGGGCGCCGAAGTGGTCGGCAAATTCGCCTCCCAGCACAAGACCGACATCGTCTACGGCACGCTGTTTTCGCATGTCGTCATCGGCTCGGCGCCGGCCGCCGGCGAGGCCAAGATGCCCTATTTCGTCGTCAGTGAAGGTCACCACGTCGCGTCGACCAAATTGAACCGCTACGTCTTCCAGCCCGGCATCACCGACGTGAAGAGCCAGATCCAGTCGATGGCGCCGTGGATTGCCGCCAATGCCGGCAAGAAGGTGACGCAGATATTCCCCGATTTCGCTTTCGGCTACGATCATCGCGACTACCTGCCGCCGGCGCTGAAGGCGCAAGGCGCCGAGGTCATCGCGCAGATCGCCATCCCGCCGACGGAATCCTCCTTCACCAAATATTTTCCGCAGATCCCGGCCGAGACCGAGGTGATTTACCACGTCATGGTCGGCCCGGCGGTGCTCACCTTCGTCAAGGAACTCGGCGAGTTCTACGGCTCCAACCGGCCGCAATTGTTCGGCTTCATCGATTCGCTCGAAGCCACCGACATCAACAGCCCCGGCCTCGAATTCCTCGACGGCAGCCATTTCTGGGAAGGCTCGCCACGTTATGCGCAGCCCGATGACTCCCCTGCACAGAAGGCCTATCGTGCCGCCGTCGGCATCGACGACAATGGTGCATCTGTCGGCGATCCCAAGGACGTCTCCACCGCCGCGCACATGTTCGGCTGCTGGGAAACGCTCTACGTCGTCAAGAAGGCGATGGAGGATGCCGGCTATAAGGGCCCGGAAGACCGCGTCAAGCTGGTCGAGGCGACCGAGGCGTTGACCGAGTTCGCCGAGGGGCCCGAGCATCCGCAGGGACCGAAAACCTTCAACGGCAAGATCCACCAGTGTTTTGGTATCCAGAACATCTCCAAGGTCGAAGGCGGCCGGCTGAATGTCGTCCACAAGACCAAGATCGAGGACGGCCTCTACGAGCCGGAAGGGGATTACACGACGCAGGCGCTGTGAGCTTGGCTGCTGCAGCAAGCGTGAGCGCCAAGACACCCCCCTCTGGCCAGAGGGGGGTGCTTCGCGCATCCGCCGGTGCTTAGCCGATGCACTTCGGACCCCACCTGCTCCTCGCCGCCCTCGAAGGCCTCGTCACCTCCGCCGTCCTGGCGCTGACGGCGCTTGGCCTGTCGCTGGTGTTCGGCGTCATGCGCGTCGTCAATGTCGCGCATGGCGAGTTCTTCATGCTGGGCGCGGTGCTTGCCTGGGCGATTTCTACGGCGATATCCGGCCATCCGGCGCTCGGCTTCCTGGCCGCCCTGGTGCTGGCGCCGCTGATCGTCGGCTTGATCGCACTGCTCGCCGAACGGCTGGTCCTGCGCCGGCTCAACTACAATCCGGAAGCCACCATCGTCGCCACCATCGGCATGCTCTACATCATCCAGCAATTGGCGCTGACCTTCTACGGCCCGGAGGCGCGGCCTGTGGAGCCGCCGTTCAGCTACCGCATCCTCCTGCCGTGGTTCGGCTATTCCGGCTACAAGCTGTCGATCATCGCCGCATCCGCGCTGCTTCTGGTCGCGACCTGGCTGGTGCTGACGCGCACGAAAATCGGCCTCATCATGCGCGCCACGCAATATGACAGCGAGACGGCGCAGGCCTTTGGCATTCCGGTGACCAGAGTCTATGCCGGCGTCTTCGCGCTCGGCGCCATGTTGGCGGCTGTGGCCGCGGTGCTGATCGTGCCGATCAGCCAGGCCCACTATCTGATGGGACAAGACCCGCTGTTGCTGTCGTTCATCGTCGTCATCATCGGCGGCCTCGGCTCGCTGCGCGGCACGGTCGTCGCCGCGGTGCTGATCGGCCTTTCCGACGGCATCATCTCGGTGTTCTTCTCACCGACGCTGGCCAAGATCATCGCCACCTTGCTCGTCGCCATGGTGCTGGTGTTCCGGCCGCAGGGCCTGTTCGGGACGGCATCGCGATGAAGGATGCTTCGCCGGCAAAGCCATATGCGCTGCACCTCGGCGTCATCGCCCTGCTTTTCGCCCTGAGCTTCGTCTTGCCGGAATACCATCACGGCCTGCTCGCTCGCATCATGGTGCTGGCGGTCTTCGCCATGGGCTACAATCTGCTGTTCGGCTATGTCGGGCTGCTCAGCCTCGGCCATGCCATGTTTTTTTCAGCCGGGCTCTATGGCGCCGGCCTCGCCGTCATTCATCTCGGCTGGAGCGTATCGGCCGCCTTTGCAGCCGGGCTTGCCTGCGGCGCACTTCTCGCGCTGGTGATCGCGCTGCTGGCGCTGCGCACCTCCGGCGTCGCCTTCATGATCGTAACAATGATGTTCGCTCAGGTATTCTATCTCGTCATCCTCTATCTCGCCGCCTGGACCGGCGGCGACCAGGGCATGGTCGTACCGCAGTCGATGCGTGTCCTTGTCCTGGGCAGCACGTCGCTCGACCTCACCAACCCGACCGTGCGCTATATGAGCGCGCTGGCGCTGTTCTCGATCGTGCTGCTTATAAGCCTGGCCATAGTCCGCTCCGGCTATGGCCGCGTGCTGGTCGCCATCCGCGAGAACGAGGAGCGGACAAAAATGCTCGGCTACGATACGTTTTCCAACAAGCTCGCCGCCGTCATCGTCTCCGGCACCATCTGCGCGGGTTCCGGCGCCGCCTATGCGCTGCTGTTCGGCTATGTCGGCTCGAGCTTCGCTTCGGTGCAGTATTCCATCCTGCCGCTGCTCTGGGTGCTGCTGGGCGGTGCTGCCACCACGCTCGGGCCGCTGATCGGCACGCTGTTCATGTACTATGTCATCGACGTCGCTAGCGGCTACACCTCCGCCTATCTGCTGATCGTCGGCATCGCGCTGATCCTGCTGGTTTTGTTTTTCCCAAAAGGCATTCTCGGCAGCATTCGCCAGCGCTGGCTCGGATGGCTGCCATGATGCCGCTTTTGACCACCAAAGACCTGTCGCGCAGTTTCGGCGGCTTGCGCGCCGTCGACGGCGTCGACTTCGCGCTGATGCCGGGCGAGATCCGCGCTGTCATCGGCCCCAACGGTGCCGGCAAGACCACCTTCGTCAGCCTGGTCAGCGGCCGCATCCAGCCCTCGTCGGGCACGATCATCTTCGACGGCGCCGATATCACCAGCCTGCCTGCCTACGCCAGGGTTCGCCTTGGCATCGCCTATACATTCCAGATCACCAGCGTCTTTGCCAATCTCAGCGCCTACGACAATGTTGCCCTGCCGGTGCAGCGCACGCTGACCGACAGCCGCTCGAAGGGCGCGGTTCACACCGGCGTCATGGCGGCGCTCGAGCGCACCGGACTTGCCGACTGGGCGCAAATGCCGGCCGGGCAGTTGTCCTACGGTCACCAGCGCCTGTTGGAAGTGGCGATGGGGCTGGCACTGAAGCCGCGGCTGCTGATCCTCGACGAACCGACGCAAGGGCTGGCCGACAGCGAGATCGACAATTTCATCGAACTGGTGCGCGAGATCGCCGATAGCGCCACCGTGCTTTTGATCGAGCACAACATGCCGGTGGTCATGCAGCTCGCCGACCGCATCACCGTCTTCAACGCCGGCAGGATTTTAGCTGAAGGCACGCCCGAGCAGATCCGCGCCAATGCCGCGGTGCAGGACGCCTATCTGGGGACGACCCATGGCTGAGGCCCAGTCCAGGGCACTGACGATCTCCGGGCTTGATTGCTTCTATGGCGAGGTCCAGGTGCTCTATGGCCTCGATCTCGTCTTGAGCGAGGGCGAGGTGCTCTGCCTGTTCGGCCGCAACGGCGCCGGCAAGACGACGACGCTGAAGGCGATCATGGGCCTGGTGCCGGCAAGCGCCGGCTCGATCCGGCTCGAAGGGCGGGAATTGACCGGCCTGCCGGCGCACGAGGTGCCCAAGGCCGGCGTCGCCTATGTGCCGCAGGGCCGGCGGCTGTTCGCCGAGATGACGGTGGCTGAAAACATCGAGATCGGCCTGATGGCCCGCAACAAGGGCAAGGCGACGCGCGAAAACGTGCTCGATCTCTTCCCGCTGCTGCGCCAGCGCCTTAGGCAGCGTTCTGGCACGCTATCGGGCGGCGAGCAGCAGATGCTGGCCATGGCCCGCGCCCTGTGTCTGGAACCACAGGTGCTCCTACTCGACGAGCCGACCGAAGGGCTGATGCCGTCGATGATCGCCAAGATCCGCGAAACCGTTTCGAAGCTGCGTGCGCTTGGCGTGTCGACAATCCTTGTCGAGCAGCGCGTCGATGCCGTGCTCTCGGTCGCAGACCGCGTTTGCTTCATCGAAAACGGCCGCAACCGCGAGACGGTCGACGTTGAGGAACTGCGTGCTGATCCCTCGGCGGTCCGCCGCTATGTCGGCGTCGGCTGATCAGGCAAAAAACAGCAAGCCGGCGAGCAGGAAAGTCGGGATCAGCACGGCGCCCGACCACGCCATGTAGCCAAAGAAGCTCGGCATCTTGATGCCGCGATGCCTGGCAATGGCATAGACCATGAAATTCGGCGCATTGCCGACATAGGTGTTGGCACCCATGAACACCGCGCCGGCCGAGATGGCCGCCAGCGTCGAGGCGAGCTCGGTCATCAGATGCTGCGCATCGCCGCCGGCCAGCTCGAAGAACACCAGATAGGTCGGCGCATTGTCGAGGAAGGACGACAGCGCCCCGGTCAGCCAGAAATAAGCGAGATTGTCGGGCGCGCCGGTCGGCGAGCTGACCAGCAGCACCAACGGCGCCAGCGCGCCGTCGAGGCCGGCCCGCAATATGGCGACGACCGGCACGATGCAGATGAAGATGCTGGCGAACAGCTTCGCCACCTCGGCAATCGGCCCCCAGCTGAAGGCGTTTGCGCCGCGAAACTCCTTTGGCGAGACGACAAGCGACGTGAAGGCCAGTATCAGGATGGCGGCGTCGCGCACCAGATTCTGCAGCTCGAGGCTGACGCCCTGAAAAGAGAAACTCACTCCCGGCTTCCAGGCAGCGGAAATCAGGATCGCGGCGATCACCCCTGCCAGCAGCGGGATGTTGGCCAGGCCGCGAATGCGCACCTTGCTGTCGGGCGTCGGATCCTTGATCTTCGGCGCGCCTTCCTCCCGGTGATGCATGATGATGTCGATCGCCAGGAAAACCGCCAGCACCACGCCGGCGACGAACAGTGTCTCGGGCAACAGGTGAACTGTCGTCCAGAAGAAATCGACGCCGCGCAGGAAGCCGACGAACAGCGGCGGATCGCCGAGCGGCGTCAGCGACCCGCCGATGTTGGACACCAGGAAGATGAAGAAGATGACGACATGGGCGTTGAAGCGCCGGTTGTCGTTGGCGCGGATGAGCGGCCGGATCAGGATCATCGAGGCGCCGGTTGTGCCGATGATCGAAGCAAGCACAGCGCCGCCCAGCAACAGCCCGGCATTGACCAGCGGCGTGCCGTGGATGTTGCCGGCAACGAAGATGCCGCCCGAAATGGTGAACAGTGCGAACAACAGGATGATGAACGACATGTATTCGGTGAGCAGCGCGTGCAGCACCGCCTGCGTTGCCGACGGGATGCCGAAGGCGAGCGCCAGCGGCCCGATCACCAACGCTGCCCAGAAAGCGGCAATCTTGCCGTAATGGTGCTCCCAGGCATGACGGAAGAGCAACGGCCCGGTCGCGATGCAAAGCAATAGCCCGGCAAACGGCAGCACCCACCACAGCGACATGGCGGCGCCCGGCAATTCGTGCGCTTCGGCCGCGAGAACCGCTCCCGGAGAAAAGATTGCGGCAATCAGTGCAGCACTTGCCGTCAACGCCGCAAACCGCATGGAGCCCCTCAAAAGTCTGTCAGGTTCGGCTGGATGACGTTCAAATCAGTGCCACGCCGGCATCGCGCATCCGGCCCAGCATCCTCTCCACGGAGCCGTTGAGATCGATGCCGCGGCAGGCGTCGAGCCGCACGGACGTCTCAAAACCGAGCTTGACCGCGTCGAGCGCCGAAAAGGCGACGCAGAAATCCGTCGCTAGGCCGACCAGGGTCAGCGTCTCGATGTTCCGATCCCGAAGATAGCCGGCAAGGCCGGTCGGCGTCGTCCGGTCGTTCTCGAAGAATGCCGAATAGCTGTCGATCGCAGGACGGAACCCTTTGCGGATCACCAGCTCGGCCTTGCTCCAGGCGAGGCCCGAATGGAAATCCGATCCCAGGCTGCCCTGGATGCAGTGATCCGGCCACAGCGTCTGGTGGCCATAAGGCACATCGATCGTTTCGAACGGTTGCTTGCCGGGGTGGCTGGAGGCAAAGCTGGAATGGCCGGCAGGGTGCCAGTCCTGCGTCAGCAGGACGTGCTCGGTCCGCCGGATCAGGTCGTTGACCAACGGCACGATTTCGTCGCCGCCAGCCACTTCCAGGGCGCCACCCGGGCAGAAATCGTTCTGCAGGTCGATGACGACAAGCGCTTCGTCGGCCATGGAGCCTCCTTATTTTCTTGGTCTTGAGCTTAGGCTCCAATGAAAACGCGACCGGACGCAGAAACTTGACCAGATGGCCGGCTGCGTCAACCTCTCACGGCATAACAAATGCGTTCCGGGCGCACCGGTGCCCATAGCCGTGCAAACTCTGGCTTTGACAATTCCTGCCGGCTTGATATCATTTGCATACGAATGAATTTCCTGCCTTGCATGCTCGGGAAAATCTTTCGGCAGGATCCCCTCTCGGGAAGTCCATTCTGGGAAGGCAAAGCGTGATCCGTTACGCAAAACCCACCACGGTCGACGACGCCCTCGCTTTGCTGGGCGAAGGACAATGGCGCATCCTCGCCGGCGGCACCGACTTCTATCCGGCACAGGGCAGCAAGCCTTTCCGCGACAATGTCCTCGACATCAATGGCTTGGCGGCATTGCGCGGCATTGCCGAAGCCGAGAACCATTGGCTCGTTGGCGCGCGCACCACCTGGACCGATCTCGTCCGCCATCCGCTGCCGGCGGCTTTCGACGCGCTGAAGCAGGCGGCGCGGGAAGTCGGCTCGGTGCAGATCCAGAACGTTGCCTCGATTGCCGGCAATCTTTGCAATGCCTCGCCGGCCGCCGACGGCGTGCCGGCGCTGCTGGTGCTCGACGCCGAGGTCGAACTGCGTTCCTCGGTGGCGACCCGGCATCTGCCCCTTGCAGAATTCATCCTCGGCAACCGTCGCACCGCTCTGCAGCCCGGCGAAATGGTCACGGCAATCCGCATTCCCAAACCCGCGACCGCCGGCAGCTCCGCCTTCGTGAAGCTTGGCGCACGGCGTTATCTCGTCATCTCCATCGCCATGGCCGCCGCACGCCTGGCCATCGAAGATGGCATCGTCAGGAACGCGGTCGTCGCCGTCGGGTCCTGCTCGGTCGTCGCCAGGCGCTTGGCGGGCGTCGAGGCGGCGCTGCGCGGCCGTCCGGTCGGCCCCGCGCTGGCCACTGCCATCCAATCCGCGCCAATGGACGATCTGTCGCCGATCGGCGACGTGCGCGGCAGCGCCGAATACCGGCTGGATGCGGCGCGCGAGATCGTCGTCCGCGCCGTGCTTGGTGCGATGGGCGCTATTCCCGGCGAAAGGGCGGCGGCCTGATGGGCATGGAGCGAGCCAACATCGCCTTCGAGGTCAACGGCGCCGCCGTCAGCGTTTGCGTACCGCCGGTGCGACGGCTGTCCGCGGTGCTGCGCGACGAGCTGCGGCTGACCGGCACCAAGATCGGCTGCGATGCCGGCGATTGCGGCGCCTGCACGGTGCTGGTCGACGGCGAGCCGGTCTGCGCCTGCCTGACGCCGGCGGCTTCCGCCTCCGGCACCGTGGTAACGACCGTCGAAGGTCTCGCCAACGGCAGGCTGTCGGCGCTGCAGGCCTCGTTCCTCAGCCATGGCGCAGCACAGTGCGGCGCCTGCACGCCCGGCCTGCTGGTCGCCGCAACGGCACTCCTGGACAGGACGCCTTACCCGAGCGAGGCCGAAACGCAGGATGCGCTGGGCGGCGTGCTCTGCCGCTGTACCGGCTACCGCAAGATCGTCGCCGCGGTGATGGATGCTTGGCGCCACGCCGATGGTCTCGATCCGCGCATGCCATTGTCCGGCCATGCCGTCGGCTCCTCTCCGATCCGCCTCGATGGCGTGCCGAAAGTCACCGGCGTCGAAAAATTCGGCGGCGATTCCTTTCCCATGGATGCACTGTCGGTGCTGGTGATCCGCTCGCCGCATTATCATGCGGCCTTCAGCTTCGGCGATCTCGATGGCTGGGTGAAATCCCGTCCCGGCATTGCCGGCGTCTTTACCGCCGCCGACATTCCGGGAAAGAATTGTTTCGGCGTCATCGCGCCCTTCGCCGACCAGCCGGCGCTGGCCGAAGCATTTTCGCGCTTTCGCGGCGAGGCGGTGGCGCTGGTTGCCGGCGAACGCGAGGCCATCGTCGATCTCGACCTTGCCGATTTTCCTGTCAGTTGGACCGAATTGCCGCATTTTCTGGAGCCTTGCGAAGCACAGGCCGGCGGTGCGTCACTGGTCCATGAAAACCGGCCCTCGAACTTGCTCACCTCCGGCTTCGTCGAGCGTGGCGACCCCGAGGCCGCCCTTGCCGGTGCGGCTTTCGTCGTTTCCGGCGCCATCGACACCTCCTATGTCGAGCATGCCTATATCGAACCGGAAGCCGGCTATGCCTTCATGGACGGCGATACGCTGGTCGTCGTCGCCTGCACGCAGGCCCCCTATATGGACCGCGACGACACGGCAAAAGTGCTCGGCCTTGCCCCGGAAAAGGTGCGCATCGTGCCGACCGCCACCGGCGGCGGCTTCGGCTCCAAGCTCGATGTCTCGCTGCAACCGCTCATCGGCCTCGTCGCCATGAAAACCGGCCGGTCGGCGGCACTCGCCTATACCCGCACCGAATCGATGATCTCGACCACCAAGCGCCATCCCGCTCGGATGAGAGCGAGCATCGGCGCCGATGCCGACGGCCGTGTCACCGGCATGGTCTTCGCCGGCGATTTCAACACCGGCGCCTATGCCAGCTGGGGGCCGACGGTCGCCAACCGCGTGCCGGTGCACGCCTCCGGCCCCTATGCGACGCCGAACTATCGCGCCGAAGGCCGCGCCATCCACACCAATGGCCCGATTGCCGGCGCCTTTCGCGGCTTCGGCGTGCCGCAGGCGACGATCATGCAGGAGACCCTTTATGACGAGCTGGCCGACAAGCTCGGCATGGACCGGCTCGACTTCCGCTTGAAGAACTGCCTTCGGAACGGATCCGAAACAGTTACCGGGCAGCGGCTCGAGTCGGGCGTCGGCATCGCCGACTGCCTGGAGGCCCTCCGCTCACATTGGCAGCGTGCCCTTCGCGATGCCGAAGCGTTCAATGCCCGCAGCAGCATCAAAAAACGCGGCGTCGGCGTGGCCTCTTGCTGGTACGGCTGCGGCAACACCTCGCTGCCCAATCCGTCGACCATCAAGGTCGGCATCTCGGTATCGGGTGAAGTCGTCCTGCATCAGGGGGCGGTCGATATCGGGCAAGGTTCGAACACTGTCATCGCGCAGATCTGCGCCGACGCGTTGGGGCTTCCGCTTGAAAAGCTCCGGCTGAAAGGCGCCGACACGGCGATCACCCCCGACGCCGGCAAGACATCGGCCTCGCGCCAGACCTTCGTCACCGGCAAGGCCGCCGAAAAGGCCGGCCGCGCCTTGCGCGATGAGATCTTGCGTTTCGCCAATGTCTCGGAAAAGGCGGCGATTGCGCTGGACGGCACAAGTCTGAGCATCGGGGAAGGCGAAGCGACGCGCCGCATCGATCTTTCCTCGCTGAAGGCAGACGCCGAAGGATTCGTCTTCCGGGCCGAGGAAAGCTACGACCCGCCGACGCAGCCGCTCGATGCAAAAGGTCAGGGCAAGCCTTACGCCGTCTATGGCTATGGCGCCCAGATCGCCGAACTGGAGGTCGACCTCAGGCTCGGCACCGTGAAGCTGATAAAAATCACCGCCGCGCACGATGTCGGCAAGGCCATCAATCCCTTGCTTGCCGAAGGCCAGATCGAGGGTGGCATCGCCCAGGGCATCGGCATGGCGCTGATGGAAGAATACATCCCCGGCCGCACCGAAAACCTGCACGACTATCTGATCCCGACGATCGGCGACGTGCCGCCGATCGAGACCATCTTGATAGAAGTTCCGGATCCGGAAGGACCCTTCGGCGCCAAGGGTTTGGGCGAGCATGTGCTGATCCCGACGGCGCCGGCGATCCTCAACGCCATACGCCATGCCGCCGGTGTGGTGGTCACCAAAATTCCGGCGACGCCGACCCGCATCCGCGCCGCCATCCTCGACAAGGAGGCGCGCCGATGAGCGAGCTTGCCGAACGATTCGAGACACACGATCCCGGCGAGAAGCTGGTGGCGGAGAAGATCCGCTGCGATGCCTGTCCGGTCATGTGCTACATCGCCGATGGCCGCACCGGCGCCTGCGATCGCTACGGCAATGTTGGCGGCAGGATCGTGCGGATGGATCCGCTGACCATCCTCGACCACGCGGCCGAGACAGGCGGCGCGGTCGTGCCCTTTGCCGAGGAAGGCAAGGGCTGGGACGGCGAACTGGTCAACACCGGCCGCCGCTTCGTCACCGCGATCGGCGCCGGCACCACCTATCCCGACTACAAGCCGGCGCCCTTCATCGTCAGCCAGGAGGTCGAGGGCGTCGATCTGGTCACCGTCGTCACCGAGGGCATCTTCTCCTATTGCGGCGTCAAGGTGAAGATCGACACCGACCGTCATATCGGCCCCGAAACGGCAACGGTCCGTGCCGAAGGCGAGGCGATCGGCCATGTCACCACCGGCGAATACGGCTCGCAGATGCTGTCGCTGGGCGGCGTGCATCATTTGACCGGCGGCTCAAAGGCTGAAGGGCGCGCCACCTGTGATGCCATGCTCAGGCTGTGCAACCGCAAGCCGGTCGAGCTCGTCATCGACGGCGGCGCCACCGTCATCGTCGAAGCCGGCAAACCGCCTGTCATCGACGGCAAACTCGAGCAGCGCATGCGCGTCGGCTGCGGTTCGGCCACCATAGGCATGTTCGCCACCCAGTGGCGCGGCCTTGTCGACGAGGTGGTGGTGGTCGACGACCACATCACCGGCGTCGTCTCCGAGCATCAGGCGGGCAAGGTGCTTGGCTGGCAGGATACCGGCATCAAGATCATCGGCCGCCGTTCGACGCCGGGCCGCTATTTCAAGGTGTCGGAGCCCGGCCTCGGCTGGGGCGGCACCAATATCTCCGACCCGCTGTCGATCCTTGGTGAATGGAGCG
Organism: Mesorhizobium sp. M0894; assembly: GCF_040319725.1. NCBI lineage: Bacteria > Pseudomonadati > Pseudomonadota > Alphaproteobacteria > Hyphomicrobiales > Phyllobacteriaceae > Mesorhizobium > Mesorhizobium sp. M0894. Next base: position 220,770 of record NZ_JAMYOG010000006.1, on the reverse strand, counting down.
CCAAAAAGGGTGCGCGCCCCGGCATGTCGCTGCTGATGGTCTCGACCACCGGTGAGCAATTCGCCTATTACGAGCTCGACGACGAATTGAAGCCGGTGCAGAAACCGTTCCCGGAGCGGCTGCGGAAGTCGGTTGAACTGATCGAGGACAATTGCGAGCCGGCGCTCTGCACCGTGCTTTTCGTCGGCGGCGCCGGCGGCTCGCTGCGCGCCGGCGTCACCGAGAACCCGGTCAATCTGACCCGCTCGGTGCAGGGCCTCAAGACCTATGTGACGGTCGGCGGCGCGCCGGTCTATGTCTGGCCGGGCGGCGGCATCACGCTGATGGTCGACGTCACCCGCGTGCCGGAAGGCGCCTTCGGCTATGTCCCGACGCCGGCGCTGGTGGCGCCCATCGAATTCACCATGCGCCGCGACGATTATGTCAGGCTCGGCGGCTATGAAGCCGAAATCCGCAGCGTCGACGATATCCTGGCCAAGGGCGGCGAGTATCTCAACCCGCGCCGCGGCAAGGCCGCACCTCGCGACAATCCCTGGCCGCCGCTGGTGCAGCTGCGGCGCGCGACGACAAATGGGGCAGGGTGATGAACGGCCCGCAGGCGCATTGGCTCGAGGACGGCCGAAGGCTTCACCTCAATCATGGGCCGATCGATCTGATCGTCGAGGCCTTCGGCGAGGCGAGCGAATGCCGCGCCGCCTATCATCAGGCGGCAACGCGCTTCCAGACAATCCTGCCCGAACTGGTCGAAGAGTTGCCCGAACTGCGTCGCCAGGCGCCGCTGCGTCCTCGCATGTTTGTCGGCCCGACGGCACGTCGCATGGAAGCGGCGGTCGTTCCGCTAGCGAAACAATTCATCACGCCGATGGCGGCCGTCGCCGGCTCGGTAGCCGACGAAGTGCTTGGCGTTCTGCTTGCCGGCCGCCGGCTCGAGCGCGCCTATGTCAACAATGGCGGCGACAGCGCGATCCATCTCGGCCACGGCCAGTCGATGACGCTTGCCATTGCCGGAACAGGTCACGGACTGGCAGACCGTCTCACGATCCGCGCCGAAGACGGGATCCGCGGCGTCGCAACAAGCGGCTGGCGCGGCCGGTCCTTTTCGCTGGGCATCGCCGACGCCGTCACCGTGCTGGCGCGGACGGGTGCTGAAGCCGATGCCGCCGCGACCTTGATCGCCAACGCCGTCGACGTGCCCGGTCATCCGGCCGTTAGGCGCATACGGGCGCACGATCTCGCACCGGACAGCGATCTCGGCGACCGTTTGGTGACGCAGGGCGTGGGGCCGCTTTCCGCCGCTGAAATCGCTATTGCGCTGGAAAGCGGATTTGCCGTTGCCGAGGAGTTTCGGCGGCGCGGCCTGATTGCCACCGCGGCGCTTTTCCTCGGCGGTCAGGTGCGCATCGCAGGTCCGATGGCGCTCGCCAACAAAGTTTTAGAGAGGGAAATTGCTCATGCCTGAGTTTCCGATCCGCAAGATCGCCGTGCTGACCGAAGAGATTTTTCACGAAGGCGGGCCGGTGGCGAAGGTGCCGCGGCGCCGCGCCGCGGCCATGGCTGTGGTGAAGAACCCGTTCGCCGGCCGTTACGTCGAGGAACTGCAGAGCGCGATGGAGGATTTGAAGCCGCTCGGGCTGCTGCTCTCCGACAGGCTCATTGCCGCATTGGGCGGCGACGTGAAACAGATCGACGGTTATGGCAAGGGTGCCATCGTCGGCGCGGCGGGCGAGCTGGAGCATGGCGCGCTGTGGCATGTGCCGGGCGGCTATGCCATGCGCGAACGGCTTGGCGACGCCAAGTCGATCGTGCCGTCGTCGAAGAAGGTCGGCGGCTTCGGCGCGCGGCTCGATGTGCCGCTCGGCCACATCAACGCGGCCTATGTGCGCAGCCATTTCGATGCCATGGAAATCGGCATCAGCGATGGCCCGCGTCCCGACGAGATCCTGTTTTGCCTCGCAATGACCTGCGGCCCGCGCGTGCATGACCGCATGGGCGGGCTGGCCGCCAAGGACATCAAGGCATGGGATGGGCTGAGGTGAGCGCCGAAGACAATCTGCTCAAGCTGGTCGAGGCCGAGGAGCCTGACGAAAACGACTATCGCTTGCAGGAGCAGGTCGGCTTTATCCTGCGCAAGGCGCACCAGCGCCATGTCTCGATCTTCGCCGCACACATCGCCGATCTGACGCCGCCGCAATTTGCCGCCCTGGCCAAATTGCGCGACGTCGGCGAGACCTCGCAGAACCAGCTTGGCAGCCTGATCGCCATGGATGCGGCGACGGTGAAAGGTGTCATCGACCGGCTGAAAGCGCGAGGCTTTGTCGAACTTAGCAAACACGAAGTCGACAAACGGCGCCTGCTGGTCAATCTGACGGCCGAGGGGCGCGACGCGATCGAGCGGCTGATTCCGCTTGCCCGCGAGATTACGCAGGAAACGCTGGCACCGCTTTCCGCCAAGGAGGCGGCCATTTTCATGAAGCTGCTGGCCAAGCTGGCTTGAGCTGCCACCTGCCGAGCGTTTAGTTGTTACTCCTGCCGGGCGCTGAACGTCCGGCAGGAAAGCCTCGTCTCAGAGGCCGTTGTCCTTCAGGATCTGGGCAGCATTTTCCTTGGTGATCTTCTGCGTCGGCAGGATGATGGTCTTTTCCACCTTCTCGCCGTTCAGGAACTTGATCGCCTGCCGCAGCCCTTCGGCGCCCGGCGTCACATAAGTGAACGTCGCCGTCAGCTCGCCATTGGCGACGAGTTGCACGCCTTCATTGGGCAGGCCGTCGATGCCGATGAACTTGATGTCCTTCTCACGTCCGGCGTCCTTGGCGGCAAGATAGGCGCCATAGGCCATTGGATCATTGTGGCCGTAGACGAGATCGATCTTTTCGTTGTTGCGCAGCGCCGTGGCCATGATGTTGTAGGCCTGGTCCTGCTTCCAGTCGCCCGACTGCTGGTCGAGCAGGTTCTTGATACCCGGCTCCTTGTCGGTGAATTCATGGAAGCCGTCATGGCGGTCATGCGCCGGCTGGGTGCCCATGCCGCCCCAGATTTCGACGACGTTGCCGGCGGCCTTGCCCTTGCCGCCAAGCAGCTCGACGGCATATTCACCGGCAGCCCGGCCGATCAGCTTGTTGTCGCCGCCGACGAACTGCGTGTAGTCGTTGGTTTCGACGTTGCGGTCGAGCACGAAGACCGGGATCTTGGCATCGATCGCCTGCTGCACGACGCCGGTCAGGCCGGCGGACTCTTTCGGCGACACCAAGAGCGCATCGACCTCCTGACGGATCAGGTTTTCGACATCGGCGACCTGCTTCTCGGTCTTGTCCTCGCCGTCGGTGACGATCAGCTCGACTTCCGGATGCTTGGCCGCTTCGGCCAGGATGTCCTTGTTGAACTGGGCACGCCAGGGTTCGATGGTCGTAACCTGCGAGAAGCCGATTTTCCATTTCTTGTCCTGCGCGTGGGCACCGCTGGCAAGCATCGCGGTCGTGGTCAGGAGTGCCGCTGTCAGCGCGGCAAGCTTCAACAATTCACGTCGTTTCATTTCTTGTTTCCTCCAATATTCAGAGACGCGGTCTCTTGCGACGGCCGCTTTGCCGCGGCCGTTTCCTTGTGCGCTTGCCCACCGGGCAATCGCAGATAGAAGAGAAGATCGCCGGCATTGCGCTCCTGTACGAGCACGGTACCGATGATGATCATCCCCTTCAGCACCAGCTGAAGGTTCGAATTGATGTTGTGCAGCTGCAGGATGTTAGAGAGCAGCCCGAAGATCAGCACGCCGCAGAACGTCCCGGTGAGGCTGCCGCGTCCGCCCATCAGGCTGGTGCCGCCGATGACCACGGCGGCAATCGCGTCGAGCTCCAGCCCGGCGCCGGCGTCCGGCTTGCCTTGCCGGTATTGCGCGACATAGAGCACCGCCGCGATGCCGGCCAGCAGCCCCGAAACCGCGTAGGTGGCGATCTTGACGCGGCCGGCGGCGATGCCGGACAGCCGGGCCGCTTCCTCATTGCCGCCGATGGCATAGACATAGCGGCCAAACGGCGTGAAGCGCAGCACGGCGCCGTAGATCAGGATCGCGCCGAGGAAGAACAGGCCCGGCATCGGGATTACGCCGAACACCAGCGAGCGCAGCATTTCGAAATCGGCCGTGGCGTTCGAACCGGTATAGACCGGCAGCACCGCATTGTTTTGGCCGGCGGTCAGCCGGGCGATGCCGAGCGCAGTGACCATCATCGCCAGCGTCACGATGAAGGGCTGCAGCCGCCCGGCGACGATGATGAAGCCGTTGAGCGCGCCGAACAGCAGGCCGACGCAAGGCGCCACCAGCAACACGCCGAGCACGCCGAATTTTGAGCCTACCTGGGGCAGCAGGAACCACAGCACCAGACTGCACAGGATCACCCCGACAATGCCGGGGGTAACCAGCCCACGAACGCTATCCAACCTGATGTCGTGCGTGGCCTGCGCGCCGGCGCGGGATTTTTCGATGTTCAGCAGGATGAAACGAGTGACGAGAATGCCGAGGCAAAGGGCTGCCACGGCAACTGTCGGCACCCCCAGCACCACCGCCGGCGTCACGCCGGGGACCGTCAGCAGCATGGCACAGACCACCGTGCAGATCGCCATCAGCGAGCCGACGGAAAGGTCGATACCACCAGTGATGATCACCGCCGTCATACCGGTGGCAATCAGGCCGGTGGTCGACACCTGGCGCAGCACGTCGAGCAGGTTGCCATAGGACAGGAAGATATTGTTGCCCTTGGAGCTGATCGGCGAGCCGAGCACGCCGATCAGGAAGATGGCGATCAGGCCCCAATAGAGCTTCGTCCGGGACAGGATATGCAAAATGCTCATGCGGCAGGCCTCGTCATGGTCCGTCGCGGCGCCGCAAGCCGCATGATGGCCTCCTCGCTGGCTTGCGCGCGGGACAGGATGCCCGTCTGGCGGCCGTCGGCCATGACCAGGATACGGTCGGAAAGATGCAGCAGCTCCGGCAATTCCGAGCTGATGACGGCGATCGCCAGCCCGTCTCGCGCCAGCTTGAAGATGAGATCGTAAATTTCCCGCTTGGCGCCGACATCGATGCCGCGCGTCGGCTCGTCGAGCAGCAGCACCCGTGGCCTCGTCGCCAGCCATTTGCCGATGACGACCTTCTGCTGGTTGCCGCCGGACAGCGTGCCGGCCGGCTGCTCGACGGTCTCGCAGCGAATGCCGAGCGCCTTGACGGCGTCCCGTGCCAACCCTTGCTCGCCGGCCAGCGAGCGCAGGCCGAACCGCGCCAGCGAACCGACCAGCGGCAGCGCGACGTTGTCTGTGATCGAGGCCTCGAGATGCAGGCCTTGCGTCTTGCGGTCTTCTGTGACCAGGGCGATGCCGAGCCGGCGCGCATCGCGCGGCGAACGGATTTCTACTGCCTCGCCATCGAGCCTGATCTCACCGCCAGCACGTCCTCCGCTGGACCCGAAGATCGTTTCCAGGATTTCGGTACGGCCCGAGCCCAGCAGCCCGCCGATACCGAGGATTTCTCCTGCGGCAAGATCGAAGCTGACGCCGTCGAGCACGGTGCGCCAGCCATGGCGATTGGGCTTCGATAGCGACAGCTCGCTTACGGAAAGGATGGTGTTGCCACCGGGGATGCGGTGCTCCTGGGAGGAAGCAAGCAGGTTTCGCCCGACCATCGCCGAAATTATGGCGTCTTCGTCGAGCTTGTCCATCGCCTGCGTCAGGACGTGGCGTCCATCGCGAAACACGGTGACCCGGCTGGCCAGATGCATGACCTCGTCGATGCGGTGCGAAATGTAGACGATCGCCACGCCGCTATCGGCGAGCTGGCGGATGATGCGGAACAGCCGCTGGCATTCGGCTGGCGACAGCGCCGAGGTCGGCTCGTCCATGATCAGAATGCGCGCCGACATAGACAGCGCCTTGGCGATCTCGACCAGCTGCTGTTCGCCGACGCGCAAGGCACCGACGCGCGCATCCGGGTCGAGCTCGATGCCGAGCCTTTGCAAGAGCGCGCCGGCAGCGCGGCTGCTCGCCTTGCGGTCGACAATCAGCCCGGCGATCAGCTTCTCGCGGCCGAGAAAGATATTGTCCGCGACGCTGAGTTCGGGAACGAGGTTCAGCTCCTGGTGGATGATGGCGATGCCGGCGCGCTCGGCTTCGCGGACGCCGGCAAAGCGCACCGGATGGCCATCGATACTGACCGTTCCGTTATAGTCCGTATAGACGCCGGACAGGATCTTCATCAGCGTCGACTTGCCGGCGCCGTTCTCGCCCATCAGCGCATGGACCTCGCCGCGCCGCAGTTCGAAGCCGACATCGACAAGCGCGGCGATGCCGCCGAAGGACTTGGAGATGTGCTCGGCGCTCAGCACGATAGCCGAGCCGTCCGCCATAACGCCTTCCGCAGGGATGGAATTGCCGTGCTGCATGACAAGGACGGCCTCCCTCCGTCGTCACCGAACGCCTCAAACGCTAATCTAAACGTTTCGATCATGTCAAGCCAATACCTGGTGTCCAAGATTGTTCCATTTCAATTCTTGCGCAAAACCATAAGATTCCGTACGTATTGCTGCTGCGGAGTGGTGAAACGTTTCGAAAATGACAGCGTCAGGACGAAAAAAGCAGCGCAAATCCACTGCACCGACCATGCTTCACGTGGCCGAAGCGGCGCGTGTTTCCGTGGCCACCGTATCGGCGTTGATCAACGGCACCGCGACCGTCAGCCCCGAGCTCAGCCAGCGCATCGAACAGGCGATCCGCGACATCGGTTACAAGCGCAACGCCATCGCCCGCAGCCTCAAGATGGGCACCACACGCACCATCGGGCTTACCGTCCCACACATCACCAACCCGTTCTTTACCGACGTGGTTTCGGTGATCCAGCAGGCTTTCGACAGGGCCGGCTACGCCGTCATGCTGTGCTGCACCGACGAGCACCTGAACACGCAGGACGACCAGATCAGGCTGCTGCTCGACCGGATGGTCGACGGGCTGATCGTCGCGCGTGTCGGCGACGGCGCGATCCTCAAACGGATTGTCGACGACGCCAATGTGCCGGTCGTGCTACTCGACCGTGTTTGCCAGGGTGTCGACACCGATGCCGTCGTTCTCGACAATCAGCGCGCGGTGTTCGACGCCATCACTTATCTGATCGATATCGGCCATCGGCGCATCGGCTACATCTCCGGCTCGTTCGATATCTCGCCGATGCATGACCGCATGGCGGGATACCGGGAAGCCCTCCAGACCGCGGGCCTGCCGGCCGAGCCCGAGCTCGTCCGCTTCGGCAATTTCCACGAAGTCGATGGCTACAACGCCACCATGCAGCTGCTTTCGCTGCACGACCGGCCGAGCGCCATCTTTTCGGCCAACAACCCGATGGTGATCGGCACGATGAAGGCCATCCGCGATATCGGCCTGTCCTGTCCGGAGGATATTTCGGTCGCCTGCTTCGACGATTTTCCGTGGTCGGATGTGTTCCGGCCGCAATTGACCACGGTCGCACAGCCGGTGCAGGCGATTGGCGAACAGGCGGCCAATCTGCTGCTCGACCGGCTCGCCGGCAACAGGGATGCGCCGCCGCGCAAGCTGACGCTCAAGGGACGCCTAATGATCCGCAATTCATGCCGGCCACTTGGCGCGATCGCACAAAGCGTCAGCGCGTAGCGCTTGGGCTCTGTTCAGAAACGTTGTAATGCCGGACGGACAGCGCTCCCTCTGTCCTGCCGACCCCGGCCCTTTCGCAGCCGCTACGGGCGTTCGTCGTTCGAAAACCGAGCAATTGAAGGACGCGGCGCTGATCGAGCCAAGTGGCCAACAATCAGCCAGCCGACAAGCAGGAAAATCTTGGCAATCGAAGCATGTCGGATTAGGAATATGACGAGATGCGGCTGATCGCTCACACGGGCGCCGGCTTGAGTCATGCGCGTGAAATCGATCCTAATCGGGCTGGTACTTGCTGGGATGGTCGCATTCTTCGGCTGCACCACCGGCGGCGCATTAAAGACTTTCCCCTCGGCCTATGGCGGCCTCACCGACGCCGGTTTTCGCGTTCCGCCGGTTCCGATCTACAAGGTTGACCAAAAGTTCCTTCGGCAGACAGTGCCTTATGCGACTGAAGAGGCGCCTGGCACCATCATTGTCGATACAGGAGCGAAGTTCCTCTACTACGTGTTGGGAGACGGTCAGGCGCTGCGCTACGGAATCGGCGTTGGCAAGGCGGGCTTCGAGTGGCATGGCACTGCTCACGTTGCGAGGAAGCGCGAATGGCCGGATTGGAGCGCGCCGTCTGCGATGATCGTGCGCGAGCAGAAGCGGGGCCGCATCATACCGGCTCATATGGAGGGCGGACTCATGAACCCGCTCGGGGCGCGGGCGCTCTATCTTTTCAACGAGAAAGGTGACACTGGATATCGCCTGCACGGTAGCCCTGAATGGTGGTCCATCGGCAAAGCTGTGTCGGCGGGCTGCATTCGCCTCATGAACCAGGACATCATCGATCTCTACAACCGCTCCACAATCGGCACCAAGGTGATCGTCATTTAGTAGACGCCGCGTTTCCGTCTAACAGACGAGCATGACGGATCGAAAACTCTCCGCGTAAAGCGCGCGAACTGTTCGCGATGTCTTCGCACACCTGTTCGCGATGTTCCCTGCCTAAGGCCGGCCTTGCCCGCAACAGTGCCAAGTGGCGAACCAGCTCTCAGGCAGCTTCCGACAGCGATTTGTGGGCGTCGGTCAGTATCTCGAACGAGCGCACCCGCGCCGCATGGTCGAAAATCTGCGCTGTGACCATCAGTTCGTCGGCGCCGGTGCGGCGCACGAATGCCTCGATGCCTTGCCTGACCGTTTCGGGGGAGCCGACGACGGCGCAGGAAAGCGCCTGGCCGAGCATGGTCTTGGCCATTGGATCGAGGTCGCGCTCATATCCTTCGACCGGCGGCGGCAATCGGCCGGGCCGGCCGGTGCGCAGATTGACGAAGGCCTGCTGCAGCGAGGTGAACAACAGCCGCGCCTCGGCATCGGAAGGAGCAGCGAAGACATTGAGGCCGAGCATCACATAGGGCTTGTCGAGCTGCTCCGAAGGCTGGAAGCGCGAGCGGTAGATCTCCAGCGCATGGTCGAGCTCGGCCGGCGCAAAATGCGAAGCGAAGGCGTAGGGCAGGCCGAGCGTGGCGGCAAGCTGCGCGCCGTAGAGGCTGGAGCCGAGAATCCAGATCGGCACCTTTTCGCCTTCGCCGGGCACCGCGCGGATGCGTTGGCCGTCTTCGGCTGGCTGGAAGTAACCGATCAGCTCGACGACGTCCTGCGGGAAATTGTCGGCGCCAGCGTCGAGGTTGCGGCGCAGCGCCCGTGCCGTGGGCATGTCGGTGCCGGGCGCCCGGCCGAGGCCGAGATCGATGCGGCCGGGATGCAGAGCGTTGAGCGTGCCGAATTGCTCGGCGATGACAAGTGGCGAATGATTGGGCAGCATGACGCCGCCGGCGCCGACGCGTATCGTACGGGTACCTCCGGCCACATGGGCAATGACCACCGAGGTGGCGGCGCTGGCGATGCCTGGCATGTTGTGATGCTCAGCCAGCCAGTAGCGCTTATATCCCAGCCGCTCGGCATGACGGGCGAGATCGAGCGAATTGGCGAGCGACTGCGAAGCATTGCTGCCTTCGACGATCGGCGACAGGTCGAGAACGGAAAGAGCGGTCATCGGCGGGGATTCCTGTGGACCGGACGGATGTAGGAAGCCGTTGCCGGGGCGGCAAATTCAAAATGTTGATAGAGCGCTGTGCGCCCGACGGATGTGCAACCGATGCAAGGTCGTTGATATGCACACCAATCAGTGACGCTTTTGGGCTCTTAAGCCGCTACCTTTTTGGCTCGGAAATCTCTTCATCCTCGATTACCGCCGTGTGCTGCGCCGCGAGGAAATTGCCGACATGGCTGAGACCGTCGAAATGATCGCAGAATACCTTGATGACGACCAGCAGCGGCACCGCCATCAGCGCGCCGACGAAACCCCATAGCCACGACCAGAAGGCGATGGCGATCAGGATCGCCACGGCGTTGATTTCGAGACGGCGGCCGACCACCGTCGGCGTCACGAACTGGCCTTCGACGACGTCGCATAAGAGGACGAAGGCCGGCGCCAGCAGCGCATAGGAAATCGTGTCGAAGCTGATCAGCGCGATGATCGTGACCAGCGTGATGGTGGTCAGCGCCCCGATATAGGGCAGGAAATTGAGCAAGGCCGCTGCCGCGCCCCAGACCTGCGCGTTGGGCACGCCGAGTGCCCACAGGCCGAGCCCGATGACCACGCCGAGACATGTATTGATGACCGTGACAGTAAGCAGATAGTGCGAGATTTCACGCTCGACGTCATAGACTACGCGCAGCGCCCGCTTCTTTTCGCTTAGACTGGGGAAGGACTGGACGATCTTTTCATAGAACATCGTGCCCGAGGCGAGCAGGAACAGCGACAGGACGAAGACGATGGTGACGCTGGCGCCGGCCGACAGCACATTGCCGGCGGCCTGCGAGAGAATACCCGATGGCGCCATCGCCACCCTCTGAACGCCCGGCTCCTGGGACGTCTGTGTCAGGCCCTCGATCTGGCGCGAAATCTCCACGATCCGTTCGAACGGACGGCGCAGTTGTGCCAGACGTTCGGTAAGCTGCTGGCCGATCGTCGAGGTGTTGTTGATGAGGTCGATGACCGGGCCGCTGAGCAGATATCCCGCGACGGCGACGAGGCAAAACGAAAGCAGCACCAGCAGTGTCGCCGAAATGACATCGGGCATGCCATGCTTGCGCAGGAAGCGAACGATCGGCGTCAGCGTCAGCGCCAGCAGAAAAGCCAGAATGACCGGCATGAAGAAGGCGCGGGCGAAGTAAAGCGCGTAGATCGCCATGAGGATGAAGATGCCGACGAGCAGCGAACGCATCAGATGCGCATCCGCCCGCGCCTCGACGCGCGAATCCGGGCTTTCGGCAGCGCTTGCGCCCGAAGCGGCGGGTTCGGCCTTCATTCTGACCCTCGGCGGCACACCGCGATTGGTGTAGACCGTTGGCGAAAACGCCTCTGCGGCTTCAAGGTTCCGTTAGCCGGCGTCACCGGCATGGCCGCCTCGCGGCCATGCCGGTGAATCAAGCAACCGGCGCTGCCGCGGCGACGGCCTTTGCAGTTTCCCGGCGCACGATCGGTGCCACCTTGGTGCCGTAGAGCTCAATAGCCTTCATGATCTTGGCGTGCGGCATGGTGCCGATCGCCATTTGCAGCAGGAAGCGGTCGTTGCCGAATATCCTGTGCTGGGCAATGATCTTCTGCGCCACCTGTTCTGGATTGCCGACGAACAGCGCGCCGTTTGGGCCGCGCGATTGGTCGAAATGCGCCCGCGACGTCGGCCCCCAGCCGCGCTCGCGGCCGATGCGGTTCATCACCTCGGCCTGAGGCCTGTAGAAATCGTCGGCTGCCTGGTCGGCGGTGTCGGCGATGAAGCCGTGCACGTTGAGGCTGGTGGCAAGGTTCGCCGGATCGCTGCCGGCCCGCCTGGCTGCATCCCTGTAGATGTCGAACAGTGGTGCAAACCGCGCCGGTTCGCCGCCGATGATCGCCAGAGCCAGCGGTAACCCGAGTACGCCAGCCCGCGCCGCCGATTGCGGCGTACCACCGATCGCGATCCAGATCGGCAATTTGTCCTGAAAGGGCCGGGGATAGACGCCGCGATCGTTGATCGGCGCGCGCAGACTGCCCGACCAGGTCACCTTGACATGATCACGGATGGCGAGCAGCAGGTCGAGCTTCTCGGCAAAGAGCTCGTCATAGTCTTCGAGACTATAGCCGAACAGCGGAAAGGATTCGATGAACGAGCCGCGCCCGGCCATGATCTCGGCCCGGCCGCCGGACAGAAGATCGAGGGTGGCAAACTGCTGAAAGACGCGCACCGGATCGTCGGAGGACAAAACGGTGACCGCGCTGGTCAGCCTTATGCGCTTGGTTCGTTCGGCAGCCGCCGCCAGCGCCACCACCGGAGCGGAGGCAGCATAGTCGGGACGGTGGTGCTCGCCGAGACCAAAGACGTCCAGCCCGACCTGATCGGCGAGCTCGATCTCCTCGATCAGGTTGCGCAGCCGCTCATGCGCACCGATCGCACCGGGACCCGGTTCCGGGCTGACGTCAGCGAAGGTGTAGAGACCGAGTTCCATAGTGGTGTCATCCTAGCGTTTTGTCTTGGCGCTACAGGTAGCGATCAGTCCGCTGCGCCGCCAGAGGCCTGGATGGTGAACAGTGCGGGTGGCTTTCAGCCGAATTCGATCGAAATGGCGTCTCCCGGTTGCAACAGATCAGAATTTCATGGCTGGCATACCGTTTTGGCGCTTGAACTCTCGGTTTTCACGCGTATGTAAGCCTCGCAAATTGACTCCAGGGAAGTGGACTTGGCTATCTACAGGGAAAAAGACGTTTTCGAGCGGCGCAATGCCGCAAACGAGGCAAAGAAGGCGCTTCTGGAGCGCTTCAAGGCAAAGCCGGCGGCAGATGATCCAGCGGTGCTGGCACGACAGGCCGAGCGCAAGGCAATCCTCGAGGCCCGCGCGATACGCGAGGCCGAAAAGGCCAGGCTGAAGCAGGAAAAGCTGGCGCGCGAAGCGGCCGAAAAGGCCGAGCGCGAGGCAGCTGCCGAAGCGGCACGCATTGCCGCCGAAGAGGCAGCACAGGCCGAAGCGAAGATCCGGGAAGCTGAAGAGAACGAGCGCATCGCCCGTTTTCTTGCCGACGAGGCCGAACGCAAGGCCAAGCGTGACGCACGCTATGCCGCGCGCAAGCAGCGCACCGGCAGGACGCCGCCCGGCTTCTCCGCCCGATAGCGCCTTCCGGCGCTGATCAGCCGAATTCAAGAATCAGGGCCGCCTTGCAGCGGCCCTGAAGGCGTTTGGTCTGTCGGGCCGACTTAAGCCGCGAGCTTCAGTCCCATAATGCCGCAAACGATGAGCGCGATGCAGGCCAGCCTGATCGCGGGCGCCGGCTCCCCGAGCAGCCATATCCCCAACAGCGCCGTGCCGACGGTGCCGATTCCGGTCCATACCGCATAGGCTGTGCCGACCGGCAGTCCCTTCAGCGCCAGGCCGAGCAAGGTCAGGCTGACAATCATCGAGGCTACCGTCAGGACGGTTGGCAGCGGCTTCGAGAATCCGTCGGTGTATTTTAGGCCGATCGCCCAGCCGATCTCGAACAGGCCGGCGAAGAACAGGAAAATCCACGACATCGGAACGCTCCGTTTCGATGGCTCCCGGCCGATCTCTTGAAAGCGCAAAAACTATCTTCGCCGCATCCATATGGGATGCTCGTGCGCTTAATGAACAACAATACCGGCCGCATTTGCGGCCGGTCGAAATAAGCCAAAACGGTAGCTGCGGCCCTACTTGTCCTTCAGCTTCATCGCCTTCACCGGCGGTGCCTTCAGGGCCGGCGCCGGAGCGGGTTTCTTCGCGTCCTTCTTCGGCTTGCGGGCTTCCTTGCCTGCCTTCATCGCACCTTTAGCCATGATTCGTTCCTCCGGTTGATGTCTGGCGAAGTGAAACAAGAGAAAACGCTAGACTGCAAGAGGCCGCTGCCGTGCAGTCGCCTTGGCCGATGGCTGTCAACCGGTTTCTAATTCCCTCGTAAACCGCAGCGGTCCGTGCGATGGTCCTCTTCGCACTGCAGCATCAGCCCTTGCGTTTCGCCGGCTGATGATCAGGCAGGCCGGTCAGGACGACAATGCGGATCCACATCGGTTGCCAGATGAGCTTCGACTTCCCGCAGGAAACACCGCTGATCGCGATGCTCAACGTCCATTATTCGCGCGCATCCGATCTCGAGCGGCCGGACTTCCTGACGTCGAACCCGCCGGTGCCGATCGAAAGCTATCGCGACAGTTTCGGCAATTGGTGCAACCGTCTCGTTGCGCCGGCCGGGCGCTTTGCGTTCGGCACGGACGCGGTCATCCGCGACCCCGGCTCCTTCGAGACGCGCGAGCTGACGGCATGGCAGCATGAGGTGCGCGATCTGCCGTCGGAGACGCTGCTGTTCCTGCTGCCCAGCCGCTATTGCGAGAGCGACGTGCTGGCGAACGAAGCCTGGCGGCTGTTCGGCAACACCCCACTCGGCATCCCGCGCGTCCAGGCGGTCTGCGACTTCGTCCATAACCATATCGTCTTCAACTATTTCAATGCACGGCCGACACGCACCGCAGCCGAAGCCTATCGCGAGCAGAGTGGTGTGTGCCGCGACTTTGCCCACCTCGCAGTCGCCTTCTGCCGCGCCCTGAACATCCCGACCCGCTACTGCACCGGTTATATCAGCGATATCGGCCTGCCAAAGCCGTGGTCGGACATGGATTTCGCCGCCTGGATGGAGGTTTATCTCGGCGGCCGCTGGCACGCTTTCGACCCGCGCAACAACGCGCCGCGCATCGGCCGCATCCTGATTGCCTCCGGACGCGATGCCGCCGATGTCCCACTCACCCACATTTTTGGACCGGGCGCGCTAGCTGGCTTCAAGGTCTGGACGGACGAGGTCATCGAATAGCCTCTCGCGCTGCCCTTTTGAACAACTCGACACTTCGGGCGTTGTTCGAGCTGTGGAGCGTGGGCGTGCTCCGCTAATCTCGGTGCATCAACCAAGGCAGCACACCATGGCGGCGCATGGCGGGTCGAAAAAAGTGATCTATGCGGCGCTCGCCGGCAATCTTGCGATCGCCCTGACCAAATTCGCCGCTGCCTTGTTCACGGGCAGCTCGGCAATGCTCTCGGAAGGCGTCCACTCGCTCGTCGATACCGGCAATGGCAGCCTGCTGCTTTATGGCATGCACCGCGCCGCCCGGCCGGCCGATCGGACGCATCCGCTCGGCCATGGTCGCGAGCTGTATTTCTGGAGCTTCATCGTCGCGCTCCTCGTCTTTGCACTGGGCGCCGGCATATCGTTCTACGAAGGCGTGACGCACATCATGGCGCCGGAGCCGATTGCCAACGCAAAGGTGAACTACGCTGTACTTGGCCTTTCCTTCCTGTTCGAAGGCACCTCCTGGCTGGTGGCGCTGAACGAGTTCCGCCACCAAAAAGGCAGCCACGGCTGGCTCGAGGCGGTGCAGCTCAGCAAGGACCCGAGTGTCTACACCGTACTCTTCGAGGACAGCGCGGCACTTCTCGGCCTCGTTGTCGCCTTCGCCGGCATATTGGCGGCGGAACTGCTGGACATGCCGAAGCTCGACGGCGCCGCGTCGATCGGCATCGCGCTGATCCTGGGCGCGACCGCGATCTTCCTGGCCCGCGAAAGCAAGAGCCTGCTGCTCGGCGAGCCGGCCTCGCCCGAGGTGCAAATGAAAGTGCTGGCCATTGTCCAGCAGGACCCGGCGGTGCGGCGGGCAAATGGCGTACTGACGCTCCATATGGGGCCTCAGGAGATCGTCGCCGCTCTGAGCATCGAGTTCGAGGACCACTTGTCGGCGCCCGAGATAGAGACCTGCGTCGAACGCCTCGAGACACGGCTGAAGGCGGAGATGCCGGAGGTCACGCGCCTGTTCGTCAAGCCGCAGACCACCGGCACCTGGGAACGGCGGAGCAAGGCCTTGGCGGCGTCCGGAGGGGAGCCGGCCTGAGGAAAATGGCTGCGCCATCGGGCAGTCCCGGTTATGATCGCGCGCAAAAGCTCCAGGAGGAACGAAGATGAAAATCGACGGCGGGTGTCATTGCGGCGCCATTACTTACGAGGCCGAGGTCGATCCGGAAAAGACCACCATTTGTCACTGCATCGATTGTCAGAAGCTAACCGGAACGGCCTTTCGCGTCACCGTGCCGGCGTCCGAGGACAATTACACGATCACCAAGGGCGCGCCGAAAATCTACATCAAGACCGGTTCGAGTGGTGCCAAGCGCGCTCAGGCATTTTGCGGTGAGTGCGGCTCGCATCTCTACGCCACGTCGGCGGGCGCGGGACCGAAGGTTTACGGCATCAGGGTCGGCACGGCATGGCAGCGCGATCAACTGGTGCCGAGAAAGCAGATCTGGCATCGCTCGGCGCTGCATTGGCTGCCGGAATTCGAAGGCACAACCATCATCGAGGAGCAGTAGCGCCAGACCGGGCGAAGCCTCGGCTCCGGTTCCGGCGTAGCTCTCAATCGTCGCCTTCGACGACCCTTAGCCTCAGCTGCCCGGTTTTCGAATCGGCAACACGCGCGCTGCTTTCCGCTTTTGCTCCGCTGCCATTCGACCCAGCGGTGTCCTCCGCCGGCTGCACGCCAAACTCCAGCGCCTCGATCTTTTGTCCGCGCCTGGTCACCTTCGATGTCGAGACGAGGATGTCCTCGATATCCTTGGCCGATTGACCGAAATGCGTCTGCAATTTGCGCACCCGCTCGTCGAGCCGAGAGACGTCTTCCATCAGCCGGATGACCTCGCCCTGGATCAGGTGCGCCTGCTCGCGCATACGGGCATCCTTGAGGATCGCCTGGATGACCTGGATCGACAGCATCAAAAGCGATGGCGAGACGATGACGATCCGCGATCGATGCGCCTTTTGGACAACGGCCTCGAAATTCTCGTGGATTTCGGCGAACACCGATTCCGAGGGCACGAACATGAAGGCGGTGTCCTGCGTCTCGCCCTGGATCAGGTATTTTTCGGAAATATCCCGGACATGCACCTCGATGTCGCGGCGGAAAGCCTGAGCGGCGGACTTCTGCAGGTCGGCGCCTTCGGCGGCACGGATGGCATTCCAGGCCTCGAGTGGAAACTTTGCATCGATGGCAAGCGACGGTGCGCCGTTCGGCATCTTCACCAGGCAGTCGGGCCGGCTGCCATTCGACAAGGTCGCCTGGAATTCATAGGCGCCGTGGGGCAATCCGTCGGCGACGATGGCTTCCATACGCGACTGGCCGAAGGCGCCGCGCGTCTGCTTGTTGGAAAGGATCGCCTGCAATTGCACGACCTGGCCGGCCAGCGACTGGATGTTGCCTTGCGCGATATCGATGACCGCCAGCCGCTCCTGCAGCTTGGCGAGGCTCTCATGCGTCGATCTCGTCTGCTCGGTCATGGTCTGGCCGAGGCGGCCGGTCATGGCGTCGAGGCGCTGGCCGATCGACTGGGTCAGTTCGGCCTGACGCGCCCCGAACACTTCGGCGATAGCGCCCATACGGCCCTGCATTTCCGCCTGGCTTGCCAAGATGCCGGCCATCCGCACCTCGGCGTCGCGGGCGTGGTCGGCGGCTTCGGCGGCCGCCATTGCACGCGCCTTGGCCGATCGCCAGAGCGCAATGACGAGCGCCACGAACAGGCCGAGGAACAGCATTGCGCCGAAACCCAGGGCATGGCCGAGCGTGATCGTGGTGGCGCCGAGGCGGGCGACAGGTTCGGACAGGATGGTGGCCAGATCGTTCATGCCGACAGCATAGATGATTCGGTCTGGCGGCACAGATCAAAACGTGAACGACCAGAAGGCGTCCCGGTTGACGCTTTTCCTGCGAGGTCTTAGGTGAGACGCCATGTCGATCAAGCCGCTTATCATCCTCCCCGATCCCGTCCTGCGTCAGGTTTCAAAACCGGTCGAGCGTGTCGACGGTGATTTGCGTAAACTGGCCGGCGACATGCTGGACACCATGTATGACGCGCCCGGCATCGGCCTCGCGGCGATCCAGGTCGGCGAACCCTTGCGCTTGCTGGTGATCGACCTCGCCAAGGAGGACGAGACGCCGGCACCGCACGTCTTCATCAATCCCGAAATCCTCGACAGCTCCGACCAGCGTTCGGTCTACGAGGAAGGCTGCCTGTCGATCCCGGATTACTATGCCGAGGTCGAGCGTCCGGCAGCGGTGCGGGTGAAGTATCTCGATCGCGACGGCAAGCTGCAGGAGATCGAGGCCGAGGGGCTGATGGCGACCTGCCTGCAGCATGAGATCGACCACCTAAACGGCGTGCTGTTCATCGACCACATCTCCAAGCTGAAGCGCGACATGGTGGTCAAGAAATTCAAGAAGCTCGCCAGGGACAAGGCGCCGGGCAAGATGGTGGGATAGGGGTCGACGAATGCCCCTGCGTGTCATCTTCATGGGTACGCCCGAATTCTCCGTGCAGACGCTGCGAGCGATCGCCGGGGCAGGGCATGAATTGGCAGCCGTCTACACGCAGCCGCCGCGCGCCGCAGGCCGGCGCGGACTCGAGCTGACGCCGTCGCCGGTGCAGCGTGAGGCGGAGCGGCTTGGCATCGAGGTGCGGTCGCCGGTGTCGCTGAAGAGCGAGGCGGAGCAGCAGGCGTTCCGCACCTTGCGCGCCGATGTCGCCGTGGTCGTCGCCTACGGGCTGCTTCTGCCCAAACCTATTCTCGAGGCGCCGCGGCTCGGTTGCCTCAATGGCCACGCATCGCTATTGCCGCGCTGGCGCGGCGCTGCCCCTATCCAGCGCGCCATCATGGCCGGCGATACCGAGACGGGCATGATGGTGATGCGGATGGAGGAAGGCCTCGACACCGGGCCTGTGGCAATGGTTGAAAAATGCGCCATTGGACCCGACATGACGGCCGGCGATCTGCACGACCGGCTGATGATCCTGGGTGCTGCGCTGGTGGTGCAAGCGCTCGAACGGCTCGAGCGGAATACGCTGACATTTACCACACAGGCGGAGGTGGGGGTGACCTACGCCAAGAAAGTCGATAAATCGGAGACTCGCATAGACTGGCTGCGACCTGCCGGCGACGTGCACAACCAGATTCGCGGCCTGTCGCCCTTTCCCGGTGCATGGTGCGAGGCCGAAATCGGCGGCCGCGTGGAACGGCTGAAACTGCTTCGCTCGACGCTCTCGCAAGGCGCCGGCGAACCGGGAGGAATTCTCGATGACCGGCTGACGGTCGCCTGCGGGTCAGGCGCGACCAGGCTGGTCGAAGTTCAACGTGCGGGCGGAAGGCCCATTGCCGCGCAGGAGTTTCTGCGCGGGGCCAAGCTCGAAAAAGGAATGAAATTGTCATGAGCATGATGTCCATACGCGCGGCGACGCCGCGGGACCGCGAGGCGATCCGCCTTGTCGAAGAACACGCATTCGGCCAGCAGACCGAGGCCGGACTGGTCGATGCGCTGGTCACCGGCGGTGATGCCGTCGTCGAACTGGTGGCGGACGAAGACGGGCAAGTGGTCGGCCATATCCTGTTTTCACGGCTTTTCGTGCAGAATGGCGGCAAGAGCTTCCCGGCGGTGGCTTTGGCTCCTTTGGCGGTCGAGCCGTCGTTCCACGGCACCGGCATCGGCGGTGCGCTGGTCCGCGAGGCGCATATCCGCCTGAAGGCTGCTGGCGAGACGCTCGCCGTAGTGCTCGGCGATCCGGCTTACTATGGACGTTTCGGCTACAGCCGCGCCCGTGCAGCGAAATTCGAGAGCGACTACCAAGGCGAGGCTTTGCAGGCGCTTGCCTGGGGCGAGGCGCCGGAGACCGGCAGGCTGGTCTACGCCTCGGCCTTCGGCTCAGCCCTCGCCGCCTGATTTCGCCTCGATCCGGGAATGCCGCGTTTTCGCCTCGACATCGAATATGACGGCAGCCTCTTCGCCGGCTGGCAACGTCAGGCCCACCAGCCTTCGGTGCAGCAGGCGATCGAGCAGGCGATCGAGAAGTTCTGCGGTGAGCAGGTTTCGCTGCGCGCCGCCGGCCGCACCGATGCCGGCGTCCATGCGACGGCACAGGTGGCGCATGTCGATCTGATCAAGGCATGGCCCGGGGAAAAGGTGCGCGACGCCGTCAATGCCCATCTGCAAGCGGCCAAGGCGCACATCGCCATCCTGAAGGCCGCCGTCGTGCCGGATGGCTTCGATGCGCGTTTCTCGGCGATCGGCCGCCATTACCTCTACCGTATCGTCAACCGCCGCGCGCCGGCAGCGCTCGACAAGGGCAAGATCTGGTGGGTACCGAAGCAGCTCGATGCCGCCGCCATGCACGAAGCGGCAAAAGTGCTGCTTGGCCGGCATGATTTCACCACCTTCCGCTCGACCCAGTGCCAAGCCACCAGCCCGGTCCGCACGCTCGACCGGCTGGATGTCAGCCGGGCGGGCGATTTCATCGAAGTCCGCGCTTCGGCGCGGTCATTCCTGCACAACCAGGTGCGCTCGATGGTCGGCTCGCTCAAACGTGTCGGCGAAGGCGGCTGGGCCATTGCCGACCTCAAGGCCGCGCTCGAGGCGCGCGACCGTGCGGCCTGCGGTCAGGTGGCGCCGCCCGACGGGCTGTTTCTAGTCGGCGTCGATTATCCGACGCCTGGCTGATCCGGCACGCTGATACCGAGCAGCGCCTGCAGGCCGAACAGGACGATCAGCGACGCCACGAACATGCCGGCAAAAACAGCGCTGCCGACAGCCGCACCCCTGCCGATGGCAACGTTGGTCATCCGCCAGGTCAATACCATTGACAGCGCGAACAGCAGCAGCGACACCAGCCCGGAGACTTCGTTGGCCGATGTCAGGAAAAGCCGGATCAACGCCGATGGCAGCATCATCCAGGCGATGATCGCCGAGGCCCAGTTGCTGGCGACGACATAATGGACGAAACGGCTGCCGACGCCGACCCGCGGCGCGACCAGGGCCAGGCCGATGAGCGGCAGCACCCAGGCGCCGATATCGACGGTGGCCAGCCGGATCAACATGCTGAAACGGCCGACGAATGCGTCGGGATCGCCGATCTCGTTGGCAATGCCGACCCAGCCGACGATCAATGCCGGCGCCGCGACGACGATGGCAAAAAAGGAGTTCCAGAAACCGTCCGCCGAAAGGTCGAGCAGGCGAAATCCGTCGGCCTTGCCGAGCATCAGCCGCCAGGCGCCGGCAAGCGAAGCATAGGTTTCATCCGCTGAAAGCATCACTAGGATATGTCCTGCGCAAACCAGTCTTCAACGAAGCGCAGATAAATCTGCGTCAGCGTCTCGAGATCGGCAATCGCCACACGTTCGTCGACCATGTGCATGGTCTTGCCGACCAGGCCGAATTCGACCACCGGACAATAATCCTTGATAAAGCGGGCATCGGAGGTGCCGCCGGAGGTGGAGAGCGCCGGCTTCCTGCCGGTCACCGCTTTGACCGAACCGCCAAGCGTCTCGATTAGCCTGTCGTCGCGTGTCAGGAAAACATGGCTCGGCCCGTCGCGCCAGACGATCTCGTAGTCGACCGGCGTCTTCTTGCCGGCGCGGTATTTCTTGCGTTTCGCCGCCCGGTCGAGGCGGTTGTGGATCTCGGCCTGGATCGTCTCGGCGGTCCATGTGTCGTTGAAGCGGATATTGAAGGTAGCTGCTGCCTTCGCCGGGATGACGTTGGTGGCGGGATTGCCGACATCGATGGAGGTCACCTCAAGATTCGTCGGCTGGAAATCCCTTGTTCCGTTGTCGAAGACGGGGTGCAGCAAGGCGTCGACCAGCGTCACCAGGCCGCGCACCGGATTGTCGGCTAGCTGCGGATAGGCGGCGTGGCCCTGGCGGCCGTTGACGACGACCGTGCCCGATAGCGAGCCGCGCCGGCCGATCTTGATCATATCGCCAAGCGCGTCGGGATTGGTAGGCTCGCCGACGATCGAGGCATCCCATTTCTCGCCTTTGGCGGCCGCCCATTCGAGCAGCTTCGTCGTGCCGTTGATCGCCGGGCCTTCCTCATCGCCGGTTATCAGCAGCGAGACCGACCCCTTCGGGCCGCCCTTCTGCTCGACATGTCGCGCCACCGCCGCGACGAAACAAGCAATGCCGCCCTTCATGTCGACGGCGCCGCGGCCGAACATCTCGCCATTGGCGATCTCGGCGCCAAAGGGCGGGTGCGTCCAGGCTGCCTCGTCGCCCACCGGCACCACGTCGGTATGGCCGGCAAACATCAGATGCGGGCCATTGCCGGAACGCCGCGCGTAAAGGTTCTCGATGTCCGGTGTGCCGGCTTCGGAAAACACCGGTCGCTCGACCGCAAAGCCGAGCGGCTTCAACATCGCCTCCAGCGCGCGCAGCGCACCGCCTTCGGCGGGCGTCACGGAAGCACAGCGGATGAGTGCAGCGAGATTTCTAACCGGATCGGTAGGCAGCATCATGGGCAAAAGCGATAGTCGAAAGCGCAAGGTCTGTCACGGCCAGACGTGAGGGCCAGCCATGCCGCCGACATTGTGGTTTTCATGTCGTATAATTGCGGCAAGGTCTCTCGACCAGAACAGGGCCATCGCATGGTCACGCGTGGCAAGACGATCGTAATCGCCGGTGCCGGCAGTATCGGCTGCTACGCCGGCGGCTGCCTGATACTTGCCGGGCGAAAGGTGGTTCTGCTGGCGCGACCGCGCGTCGAGAAGGCCCTGCAAGAAGCTGGATTGCGCATCACCGACCCTGACGGCCGCGACCGTTCTGTCAAACCGGACGCATTGTCGGTCACCGCCGATCCGGCGGTAGCATTCTCCGATGCCGATGTCATTTTGGTAACGGTCAAGAGCGGCGCGACGCAAGACATGGCCGGGCTGATTGCCGCCCATGCCCGACCGGACGTGGTGATACTCAGCCTGCAGAACGGCGTCGACAATGCCGATAAATTGCGAGCCCATCTCACCGCCCAGCCGGTGCTCGCGGGCATGGTGCCGTTCAACGTGGTCCAATCGCCGGAGGGCGAATTGCCGCTTCGCCTGCACCGCGCCAGCGGCGGCAAAGTGATGATCGAACAGGGCTCGGCGGGCCTTGACGAACTGCTTGATGTCGAGGGGTTTGCCGTCGCGACGCATGGTGACATCGACGCGGTGTTATGGGACAAGCTGCTGCTCAACCTCAACAACGCGCTGGTGGCGCTTTCCGGTCTGCCGCTGGCGGCAGAGCTTGCCGATCGCCGCTGGCGGCTGATCCTGGCCGGTCAGATCGACGAAGCATTGGCGGCAATGACGGCGACAGGCATCGAACCCGCTCGCATCGCCGGCCTGCGTCCCGCACTGCTGCCGAAAGTGCTTCGCCTGCCCGACGGGCTGTTCAAGTTCTTGGCGCGGCGGATGCTTGCCATCGATCCGGCCGCGCGTTCGTCGATGTGGGATGACCTGCGGCGCCGCCGGTCGACGGAGATCGGCGAACTGCAAGGCGCGGTCCTGCGTTTGGCCGAAAAGGCCGGCACGCCGGCGCCTTTGCTGAAGCATGTCACTGCACTGGTGCGCGCGGCCGAGCAGGAGAGGCGCGGATCGCCTTGCTTGCCGCCGGAAGCTGTCGCTGCGACCGTCAGATCGTAGCCCGCACAGGCGCCCAATAACGGCCCTTGCCGGTGCGCTTGGCTTCGTAGAGTGCATGGTCGGAACAGGTGAGCAGGATTTCCGGATCGCCGCCGTCGGCGGGTGCAAAGGCGCTGCCGACGCTCAAGCCGACATGGATGGCGGAACCGACCCCGAGGTCGAAAGGCACCGAGACCTTTTCGATGGCCCGCTTTGCCAGATAGGTGGCCTCGATCTCCGAGGTTGCGGGCAAAAGGATGACGAATTCGTCGCCGCCGATACGGAAGACCACGTCCCCCGGCCGGAAGCCGCGCTTCAATCGTTCGGCCACCTTGCGCAGCAGCACGTCGCCGACCGCATGACCAAAACGGTCGTTGACCTGTTTGAAGCCGTCGAGGTCCATGCTGAGCACGGCAAACGGCTTGCCGCCATTGGCGGCCGGCGCCGCAAGGTCGCGGCACATGTCGCGCAATTTTTCCTGCAGGAAGATGCGGTTTGGCAGGCCGGTCAGCGCGTCCTTGATCGCCAGGTCGCGATTGTCCAGCTCGGCGCGGATCATGCGGGCGTTGATTGCGTGGTTCTGAAGCAGCACGATGATGACGCCGGCCACATAGAACGGCGTTTGAATTCCGACGATCGGCATTCCGGGCGCTGCGGAAAACAATGCACCGACCACGTAAGGCAGGCTTACGGCCAACATGACGAATATGGCGAAGCGCGGGGTGGCCGCATTGCGTGACGACACCACGCCAACGACACCTGCGACATTCAAGGCGGCAAGTACGGAAAGCGCCATATTCCCGCTGGCAACACAGCCATAGCAGCCGAGGCCGAAAACGACCGACCATACACCGCTGGCTGCCATCAGGCCCGCCAGCGGCCCTTTCGAGCCGCGCCTGCGGGCCTGCTCGCATTCCCGCATCAGCAGAACGCGGACGACGAAAAGCATCAGGTCGGCTGCGATCCAGGCGTAGGGCCACCAATCCTTCGTGGCAAGTGCGGCGCTGACCGCAACCACCAGAACGCTGATGGTGCCGAACAAGACTGCGAATTTGCGGTCGAAAGTGGTGTCGAGAAGCCGGGCGCGGACGGCTTCCGGTTCCAATCTCATCGGCGAAGAGAACCAGGCAAACAGGCGAGCGGCGGCGCTCCACGTTTTGCGCGGCTCCTTGGTGGTCAGGGATAGGTCGCTTGCCAGTCGAGCGCTCCGTGCCGGTCGACACAGTTTTCGCCGGCATGCTGGGCCAGGGTGATTAACATTCGCTTAGAGCGTCCGGCGCAAAACCGGGGTTTCGGAACTCCCCGCTCTGCCGCTCTAGCGGATCTGCCGCCGGCTCGCGGGTCTTAGCTTGCCGGCCCCGGTCGTCTGCGGACTGCAGGCCGACGCGGCGGACCCGGCTCGGGATCGGTTTTCTTCGCATGTGCCGGCTGCCCATGAGGGGTTTCGATCAGCGTGATCTTCTGCCAGATCTTTCGCGACAGGTTCGACGCCAGGTTCTCGATGTCATTGACGCCATCGATGACCACGGCGTCATTGACCGACTGGGCAAACAGCGCGGCGATCTTGCCGGTGATCGACAACATTTCGGAGCAATAGTCGAGATAGCGGGCAAGGTCGGCGGCGTTGGTGATGCGGGCTGGCGAATGTGCAGTCGGCTTGAAACTGGCTGAAAGTGCTGCCGGATCCTTGGTCAGCTGGTGCATGTCGATGACGTGGATGAGCGACCGCAGCCCGTGGAGTTGGCGGAACACCCGCTTGCGCTTGATCCGCTCCTCGGAGCGGATCAGGGCCAGGAAGCCCAGCACGGCGAGGATGATCATGTTGAGGGAGGCTTCGATGCCTTGCACCGACTGGAAGGCATCGTGGTTTCCCGAGATGCGGCCGAGCGGCAGGATTGTGCCGACGAACAGGAACATCAGCGCTCCGACGACGAAAGCGGCGATGATGAGGCCGCGCAGCCACCAGATCGGCGCCTCCAGCGCCTTGGCTGCCTTTGCCAGATCGCGCGACAGCGACACGAGCTCGGCGGCGACGCCGCGCAGGCCTGCATCGGGAAAGCGCTCGGCGACGCGCTCTTCCAGCCGTTCGGCGGTTTCGAGGATCAGTTTCGAATCAAGCGAGCGGTAGCGCATGACGAAATGTCCGATTGGCGCTCAGGGTTCGGCCGGTGCGTTGGTGCGCTTGCCGTAGCGGTTGGGGCCTGGGTCACTTTTGAAAAAAGCCAGGATAAAAAGCAGGACGAAGCCGATAATGAGAGAGATCAATGCGTAATAGGCAGGCTTGCCGAAATCATGGAACCGCTTCGCCGTTAGCGCAAAGGTCGACCATGTCGAGACGAACACAGCGATCCATAAGGCGAGCGCCCAATACTGGCTCGCGGCAGTGCCTAACGGCGTTCGCGCGAACTGGTAGAGCAGAAAGAGTTGAACGATGACCGGCAAGAGGCCAGCCAAAACATAAGCGCTCGGATTCACCCGCCCAGAAAGGCTGAAGAAAAGCCATAGGAATTGAGGTTTGTCAGTCAACCCGGTGCATCCGTTCTCGGGAGATCAATCGCGCAGCAATTCGTTGATCGAGGTCTTGGAACGGGTTCTTGCGTCGACCCGCTTGACGATGACGGCGCAGTAGAGGCTGGGGCCGGGCTCGTTGTTTGGAAAAGGCTTGCCCGGCAGTGAGCCGGCGACGACGACGGAATTGGCCGGCACTTCGCCGTAGAAGATCTCGCCGGTGGCGCGGTCGACGATCTTGGTCGATTGGCCGATGAAGACACCCATGCCGAGCACTGAGCCCTCGCGAACAATGCAGCCCTCGACCACTTCGGAACGGGCGCCGATGAAGCAATTGTCCTCGATGATGGTTGGGCCGGCCTGCATCGGCTCCAGCACGCCGCCGATACCGACGCCGCCCGACAGATGCACATTCTTGCCGATCTGGGCACAGGAGCCGACCGACGCCCAGGTGTCGACCATGGTGCCGCTATCGACATAGGCGCCGACATTGACGAAGGACGGCATCAGCACGGCGCCCGGCGCGACATAGGCAGAGCGGCGCACGATCGACGACGGCACGGCGCGGAAGCCGGCCTTCTCGAAATCGACGGCGCTCCAGCCGTCGAACTTCGAAGGCACCTTGTCCCACCATACCGCCTGACCGGGACCACCCTTGATGATCTCCATCGGGTTGAGCCGGAAGGACAGCAGCACCGCTTTCTTCAGCCACTGGTTGACGTGCCATTTGCCGTCGGCCTGCCGCTCGGCGACGCGGGCGACGCCCCGGTCGAGCAGGTCGAGCGCCGATTGGATGGCCTCGCGCGTCTCGCCGCGGGTTGCGGTCGAAATGGTGTCGCGTTCCTCGAAGGCGTTCTCGATGATCTTCTCGAGACTCGCGAGATCGGGCTTCGACATGAATTCGCTCCATTACCAAGCTGTTAAGGGCCGGCGCCTTAACCTGTTTGAAAGTCGCGCGGACCCTATGTGAAGGCTTGGGGAGGGTCAATCGCGGCAGCGTCACGGGACGGCGCAAGTGAATGATTGGACGGGTAAAGCAAAATATGACTCCCATGGAAAAGGCGGGGTGGACGCCGCTACCGCATTCGGACGAGGATCTGGAGCGGTCGAAAAGCGTGCCGGACACGCCGCAAACGCGCGCGGAGACATATCGGCTGGCCTGGAACGACCCCGATTTCATGACGCGGCGCGAGTTGCGCGCGGTCAGGCTGCAGCTCGAACTGCTGAAACCGGAGATGATCCTGGCCGAGCGCGGCATCCAATCGACCGTCATCCTGTTCGGCGGCGCGCGCATCCCCGAGCCCGGCGGTGAAGCCTGGGCGGCCAAGAACGAGACGCAGAAGAAGAATCTCGAGCAAAACAGCAAATACTATGAGGAGGCGCGCAAATTCGCCCGCCTCTGCTCGCAGCAGTCGGCCACTTCGTACTATCGCGAATTCGTCGTGGTGACCGGCGGCGGGCCTGGCGTCATGGAGGCCGGCAATCGCGGCGCCGACGATGTAGGCGCGCCGTCGATCGGTCTCAACATCGTGCTGCCGCACGAGCAGGCGCCAAACGCCTACGTGACGCCGGAACTCTGCTTCAACTTCCACTATTTCGCGGTCCGCAAGATGCATTTCGTCATGCGTGCCAAGGCCGTTGCGGTGTTTCCCGGCGGCTTCGGTACGATGGACGAGTTCTTCGAGACGCTGACCCTGATCCAGACCGGCCGCATGGAACGGGTGCCGGTCATCCTGTTCGGCAAGGCTTTCTGGGCACGGGCGATCGACCTCGATTTCCTCGCCGAGCAAGGTACGATCACCCCCGGCGACCAGGACATCATCGATTTCGTCGACACCGCCGACGAGGCCTGGGGGATCGTCAGCCGCTTCTATAAGCTCTGATATGCAAGCAAGAATTTGAAGCGCGCCGACTGCCTCAAGCGGGGACTTCGACGATCGCCGTGAGAAAGCCGGCGAGATCGTCGGTGACGAAGTCCACGTCGTCCTCGTTGGCCGGGTCGCGTTCCCAGATTTCCGAGAAGGTCGGCTCGAAATTGCGCGGCACCACCAGCACCGTGGTCATGCCCAGCGATTTCGGCACCGACAGGTTGCGGGCGAGGTCTTCGAACATCACCGCATTTTGCCCGGTGACGGCGTGGAGTTCGGCAAATTTCTCGTAGGATTGTCGCGCCGGCTTGGGGTTCAGCCCGGCTGCGACGATATCGAAAATGTCGTCGAAATGCTCGAGAATGCCCAGCTGCCGCGCGGTGCGTTCGGCATGCCGGCGATCGCCATTGGTGAAGATGAATTTGCGGCCGGGAAGCTGGCGTATGGCGGTGCCGAGGACGGGATCTGGCACCAGCCAGGAATAATCGATGTCGTGGACCTTCTCGAGAAAGTCGTCGGGGTCGATGCCGTGGCGCGTCATCAACCCGTTCAGTGTCGTGCCGTATTCCCGGTAGAGCTCCTTCTGCAGCTTGCGTGCTTCCTCGCGCGGCAGCGTCAGCAATTCTCCGACATAGGCGGTCATCTTCACATCGATCTGCGAGAACAGATTGGAATGGTGCGGATAGAGCGTGTTGTCGAGATCGAACACCCAGTCGGTGACATGGGCAAAGCGGGCGGGGTCGGGAAGCGTGGTCATACCGTCCTTATGGCACGAAACGATCTTTCTAACAGGAGGTTTATCCACAACCTATGCGCGCCCTGGGTGGTGAAAATGGTGCCGTGATTAAAATCTTAAGCATCGCCGAAAGGTGACATTCAGCGCTTGCTGGCACCAAGACGGACCAGTGGGAGCAAGCGATGAATCGCATATTTCTAAAGTCTGCCGCCATCGCTTTCGCCTCCGTCGCCGTCTCACTTTTGCTGACGCTGATCGTCGTGCCGGCAATGGGTTTTCCGATCAATCGCACCATCTGGTTGACGTCTACCGTATGCCCACTGGCTCTTGCCTGGGGCGCCGGCGCCTATACGGTCTGGCAGGGCGAAAGGTTGAAGACCGCGCATCGCGAACTCGCCCGCGCCCATGCCCAGCTCGCCGCCGCCCACAGGCGCTTGGCGGAAAAGGCGAGCCGCGACGACATGACCGGCATGCTCAACCGCGAAAGTTTCTTTGCCGCCCTCGACGGCTCTCGGCGTAAATCCGATCGCGGGGCATTGCTGATCGTCGATGCCGACCATTTCAAGACTATCAACGACAGCTACGGCCATCTGATCGGCGACGAGGCGCTGCTCCTGATCGCAAGTGCGATAGAGCGTGGCGTGCGCAGCGGCGATGTCCTTGGCCGCATCGGCGGTGAGGAATTCTGCGCCTTTCTGATCGGCGCCACCGAACACGAAGCCAGGCGCGTCGCCGAGCGCATCCGCCGTGAAGTAGAGCGTATCCGTTTTCGGCCCGTCGACGAACGAACCGTTCCGCTGACGGTCAGTATCGGCGGGACCACCTGCGGCGAGGACGCCGCAGTGTCGGAGCTGATGCGCGCCGCCGACCAGCGGCTCTACGAGGCCAAGCATCGCGGCCGCAACCTGTCGATCATCGATCGTGACATTTCCGAAGCGGCGTGAGCTCGGCCCTAAGCCTTCTGCTGGAAAAATTCCACCCTATCAGAATTCAACCGCGCCGCGGCCAGTGCTGTCAAAATCCGAAGATGGCGATGCGGAACAGCAGGGCAGCGGCCGCCAGCGCGACCGGTGCAATACCAAGGCCAATGGGAGAACCCCAGCCATACCATTCCATCGCCAGCTTGGCGTATTTGAATTCTTCGGCCGGTGTGAGTGGGCCGCGCGTCTGGTTCTGGTTCATTGTCCACTCCTTGCGTGCTGCGACAGGCCGTGCCTTGCGCCCGACGCAGCATATTACTATAATGGCCGTAATGTTAGGCAAATTGATAGTTAGATGATCGAAATAAACTCGTCAAGCATGAATCGGGCCGACATGAAGACGGCCATCAGCCTCGCCATTATGGGCTGGCAGGACGCGACGCAGGCTTATGACGAGGCAGTAGGCGATAGGCTTGAGCTGAGTACGGCGGAACGCCATTGCCTGGCGCTGCTCTATGGCGGCCCGCAATCGGCTGGCGAGGTCGCGGCCGCAACAGGGTTGACGCCGGCCGCAGTCACCGCGCTGATCGACCGGCTGGAGGCGCGCGGCCTGCTGACACGAACGCGCAGCCTCGAGGACAGGCGCAAGGTGGTCATAGAGGCGACGGAACTCACGCGAGAACTATCGGCGCGCTATTATGGTGCGATCGCGCAGGAGGGAGAAAGGGTGATCGCCACATTTAGCGACACCGAGCTGGCCACGATCCTTCGCTTCGTCACCGCATCGCTCGACCTTCAGCGCGACCAGCTTGCCCGGCTGAAAGCCGAGGCCCTGGAAACAGCCGACAGCCTATAGGCTCGCCGGGTCGAGCGCCGGCTCGCCTTTGCGGCGCGCCACGATCGCCGCAAGATCGGCGGTCTCGAAAGCATCACGCAGCACGTCGAAAGACGGCAGCACAAAATAGGCACGCTGGAACTTGTCGATCTCGTAGCCGGTGCGCATTACGGTTTCCAGGTCGAAGGGGACATCGTGCGCGTCGCCGCCTTCGACCGCGAACTGAAGCTCGGTGAAGGATGACATCAGCCCGGCGCCGAACGCCTTCAGCGGCTGGCCCGGCTCGCGTATCAGCCCGTATTCGACGGTGTACCAGTAAAGCCTGGTGATCATCTCGTCGCCGCCGAGCGCAATCACGCTGTCGGCCCTCTTGCCATACATCTGCATGAAGTCCGCAAAGACCGGCTGCGTCAGGATCGGCACGTGACCGAAGAAATCGTGGAACATGTCGGGCTCGACGATGTAGTCGAGCTCCTTTTGGGTTCGCAGCCAGTTGGTGACCGGGAAGCGGCGGTTGGCGAGGTGGTCGAAGAACGGCTGGGCCGGAATGAGCCCCGGCACCGCGACGATCTCCCAGCCGGTGAGCTTGCGCAGCTTCTCGCTGACCTCACCGAAATCCGGGATCTTGTCGAGAAGGCCGAGCGCCGCAACGCCATCGAGATAGGAATGGTGGGCGAGCTTCCTGGTCAGCTTCGTCTGGCGGTCGCACAGCGTGCGCCACACCGCCTGTTCTTCGTCGCTATAATTGTAGCCCTGCGCCACGGTGAAATCGGCACGGCAGACCGAATAATCGCCGCGAAGGCCTCGCGCCGCGCATTCGCGGGCGTAGTCGGCAACGTTCATCGTCATGGCTTGCTCTCCCTGGAAATCATGATCAGCGGATCGTCGGAAATTCTAGCCGGATGGCGTGAGGCAAATCAGCTTTGATGGTGGCTCAAATGCGGGGTTGGAGGTAAAAGACTCCACGATCGAGCTTTGGGAGAGTGAAAATGCCTCAGTTTGACGAATTCGAGATCAAGATGCTCGACAGCCTGCAGCGCGACGGGCGCAAGCCGGTATCCGAACTGGCGCAGGAGATCGGCCTGTCGACGACACCTTGCGCGCGGCGCTTCGAGGCGCTTCAGCAGGCGGGCATCATCAAGGGCTTCGCCGCGGTGCTCAGCCGTCGTGCCGTTGGGCTGATGGTCGAGGTGTTCATCCAGGTGCGCCTGACCAGCCACAGCGACGGCTCGCCCGAAAGCTTCATCGCCGCCGTCCAGCGGATGGACGAGGTGTCCTCATGCTGGACCATGACCGGCGATCATGATTTCCTGTTGCATGTGATGGTGCCGTCGGTCGACGAGCTCAATGCCTTCGTCATGCACCGGCTGATGCGGCTCGAAGGCGTGCGCGACGTCCACACCCAGCTTGTGCTGCAGAACATCAAGGGGCCGGGCCATGTCCCGCTTGCACATCTCAGACGGTAGGCATTTCTGCGGAAAAGCTGCACACAAACTGCTGAAGCGAGCCAATCTCCAGCGCTAGATCGCCGACTACGACATGCGGACCGCCATTGCATAAGGTCCGCCATGAAAATCGTCCTGATCAACCCGCCACATACGGCCATCGGCAGCCGTGTGCCGGACGACCATCTGCCGCCGCTCGGTTTGCTGGCACTGGGCGGTCCGCTGATCGACGCGGGACATCAAGTGCGACTTGTGGACGCCGAATTCGGGCCGATGCCGCTTGCCACGCTGGTCCGGGACGCCTTGAGCGATCATCCCGACTGTATTCTGATCGGCCATTCCGGCTCGACCTCTGCGCATCCGACAGCCCTACTGATCGCCGGCATGGTCAAACACATCGATCCGGCGACAATCCTGATTTATGGCGGCGTGTTTCCGACCTATCACTGGCGCGACATACTGGCCGAAACGGAGGCCTTCGACTTCATCGTTCGTGGCGAGGGGGAGGCGACCATCGTCGCGCTGGTCGAAGCGCTTGAAAAACGCAAGCCGCTGTCGGATGTGGCGGGCATCGCCTTTCGCGACGATTTGCGCCGGCCTTTTGCCACCAACCCGGCAAGGACGATCGCCAATCTCGACGACTACCGCATCGGCTGGGAACTGATCGATATCACTCGCTATAGCTATTGGGGAGGCAAGCGTGCGGTGGTCATGCAGTTCTCGCGAGGCTGTCCGCATCTGTGCAACTATTGCGGCCAGCGGGGGTTCTGGACGCGCTGGCGGCACCGCGACCCCGTGAAGTTCGCGCGGGAGATTGCCTGGCTATACCGCGAGCACCGCGTCGAGCTGATCAACCTTGCCGACGAGAACCCGACCTCGTCCAAAAAAGCCTGGCGCGCCTTTCTCGATGCGATGATCGCCGAGAATGTGCCGGTGCTGATCGTCGGCTCCACCCGCGCCGACGACATCGTCCGCGACGCCGGCAGCCTGCATCTCTATCGCAAGGCCGGCGTCATCCGCTGGCTGCTTGGCATGGAAAATACCGACGAGCAGACGCTCCAGTTGATCCGCAAGGGCGGCAGCACCTCATCCGACCGCGAGGCGATACGGCTGCTGCGCCTCAACGGCATCTTGTCGATGGCGACCTGGGTGGCCGGTTTCGAGGACGAAAGTTTCCGCGACCTCTGGCGCGGCTTCCGCCAGCTGATCGCTTATGACCCCGACCAGATCCAGGCGCTCTATGTGACGCCGCACCGCTGGACGCCGTTCTTCAGGATTGCCAGGGATCGCAAGGTGATCCAGCTGGACGCCCGCCTGTGGGACTACAAGCACCAGGTGCTGCAGATGACCCGCCTCAAGCCGTGGATGTTGTTCTTCGCCGTCAAGCTGATCGAACTGGCCGTGCAGTCGCGGCCCAAGGCCTTGGCGCGCATCCTGTTCCACAAGGATCCGGAGCAACGGCATTCGATGCGCTGGTACACCAAAATGGGCCGCCGCGTCTGGTTTCGTGAAGTCTGGGGCTTTCTGGTCCGCGACCGCCGCCTGAAGAATGGCCCGACGCTCGCCGAATTCTGGGGCGCGCCGCAAGACCAGGAAGAGGAATCGATGGTGGTCGCGCACCCGGCGCGCAGGCTGACACCGCCTGCGACCACGATTTCGCCGCGCGCCTGACCGGCTCGGGCAATCTTTTAACAAGCATACGCAACGTATGTATATTGACATACGGAATGTATGTACCCACTTCGGGATACGGGACGGATATCAGCGACCGCCCCGGAAAATGGAACGCAGCGATCCAAAACCCCGAAGTCTTGCGGGCGGCTCTCACCTTCTCGGAGAAGCCACATCGCGATGGTCGGGACCGGCCTGCCTTGTCTGATTGGAGTGAAACAATGACCAAACGCGATGCGATCTTCCCTGCCGGTCGGCAGGCCCTCTACGAAGTCAATCGCTATTCGGCGGCGATCCGCTCAGGCGGCTTTCTGTTCGTCTCGGGCCAAGTCGGCAGCCGCGAGGACGGATCGCCGGAGCCAGCCTTCGAAAAGCAGGTCCAGCTTGCCTTCGACAATCTCGCGGCGGTGCTGAAGGCCGCCGGTTGCACGTTTGACGACATTGTTGACGTGACCACGTTCCACACCGACCCGGCCAAACAGTGGGAGGCGATTGACGCCGTTCGACTTAGGGCGATCGGTGAACCGCCCTACCCGAACTGGACCGCGGTGGGGGTGAATTGGCTGGCGGGCTTCGATTTTGAGATAAAGGTCATCGCGCGCCTTCCTCAGTCCGGATGATCGATTGGCGGCGAGCGACGAAGGCGGAGACTACCTAGTCGACCGTTCGCCCGCCCGCCTGTCTCGACAAGCGCTGCGATGGTGATCGGATGGTCCGGTCTGTCGCGGCGTTGAACAGACTGAGGCCACTCACGGCACGATCAGCGTGCCGGCGCCGTGTTCGGTGAACAGCTCGAGCAGCACCGCATGCGGCGTCTTGCCGTTGAGGATGACGACGCCAGCGACGCCGCGCTCGATTGCCTCGATGCAGGTTTCAACCTTGGGGATCATGCCGCCCGAGACCGTTCCGTCCTTGATCAGGGCCTTGGCCTCGGCCACGGTCAACTCGTCGATCAGCTTCTTGTCCTTGTCGAGCACGCCGGGCACGTCGGTGAGAAACAGCAGGCGCGTCGCCTGGCAGGCGCCGGCGATGGCGCCGGCAAAAGTGTCGGCGTTGATGTTGTAGGTATGGCCGTCGCGGCCGGGCGCCACCGGCGCCAGCACCGGGATCATTTCGGATCGCGCCAGGAGGTCGAGCAATGTGCGGTCGACCTCGACCGGTTCACCGACGAAGCCCAGGTCGAGCACCCGCTCGATGTTGGAATCAGGATCGATCATGGTCTTGCGCGCCTTTTCGGCAAACACCATGTTGCCGTCCTTGCCGCACAGGCCGATCGCCCACTCGCCCTCGGCATTGATCAGCGCGACGATTTCCTTGTTGATCGACCCGGCCAGCACCATCTCGACAATCTCGACGGTCTTCTGGTCGGTGACACGCAAGCCGCCCTCGAATTTGGATTCGATGCCCATCTTGCTGAGCATGGCGCCGATCTGCGGCCCGCCGCCATGCACGACGATCGGGTTGACGCCGGATTGCTTGAGCAGTGCGATGTCGCGGGCGAAGGCTTTGCCGAGCGCGATGTCGCCCATCGCGTGGCCGCCATATTTCACCACGACCGTCTTGTTCTCGTAGCGCTGCATGTAGGGCAGCGCCCTTGAAAGCAGCGCTGCCTGCATTTCGGCGGTGGCGGCGACATCCGTCATCGGCGTGGCTCCCAGCTTGGCATGAACGGCGGCGTCTTAGCGGGAATTGCAGCAGGCCGCAAACGGCTTTGCCGTCATGATCGATAAATCATCACGCCTCTATGCCGGCACCCGCAGCGGCGCCCGCCGTCCCAGCCAGCCAGAGATCTTTTCCATCTGCGCGGCGAACGACAAAAGCGTTTCCTCGTCGCCAGGGCGGCCGGCGGCCTGGACGCCGAGCGGCAGGCCGGCATCGGTCACGTAAACCGGAAGCGTGATCGACGGTTGCCCGCTGACGTTCTGGATCGCCGGCCAGTGGGTGAACCAAAGGCTCTTGTCCATCAGCTGGCCGAATAGCGGCTTGAACTTCAGCAGGCCGGCGAGGCGCAGTCTGTCCAGGACATTCTCGATGAATTCGTCGGCGCCTTTCGGGTCCATGGTGCCGCAGGCGAGCGGCGGGTGCGCGATGACAGGCATCAGCACTGCATCATAGTGCGCGGTTTCGGTGATAAGGCGGCGCGAGGTTGCGTGCAGCCGCTGCAGGCCGGCATAGATTTCGCCGGCCGAGAGGATTTCACCGAACCGGCTCATCACGCGCGTGGCGCGTTCGATATCGCCTGAGATGGAGCGGCCGACGCGCAAGGCCTCGCCACGCATCGTGCCGGCCACCGCCGCGGCGACGGTTCTGGCGAAATCGGCGATGAAATCGCGGTCGATATAGGGCAGGTCGATCTCCTCGACGCTGTGCCCGCCTTCGCGCGCCAGCCCAATCGCCGCATCCAGAGCTTTCAAGGTTTCTTCCGAAATCGGCAGGCCGAGCGGCGATTTTCGGTAGAAGGCGAGCTTGAGCTTGCCCGGATCGCGCCCGGCGGCCGCAGTGAAACTGCCGTTCGGCGAGGGTGCCGCGTAGGGCGACAGCGGTTCGGGCCCGTGGGTCAGGTCGAGCAGCAGGGCCGTATCGCGCACCGAGCGGGCCAACGCATGGTCGACGACAAAGCCGTACCAGCTTTCAGTGACGAGCGGCGTCAAGGGCACGCGGCCGCGCGAGGTTTTCAACCCGACCAGCCCGGTACAGGCCGCAGGCACCCTGATCGAGCCGCCGCCATCCGAGGCGTGCGCCACCGGCACGACGCCGGCCGCGACCAGCGCAGCCGCGCCGCCCGAGGAACCGCCGGTCGTGTGAGCGGTGTCCCATGGATTGCGGGTGACGCCGTAAGCCACCGACTCGGTCACCAGCCTCAGCCCGTGTTCGGGTGCGGTGCTGGTGGCGATCGGGACCAGGCCGGCGGCCAGATAGCGTTCCGTCATGACCGAGTTAAAATCGGGGGTGTAGGCTGGGATGCGGCTGCCGCCATGCGTCGGCACGCCCTTCATGGCAATGCCGAGGTCCTTCAGCGCAAAGGGCACTCCGGCAAGCGGCAGCTTGTGGTCGACGGTTTTCGCTCGCGCCCGCGCCGCCTCAAAAAGCGGTTCGGCGATGGCGTTGATCTCCGGCTGGGTGGCCTCGGCCCGGGCGATCGCCGCATCGACGAGATCTTGCGGTGTGATCTCTCCCTTGTGCACGAGTGCGGCCTGGCCGGTTGCGTCATGCTCCCACAGAACCCGCTCGATCGACATGGTCGCCCTCCCGCTCATGGCAAGCTAGCGGGCGGCGATTTCCTTGGCAATCGACGCTGGCGCTGCCAGTGCGCAAGACCATTTCAGTCGTTGCAAATACATTGCAATCGCCTAATTTGGCGGCCGATGACGCCGCAGGACATCAGCAACCTGATTGTCCGGACCTCGATGAAGGACCGGGCTGCGTTCGATCTGCTGTACCGGCAGACCAGCGCGAAACTTTTCGGCGTCTGCCTTCGTGTATTGAAGGATCGGGGAGATGCAGAAGAGGCGCTTCAAGAGGTCTTCGTCAAGATATGGACGAAGGCGGACCGTTTCGCCGTTTCGGATCTGAGCCCGATCTCCTGGCTGGTGGCCATTGCGCGCAATCATGCGATCGATCGGATCAGGGCGCGGCGAGAGCCTGCCGCCTATATCGATGCCGCGCTCGACGTGGCCGATCCGGCGCCGGGGCCGGAGGCCATGGCCGTGGCGGGCGGTGAGTCCGGACGCATCTACCATTGTCTCGAGGAATTGGAGAAGGACCGGGCGGCGGCCGTCCGGGGCGCCTATCTGGATGGCAAAAGCTATGCGGAGTTGGCGGAGCGCTATGGCGTACCGCTGAACACGATGCGGACCTGGCTGCGGCGCAGCCTGTTGAAACTGAGAGAATGCCTGGAAAGATGACGCTGGCTGACGACAATGGACCGGAACGTGGGGGCGACGACCTGTTCGCCGCCGAATACGTTCTTGGCGTTCTGGCCGCCGATGAACGCGAGATCGCGTCGCGCCGCATCGATGCGGACGCCGCCTTCGCGCGCCTTGTGGATGCCTGGGAGGCGCATCTTTCGCCGATGGCCGCCGCCTATCCGGAGACAGAGCCTCCGATCAGGGTCAAGGAAGCATTGGACCGCCGGCTGTTCGCTGCAGAGCCGCGCGCCGGCCTCTGGTCGAGCCTTGGCTTCTGGCGCGGTCTTGCCGCCGCCGCCATTGCGGCGCTGGCAATCTATATTGCCTTGCCTTACGTCAATCCACCGGTCGTCGAGCCGCAAACCCGGCTTGTCGCCTCGTTGGCAGCCGAAGGCAGCGATGTCAAATATCTCGTCGTCTACGACGCCGTCCGTCACGATGTCGGCCTTTCCCACGTCTCCGGCGAGCGGACCGCCGGCAAGGACTTCGAGCTGTGGATGATCGAAGGCAAGAACGCGCCGGTGTCGATGGGCGTCATCCCGGCCGGTGCGACCGCGCATCTGGCCATCCCGCCCGCCGTCCGGGAGAAATTGGCGCAAGGCGCCGTGCTTGCGGTCAGCGTCGAGCCTGCCGGCGGTTCGCCGACCGGCCAGCCGACTGGACCGGTGGTCGCAGCGGGCGATCTGAAGAGCATCTGACCGATTCTTGCTTCGGAAGAAGATCTGAAATCTATCTCTCACGAACCAAAATCATGCAAAGCTTGTCGGCGGTGACCGATTAGCACATGGAAAATTGAAGCGACACAATATTTCTTACGTGAGGACGAAACTCCGGCATTTCTGTTGCGTATCTTCTTGCGTTCCCGAACGAGGGGAACGATAACCCAAGGAGATTGAAATCATGCGTAAATTCGCCACCCTTTTGCTTTCCGGTACGGTCGCCATTTCTGCGCTCGCCACCATTGCCTATGCCCAAAATCCGATGGTCGGCGGCGCCGCCATGTATGCCCAGAAAAACATCGTCGAAAATGCTGTCAACTCGAAGGACCACACGACGCTGGTCGCTGCCGTCAAGGCAGGCGGCCTGGTCGATACGCTGCAAAGCGCTGGCCCCTTCACCGTGTTCGCGCCGACCAACGAGGCCTTTGCGGCACTTCCAGCCGGCACGGTGGAGACGCTGCTCAAGCCTGAAAACAAGGACAAGCTCGTCAAGATCCTGACTTGCCATGTCATCGGCGCCAAGGCGATGGCCGCCGACGTCGCCAAGATGTCAAGGATGACGGTGGCACCCACAAGGTCAAGACGGTCGGTGGTCGCGAACTGTCGCTCAAGACCGACGGCGGCAAGGTCACCGTGACCGACGAGAACGGCAATGTCGCTAATGTGACGATCGCCGATGTCGAGCAGTCCAACGGCGTCATCCACGTCGTCGACAAGGTTCTCCTGCCGAAGATGTAACAAACGCACGCTGCCGGCGAAGATATCGCTAAGGGCCTCCCTGCGCACCCTCCGCGCCGTTCACGCAAGTGGATAGGCGCGGAGTCCCGCTTTGAGGACAGCGATCGTCACCGGCTTTTGATTTCCGTCTGGCGGTCGAATTTGGCACAAGCAGTAACAGGAGGAATGGGCATGAACCGTCGCGAGCTTCTTTTGAGTGGTGCGGCAGCCATTGGCGTTGTCGCAGGCGCCACCGCGCTGCGCATGGGCGGAGCCCAGGATGCACGCGCGGCCGAGACTTTCGAGGTTACCAAGACCGAGGCCGAGTGGCGCGCCATCCTGTCCGACGCGGCCTTCAATGTGCTGCGCAAGGAGGGCACGGAATACCCGGGCACCAGTCCGCTGCTCAACGAGCACCGCAAAGGCATCTTCGCTTGCGCCGGCTGCGACCTGCCGGTCTATTCGTCAGAGACCAAGTTCGATTCCGGCACCGGCTGGCCGAGCTTCTGGCAGGAAATCCCCAACGCGATCGGCAAGACCGTGGACAGGTCGTTGGGCATGACCCGCACCGAGGTCCATTGTCGCCGCTGCGGTGGCCATCTCGGCCACGTCTTCGACGACGGTCCGCCGCCGACCGGGTTGCGGCATTGCATCAACGGTGTCGCCTTGACCTTCAAGCCGGCGACGGCCTGAGGATGGCTGCGCGCCTGACTTTGTCGGAGAGCGCGAGGACTTCGTAATGGTTGATTTTGCGCATGACCCCGAAATCGCTTTTCGGGGTCATGCGCGAGGGCGCCAGGCGGGGGATCCAGCGCGCCTCAATGGCCTCCGCCACCGCCGCCCTGAGCGGCTGGCTTGCGGATCACCAGGGTGAAGAGCCCAAGCGTCGCGAACAAAACCGTCAGCATGAAGAATACGTCCATGAACGACAGCAGCGACGCCTGCTGCTGGACCATGCCTGACAGTTTGGAGATGGCCGCCTTGGAGGCGTCGAGCCCGGCGGTCTGCTCGAAGTTGAGCGTCATGTTCTGCAGCTTCTGCTGCGCAGCGGCACTTCCCCATTGCACGTGCTCGGAGAGCCTGGCGTAGTGGAAGGCATTGCGGTCGATCAGCACGGTGTTGATGACGGCCAGGCCGACGGCGCCGCCGAGATTGCGGGTCAGGTTGAACAGGCCAGACGCATTCTTCAGCCGCTCCGGCGGCAGGGTTCCGAGCGCAATGTTGTTGATCGGCACCATGCACAGCATCATCGAGCAACCGCGCAGGATCTGCGGGATCAGCAGTTCATAGAAATCCCAGTCGGCGGTGAGATGCGTCATCCACCAGGTCCCCGTGGCGAAGCCGAAGAAGCCGATCATCATCATGATGCGCGGGTCCATCTTGTTCGACAGGATGCCGGAGATCGGCGCGGTGAAGAACATGGCCAGGCCGCTGACGAACAGCGCCTCGCCGATCATCATCGAATCGTAGCCGCGGATGCGCCCCAGGAACACCGGATAAAGATAGGTCAGACCGTAGAGGCCGATGCCGACGACGAAGGAGAACAGCGAGCCGAAGGCGAAATTGATATTGCTGAAAGCCCTCAGATCGACAATCGGCTCCTCGGCGGTGAACACGCGCCAGAAGAACAGCACCGCGCCGAAGGTCATGATGACGGCGCAGACGAACACCGCCTGATCCTGCAGCCAGTCGTTATTGGGACCTTCCTCCAGCACATATTCCATGCAGCCCAGGAAGGCGGCCATACCGGCAAGCCCCCACCAGTCGAACTTGCTGAACAGCTTGAGATTGGGTTTGTCGAAGTCGATCAGCGACCAGGCGGCCGTCGTCACCAGAATGCCGGGCACGACGTTGACCAGGAACAGCCAGTGCCAGGACATGGCATGGCTGATATAGCCGCCGACTGTCGGGCCGATGGTTGGCGCCAGCGTCGCCACCAGGCCGATCATCGGCGAGACGATGGCGCGACGCGACGGTGGGAAGATGGTGAAGGCGGCTGCAAAGACGCTCGGGATCATGCCGCCGCCGATGAAGCCCTGCACGGCGCGGTAGACGATCATCTGGTCGATATTGGTTGCGGTCGCCGCCAGCGCGCTGGCCGCGGTGAACCCTGCCGCCGAGATCGTGAACAGCACTCGCGTCGACAGCATCCGGCTGAGGAAGCCCGACAGCGGGATCATCACCACCTCGGCAATCAGATAGGCCGTCTGCACCCACGGAATCTCGTCCGAACTGGCGCTCAGGCCCGCCTGGATCTCAGCCAGCGAGGCCGAGACGATCTGGATGTCCAGGATCGCCATGAACATGCCGAACACCATTGCCAGGAAGGCGATGACGCGGCGTGTCGAGATGTGGTCGACCGGCACCGGCATGGCTGGCGCCGGCGCCGATCCTGCAGTTAGGGTTGCGGTCGCCATGACCTTTGCTCCCGGTTCCGCTTTACTTCGATGCCGAAGGCGCCGTGCGGCAGTCGACGGCGACGACGACGCTCAGGCCAGCTCGCAGCTTGCCCGTCTTCAGCACATCCGCTGGCACGTCGATGCGAACCGGAACGCGCTGCACCACCTTGGTGAAATTGCCTGTGGCGTTCTCCGGCGGCAGCAGCGAGAACACTGCTCCTGAAGCCGGCGCCAGCGACGACACGGTACCCTCGATGTCCTGGCCGTCGATCGCGTCGACCGACACTCTGACCTTTTCACCAGGCACCAGCCGGGCAAGCTGCGTCTCCTTGAAATTGGCGACGATGTAGAGCTTGTCCATTGGCACGATGACGGCGAGCTTCTGTCCAGGGCTGATCAGGTCACCCTGCTCGACCGAGCGGTTGCCGACCACGCCGTCATAGGGTGCGCGCAGCACGGTGAAGGACAGGTCCCGCACCGCCTTGTCGTGGGCAAGCTGCAGCGAGGCCAGCGTGCTGGCCGATTCCGTGCGCTGCGCCTGGAGCACGCCGATATTGGCCTGAGCCGCCGCGATCTGCGCGTCGGCGCCGGCAAGTGCGGCATTGGCTTGCTCGACCGCCGTCTGGGCATCGTCCAACTGGGCCTGGGTGCCGACGCGGGTCTTGAGCAGCTGGGCGGCCCGCGCTTGGACGCGCTTGGCATTATCGGCCGCGGCCTGGTCGGCGGTCTTCTGCGCCTGCGCCTGCTTGAGCGAGGCGCGCGCCGCCTCAGTCTGGGCATCGATGCGGTCGAGCGTCTTGCTCAACGTGGCGATCTGCGCCTCGGCCTGGGCAACGGCTATCTTGTAGTCGCCGTCATCGACGATCAGCAGCGGGTCGCCGGCCTTCACTTGCTGGTTCTCGGTCACTTTGACCTGATCGACATAGCCCGAGATTTTCGGCGAGATGAACGCCGTGTCGGCCTGGACATAGGCGTCGTCGGTCGTGATCATAAAGCGCCCGTCGGTCCAGTAATCATAGCCATACCAGGCGCCGGCGCCCAGCAGGGCCAGGCCGATGATGGGCAACAACATCGAGCGCATCGAGCGCTTCTTTTTGGCGGGAGCCAGCGGGGTGACGTCGGCGGGTTTGACAGGGGCTTCCGGCGCTTCGATCGCAGGCTGGACCTTGGCACTGGGGAAAGGGCGGACTTCGGCACTGGTGGGCGCG
Organism: Mesorhizobium sp. M0894; assembly: GCF_040319725.1. Classification (NCBI taxonomy): domain Bacteria; kingdom Pseudomonadati; phylum Pseudomonadota; class Alphaproteobacteria; order Hyphomicrobiales; family Phyllobacteriaceae; genus Mesorhizobium; species Mesorhizobium sp. M0894. Next base: position 178,646 of record NZ_JAMYOG010000006.1, on the reverse strand, counting down.
TTCGAGGACATGATATCTCTCTAAATTAACTGGCGCTGAATTTTGTCAGACTGAACCGTTCGGTTCGATCTCGACATTGACTTAGCGCTTAAAGAGGCCCATATCAAGAGTAATCGAACCGGATGGTTCGAATTATTTTGCGAGGTGTGACATTATGGCCGAAGCCCCCAAGGCCGCTCCTTTGCCTGAGTCAGGCCCATTGCCCGGCGCTGGCAAGGACCAGTGCGAGCTGCTGGACAGTCTGCCGCGCGGCCGCCCGGCCGCGGGGCAAGACCCAGTCAAGCGCAGCCAGATCATCGACGGTGCGCGCCGTGTCTTCATCGACAAGGGCTTCGAAGCCGCGTCGATGAACGACATCACCCGCGAGGCCGGCGTGTCCAAGGGCACCATCTATGTCTACTTCGCCAACAAGGAAGAGCTGTTCGAAGCGCTGATCGAGGAAGAACGCGGCACGATCTTCAAGAACATGTACGAAGTGCTGGACCAGATCGGCGACCTTCGCCAGACGCTGGTGAAGTTCGGCATCGTGCTGTCCATCAAGATCACCTCGGCGAGGGTCATCCTGGCGCAGCGGACGGTGATCGGCGCGTCGGAACGCATTCCGGAGCTTGGCGCGCGATTTTACGAACGCGGCCCGAAGCGCGGCCATGACCGGGTTGTCGTTTTCCTCAACATGGCTATCGAACGCGGCCTGCTGAAGATCGACGATGTCGAGCTTGCCGCCTATCAGTTCACCGAGCTGTGCCTGGCCGGTCTTTTCCGCCAGTGCATATTCGCCTATCGCACCAAAGCGCCAAGTGCGGCCGAGATCGAACATATCGTCAGGTCGGGCGTCGATGTGTTCCTGAAGGCCTACGGCACCGAACAGCTTGCAGAGCAGGAACGGACCTCCAGCCCCGCCTGACCAGCCGTCGGATTCCGTTGCCTATCCGCCGTTGGCGGCGAGCACGATCGCCGCACGCAATTCTTCGAGGCCTTCGCTCTTTTCCGACGACGTGGCGAGCACGAAGGGAAAGGCCGCCGGGCGTTTCTTGATCTTCTGCAGCGTTTCCTCGATCAGCCGTGGTACCCCCGCCGCCTTGATCTTGTCGGTCTTGGTCAGCACGATCTGATACGACACCGCCGCCTTGTCGAGCAGCGACAGCACCTCGTCGTCCTTGGCCTTGATGCCATGGCGGGCGTCGATCAGCACGTAGACGCGCTTCAGCGTCACCCGGCCCTTCAGGTAGTCGAACACGAGCTTCGTCCACTCGTCGACCTTTTCCTTCGGCGCCGTGGCGTAGCCATAGCCCGGCATATCGACCAGTGCCATCGGCGGCAGATCGGCGCCTTCTCCCGAAAATCCGCCCGGCACGAAATAGTTGAGCTCTTGCGTCCGGCCCGGCGTGTTGGAGGTGCGCGCCAGCCCCTTCTGGTTGACCAGCGCGTTGATCAGCGACGATTTGCCGACATTGGAGCGGCCGGCAAAGGCGATCTCGGGTGGACCCTCCGGCGGCAGGAATTTCATCGCCGGCACGCCGCGGATGAAGATCCAGGCTCGCGTGAACAATTCGATGCCGATCGTGGTCTTGTTCAACGCGTTCAAACCGCTGCCTCCAGAAGAAAAATGTTGCTGCCACGAATGGCATCGAGATTGCGGCTGATCTTTTCCACCGGCCAGTGCCACCACGCCAGCGCCAGCAGCCGCCGGATGGTCCTGTCATCGAAGCGCATCTTCACCACCTTGGCCGGATTGCCGGCGACGATCGCATAGGCCGGCACATCGTGCGTCACCACCGACTTTGCCGCCACAATGGCGCCGTCGCCGATCTTGACGCCCGGCAGCATCACCGCTTCCATGCCGATCCAGACGTCGTTGCCGACGATTGTGTCGCCACGCACCTCCTTCGACCATGTCGCCGGGTCGAAGCCTTCTTCCCAGCCGTGGCCAAAGATATTGAACGGATAGGTCGAAAAGCCGGACATGGCGTGATTGGCGCCGTTCATGATGAAACGCGCGCCCTCGGCGAGGGCGCAGAACTTGCCGATGACCAGCCTGTCGCCGATGAACGGATAATGATGCAGCACGCATTTTTCGGCGAATTTGTCAGGTCCGTCAGGGTCGTCATAATAGGTGAAGTCGCCGATCTCGATATTAGGCGCCGTCACCAGCGGTTTCAGAAAGCCGACGCGTGTGTGCAACGGGATCGGATGCTTGATCGATGGATTGGGTCCGGTCATATCGAGCTCCGTCGAGCACCTGCCAGGCAGGTCAAAATAGCGCGATCCGTCCTGCAGTACCAATCGCTTAATCCAGGCCGGCAGCTTGTGCAAAAAGCCCCGGACGAACCGGGGCTTTCTGGTTTCGCATTATCGGAGCGCCGGCTATTCCGCCGGCGACGGTTTCTTGCGGAACAGCGCGACCAGATTGTCCCACAATTCGATCTTGGCGCCCTGCCGCTTCATGATCACGCCCTGCTGCAGGATCGACAACGTGTTGTTCCAGGCCCAGTAGATGACGAGGCCGGCCGGAAAACCCGCCATCATGAAGGTGAAGATCACAGGCATCCAGGTGAAGATTGCCGCCTGCGTCGGGTCCGGCGGCGTCGGGTTCATGCGCATCTGCAGGAACATCGTCACGCCCATGATCAGAGGCCAGACGCCGATCATCAGCATGTGCGGCAAGGTGATCGGGATCAGCCCGAACAGGTTGAAGATCGATGTCGGATCCGGCGCCGCCAGATCCTGGATCCAGCCGAAGAACGGCGCGTGCCGCATCTCGATGGTGATGTAGAGCACCTTGTAGAGCGAGAAGAACACCGGGATCTGCAACGCCACCGGCCAGCAACCGGCGAGCGGATTGATCTTCTCGGTCTTGTACAGCTCCATCATCGCCTGCTGCTGCTTCATCTTGTCGTCCGCGTATTTCTCGCGGATCTCGAGCATCTTGGGCTGCACCTTCTTCATGTTCGCCATCGACGCATAGGACTTGTTGGCGAGCGGGAAGAACAGCGCTTTGACGATGACGGTGGTGGCGAGGATCGCCAGGCCGAAATTACCGAAGAATTTGTAAAGCGTGTCGATCAGCCAGAACATCGGCTTGGTGATGAAATAGAACCAGCCCCAGTCGATCAGCAGGTCGAACTGGCGAATATGACGGTCCTTTTCATAAGCGTTGATCGTCGAAACTTCCTTGGCGCCGGCGAATATCTCCGACTCCACGGTCGTCGATTGCCCGGGAGCGACCGTGACGGGATCGGACAGGAAATCGGACTGGTAGCTGTGCGGATGGGGCCCGCTTTTGAACTCGAAATAAGAGAATTTGGGCTGAAATTCGCGGCCGCTAGGCGGCACCAGGGTCACCGCCCAATACTTATCGGTGATGCCCAGCCAGCCGTCGGTCGACTTGCCTGGCTTGTATTCCTTGTCCGATTCGACGCTGGAGTATTTGTATTCCTGCAGGCCCTCGCTTCCGGTAACGCCGATCAGGCCCTCGTGCAGCACATAGGTGCTGGCGATGGCCGGCTTGTCGAAACGCGTAACGCGGCCATAGTTCGACAACGTCGCCGGCGCCGAGCCGCCGTTCTGAACCGTGTCGGATACGGTGAACATATATTGGCTGTCGACGGAGAAGGTGCGCTTGAAGGTCAGGCCCTTGTCGTTGGTAAAGGTCAGCGTGACCGGCGTCGCCGGTGTGAGCGTCGCCTTGCCGTCGGTCTGCCAGACCGTGTCGGGGCCGGGCAGCGTGCCCACATCCGGCGCGCCAGAAAAGCCGATCTCGGCGAAATAGCCGTTCGGCAGGGACGCCGGGTTGAGCAACGCGATCTCGGGCGAGGTCTTGTCGACCGTCTCCCTGTAATGCTTGAGCCGGAGGTCATCGAGGCGCGCACCGGTGAGGTTGATCGAACCTTCGAGGCTCGGCGTGTCGATCTTGACGCGGCTGGTCGAGGCAATCGCCTGGTCGCGGCCGGCCGGCGTCACCGCGTCGCCGCCAGGCGCGCTCGGAATGGCGCCGGGCTGTACCGGTGTTTCGCTGGCGCCCGGACTGGTGCCTTCGGCGGCCTTCTTCTGCTCCGCCACGCGCTGCTCTTCGATGCGGGCGGCTTCGCGCTGCATCTCGCTGCGCGGCATCACATAGAAATATTGCCAAAGCGCCAGGATCAGCACCGACAGTGCGATGGTGATGAAGAAGTTGCGGTTGTTTTCCATCGAAGCCCTTGGCCTATCGTGTTCCACGCAATCTGCGGGAGAGTTCGGCCTTCAACTGGCCAAACGGAGTGGTAAGCACGTCTTCGCGCCCGACGATGACATAATCATTGCCCGGCGCCATGTCATCCGCGGCATGCGTGCGCACGGCCTCTCTCAGCCGCCGCCGGATGCGGTTGCGAACGACGGCGTTGCCGACCTTCCTGGTGACGGTATAGCCGACGCGCGGCGCTTCGCAGTCGCCGCGGCCCAGAACCTCGACGAGGAAAAGCCGTCCGCGGCGCTTTTCGCCGCGGCGGACAGCCAGGAATTCCGCGCGCTTCAGAAGCCGCTTGGGATGGGGACCCGTTGGCTTGCCGGTTGCGGGCAACGATCTTGTCTCTCGCTTGGTGCTCAGGCGCTGAGACGCTTGCGGCCGCGGTTGCGGCGGGCTGCGACGACGCCGCGGCCACCCTTGGTGGCCATGCGGGCACGGAAACCGTGCCTGCGTTTGCGGACGAGTTTGGACGGCTGGTAAGTACGCTTCATTTGTTTAAATACCGCGGGGTGCGGCCCTTCTTGATTCTGTCACTTTGTAACAGGAGCTTTGCCGGGCCGGTTTTGGCGCGATCGAAACCGCGCCGGGACGAATGGCCCGAGCGTGAGCGGGCTTATAGAAAGAAGGGTTTTGGAAGTCAATCCAGCGCGTCGGGCCGGCGTTGTCGGACCGGGAGGGAAGTCTTGCGGCCCTTTGTCCGGCTTCGACCAAGGATGAATTTGGCAAAAAAGCCGCAATCGCCTAATCTCACCCGATCAAGCGATCGTGAAGACAAGCAGTCCTTAAGACAAGCAGCCGTGATGACAGGCAGCCGTGACGACGAGCATGAGTGAAGTCCCAGCAACGGACGAAAGCATCGCCGAGGCGAAGGCCGCCACCCGCAGGGTGCCCTTGGCGCGCGGCCTGTCGACCAAGTTGCTGCTGCTCACCATCGTCTTCGTGCTCTTGGCTGAAATCCTCATCTTCGTGCCCTGGATCGCCAGTTACCGGCTGAGTTGGCTGAAGGAGAGGCTGAGTACTGCCGCTGCTGTTTCCATCGTCCTGGTGCAGGGCGAACCTGCCTCGCTGTCGCGTGCCGCCCAGAACGACGTGCTGATGGCGATCGGCGCCAAGGCGATCGCGGTGCGCGACGGCGGCGTCTCGCGGCTGCTGGTCGTGGCCGAAATGCCGCCGCAGGTGGACGAGCATATCGATATCGCCAATGTCGGCATGATCAAGGGCATGACCGGCGCGCTGGACACGCTGTTTTTCGGCGGCAAGAGGATGCTGCGCGTTTTCGGACCGGTCGGCGACAGCGACAAGGAGTTCGAGCTGATCATGCCCGACCACCGCCTGCGCAATGCCATGCTGATCTATTCGCGCAACGTCGCCTTCGTCTCGCTGCTGATTTCGCTGTTCACCGCCATGCTGGTCTACGCCGCGATAGACCTGATCATGATCGGCCCGATCAGGACGATGACGCGCTCGATGCTGTCCTTTTCCGAGGCGCCCGACGATCCCGGTCGCATCATTCACCCCGCCGCCCGGGCCGACGAGATCGGCGTCGCCGAACGCGAGCTGTCGCAGATGCAGGAGCGGCTGCAAAAGATGCTGACCGAGCAGAAGCACCTGGCCGATCTCGGCCTGGCCGTGTCGAAGATCAACCACGACATGCGCAACATCCTTGCCTCGGCGCAGCTGATGTCGGACCGCCTGCGCCAGGTAAAGGACCCGACTGTTCAGGCCTTCGCGCCAAAACTGCTGCGCGCGCTCGATCGCGCCGTGTCCTATTCGGAAGGCGTGCTGTCCTATGGCCGCACCCAGGAGCCGCCGCCGTCGCGTCGCAGGCTGCGGCTGCGCCAGCTGGTCGAGGACGTCCAGGGCCTGCTCGACATCGAATGCGGCATCGAATTCGTCAACGCCGTCGATCCGGTGCTCGAGGTCGACGCCGATTCCGATCAGCTGTTCCGCGTGCTCACCAATCTTAGCCGCAACGCCGTGCAGGCGATGGCGGCGGACACCGAGAGCGCCGTAGTGCGCCGCCTGACCATATCGGCCGAGCGCATCGGCAGCGTCAGCCGCATCGTCGTCACCGACACCGGCCCCGGCCTGCCGCCGAAGGCGCGCGAAAACCTGTTCGCGGCGTTTCGCGGCTCGGCCCGCAGCGGCGGCACCGGCCTTGGCCTGGCGATCGCCCATGAATTGATCCGCGCCCATGGCGGCACGGTGGAGCTGGTCGAAAGCATCGGCGGCCGCACCACATTCGCCGTCACCATTCCCGACCAGCCGGTCCGGCTCGACCAAGCCCGCAACGGCCTGCGCCGCCCGGCGTAACGAACCGTTTCGTTACGGACCGTTTCAATTCGCAAATGGTTGGTCCGGGACTAAGAGTCATCGGCTCGGCCGCCGTGCAACGGCTTGTTTCGTTACGGACCGTTCCGATTGGCAAATGACCGATCCAAGACGACGACCTATCGGCTCAGCCGCCGCGTGACGCGATCTTACCTTCGCCGGCCGGCGCATGACGGCAAAACGTGACGGCAAAACTTTTGGCCAGGATCGGCTTGCTTTTCGCAAATTCAGTCGCTAGGGAACAGCTCACATTCGCGGCCGGTCGCCAGGATCGGATCGCGGGGCTATGCAAAGCATGGCCTGTTGCGCGCCCGTAGCTCAGCTGGATAGAGCACCAGACTACGAATCTGGGGGTCAGGAGTTCGAATCTCTTCGGGCGCGCCATTTGTAATGTACATCCCAATCCACCGGCATCGATGGACCGCTTAGCCGCTCATCATTGCCATCGTGGTGGCGCTTTAGCGGTTACCGGCAAATCTGCGGGATTCCCGGCGCTGAGAAACGACTTCTCCTAGGGGATGAGCCACGGCTGGTCGGCTGATGTTTAGGACCGCCTTGCATGCAGGCGACTGCATGCGCTGCCGCCGCCCGCCACGGCGGCGGCGAACTCGATCACACGTGCGTTGCCGCTATCGAGCATTCGTACTAACCTCTGCCCTTCTTGAAATCGTGCCGGGTCCTCGGGCTTGCCTTGGGAGATGCGAAATGCGCGGATTCTTGCTTTTCATTCCCCTACTGCTTGTACACATCCCGATTGTATCTCACGCCACCGCCATTCACGACGCCGCGAAAGAGGGTGATGTCGCGGCGATTACGGCAGCGCTCGACGCAGGTGCCGGCGTTGATGAGAGCGATGGGCAAGCGACACCACTCTATCTTGCAGTCAGGGGCGGGCATTTTGCGGCGGCAAAAATGCTCATTGAACGCGGTGCCGACGTCAACGCCGCCCCAACACCGGCTTTGGGTCCTGCCCTCATGCCGGCTTTGGCAAAACGCAGGATCGATTTGATCAATCTGTTGCTGGATGGGGGCGCAAATCCAAATTCGAAGCGCAGCCGCGAAAACGCTATCCACATCGCGGTGAATCTCGGTTGTTTCGACTGCGTGAAGGCACTCGTCGAGGCCGGCGCGGACGTGAATGCGAAGACAAAGGACGGCAAGACGCCGCTCCATCTGGCAAAATTCAAGAGGCAACGCGAAGTCGCTGACTATCTCATATCGCACGGCGTCGTCTTGCCAACACCAGCTCCCATCTCGATGAAGTTGGCTGCTGCCGATGTCGAGAAAGGCCGAACCTACTTCACCAGCGTGTGTGCCGGTTGCCACAATGCCGCGCCACAGGGAGCGATCAAAGCGGGACCCAACCTGTGGAGCGTCGTCGGCCGCGACAAGGCGTCCGTGGCAAAAATGCATTACTCCGACGCTTTGCTCGGCTGGGAAGGCGTGTGGACGTACGAGGATCTGAACAGATATCTCTTCGGGCCCATGCTCACTACTCCGGGCGTTTACATGGAAACGCCTGGTGTCCCGGACGAGACCGAACGGGTCGACCTGATCGCCTACTTGCGCACACTCAGCGACAAGCCGATCCCGCTGCCCTGAACGTTAGCCCCAGGAGGGCCGCGGCCGGATTGCGCCCAACGCCGATGAGCGCTCGAATTCTGCATGGAGGTCACTTCGCTTCCCCTTGACGAATGACCGGTTGGATCCGATTTTGGCTGTTCAGGGGTGGCAAGGGACAGTTTATGGCGCGCAAGGCGGACCTTCGGCTCCGAGCGGTGATCTGAGAAATCGATAGGCGCAGCAATAACATACGAGTTCCCAGTTTCATCCTCTTCGGGCGCGCCATCAATCCAATGCACGGCCCGCCTCATGGGGCCTCTCGGGCGCGGTGAGCTCATAGCCGCCCGACTATGACCGTGACCGGCGCCGGTGGTCGGAGGGTCGCGAGGGCTGAGCGCCATCCCTGCCAAAAGAGGGGATGGTCTGCTGATGCCGACTCAGTCGGCCTGCTTGATCTCCGGACCCGGTTCAGTCGGCGGCGCTGGCGTGCAATCTTGGCCGGTGCATTCCTGCACAGGATCGTTCGCCGGCGGGAGACAGTTTTGGCCTTCACAATGAACGGGCGGCTGCACTGTGGCGGCTTCGTTGTTCGGCGGCACAGGCCGATCCTCAGCGCGAACAGCCGGCATTCCAAGGTCGATCATGGTCGTGCACAAGAGCGCAATCCGAAGCACGTTCATTTTCGCCTCCGCAACTGACAGCGAGACGCAGATTATACCTTCGAACTGCGGCCAACATCCTGTCACCCGCGAACGGCGTTAACGGCGCGTTTCATTGCCGGTCGGAAGGGCGTACCGATTGAGATCGAGCGTCGTCCTCTACCTGGCAAAATAGCGCCAGAAACGGGGCATTCGGCCGGAGGTGACTGAAGCCAACCTTCCGATTTTCCTGTACACGTGTTCGAAGGGTTTGAGTGCCTTAGGGCTTTCGCATATTCGAGCTTCTTCAGGTCTTTCACGGGGGAACGTACATGACGGCGTTCAACAGCGTCGCTTCCAGGTCAAGCCGGGTAGTGAAGACGAATTCGTCGAACTGTTCAGCAGCGCTCCGCGCAACTTCGAGGGATTGCGAAAAATGGCTCTCATCAAATCGGGAGATGGCGCCTTCTTCTTGATTGGAGAGTGGGACACTTTCCAGCACATGGTCGATGCCAGGCCCACAATGCTCGGCAATCTTGATCGGTTCCGGCATACGTTGCAGCAGCTTGAAGGCGGATATACGTATGCTGTTTCCGGCGAGGCCGTCTTCGACACGGACGGCAGGAGCGGCGGCCGGTCGGTATAGTGTTCGCACTTGAAAAGCTTATGCCGTGCGCCACTTCCGGCTGCCTCACCTAAACCGCACATTCCCCCTGGAAAGCTCTGCCACCGACCTGCATCCCATCAGCCGCATGTCGCGTTCGATCTCGGTTCGCATCAGGCCGAGCGCCCGTTCGACGCCGGCCTGTCCGGCGGCTGCCAGCGGGAAGAGATAGTAGCGCCCGATACCGACGGCCTTGGCACCCAACGACAGGGCTTTCAGCACATGCGTGCCGCGCTGGACGCCGCTGTCGATGATCACGTCTATCCTGTCGCCCACCGCGTCGACGATCTCCGACAGCTGGTCGAAGGGGCTGCGCGAGCCGTCCAGCTGCCTGCCGCCATGATTTGACAGAATGATGCCGGTGCAGCCGATGTCGACCGCCTTTCTGGCATCGGCGACGCTCATGATCCCCTTCAGGCAAAACTGGCCGTTCCAGAAGCGGACCATGTCTTCGACGTCCTTCCAATCCAGCGACGGGTCGAGGATCTCCGTGAAATAACGGCTGATGGAAAGCGCTCCGCCGCCGAGATCGATATGGCCGTTCAACTGCGGCAGGCTGAACTTTTCGTGCGTCAAATAGTTGATGGCCCATCTCGGCTTGATCGCGAACTGCATCATGCCGCCGAGCGTAAGCCGAAAGGGGATCGAAAAGCCGGTCCGCAGGTCACGCTCGCGGTTTCCGCCGGTGACGCTGTCGACGGTCAGCATCATCACCTCGACGCCGGACGCCTTGGCGCGCTCCATCATGGCGCGGTTCAGGCCGCGATCCCTGTGGAAATAGAACTGATAGACCTGCGGCGTCCTGTGCTTGCGGACTTCCTCCAGGCTGACCGTGCCGAGCGATGAGACGCCGAACATCGTCCCGAACTTCTCCGCCGCCGCGGCGACGGCGCGCTCGCCGCTATGGTGGAACAGTCGCTGGAGAGCCGTCGGCGAACAATAGACCGGCATCGCCAGCTTCTGGCCCATGACGGTGACCGACATGTCGACCTGTCCGACGCCGGCAAGGACGTTGGGGACGAGATCGCAGTCCTCGAACGCAGCCGTGTTGCGCCGCAGCGTCGTCTCGTCGTCCGCGCCGCCATCGATATAGTCGAAGATCGGTCCTGGCAGGCGCTGTCTGGCCAGCCTGCGAAAGTCCTGAAAATTATAGCAGCTTTGCAACCTCATAGGGCTCAATCGGATCTATGCGGGGCGCGATGTCAAGCCTATGCAATTGTCGATCGCCGACTATTCCGCCGCCTCGCGTCAGCCCGCCACCGCGCCAACCGACTCCCGCTCCACCAGCGGGCATTCGAGCTTGGTGATGGGATGGCGGCCACGACCGGGAGGGGCGGGGACTTCCAGCTGCTCGATCGCCCATTGCCCCATCGCCATATGCGGCAGGATCGACGTCGTCAGCGGGGGGAACAGATGGCGCGCGATCTCCTCGTCGTCATAGCCGACCACCGAAATATCCTGGGGGATGTGCAGGCGGGCCTCCTTCAGCGCCTCGTAGCAGCCGATCGCGGTGCGGTCGTTCTGGCAGAAGATGGCGGTCGGCCGGTCTTTCAGCGCCAGTAGCTTGATGGTCGCGGCATAGCCGGCGCTCGCCGACCAATCGCCTTCGACGACCAAGGCCGGGTCGAACGGGATATCGGCTGTCGCCAGCGCCCGGCGGTAGCCCTTCAGCCGGTCCTGCGCCGCCTGCATCCATGGCTCGCCGGTGATGGTGGCGATACGGCGATGGCCATGGCTGATCAGGTGCCGGGTCGAGCTCTGGCCGCCGGCGATCTCGCTCGGCACCACGGCGGGGAAGGCATAGTCGGCGGTGTAGCAGTTGAGCAGGATGACCGGAATGTCGAGGCCGTAGAGATACTCCGGCGCGACGATCTCGCGGGTGAAGATGGTCATGTAGATCAGCGCCGAAATGCCCTGCTTGGTCAGCGCCGCGATGGCCCGGGGCTCCATCACCTCGTCGCCCATGGTCTGCGCCACCAAAAGTACATTGCCAGCGTTCCACGAGGCTTGCCGCGCCCCTTCAATGGCGACGACCGCCTCCGGGCTGGTCGCCAATTGGTCGACGGCGAAGCCGATCACGCCATCCAGCCCGTCAAAAGCGGCAACCGGGGCTCGCAGGGCGGAAAACACCGGCGGCGCATAACTGAGGGCCCGCGCCGCCTCTATCACCCGCTCACGAGTTTGCTGCGATAGCCTGATGCCCGGCGTGTTGTTGAGGACGAACGAAACCGTCGCCTGCGAACAACCGGCGGCCCTGGCGATGTCGGTCATGGTAACGCGGCCTCTGGGGTTTTTCCCGGACGGCTTGCGCCGCCTGGTACCCTCAAGGACGGGATCGCGCAGTGGTTCGTTCATGTCATTCGTCCCTCAAATCTCGCATTTATAAGGTAAAGCGATGCTAATAGATATAAGTGCCCTCTTAAGTGATTTAGTCGCGAATCCGACGTGACAGCGCATTGGGAGGCTTCTCCTTTCTTGTGAGAATCCCGATTAAACTAATACTCTTTACTAATATCCGGCGGCCCTATAACGTCAATCCATCATGCTCGGACGAACATCGGACCCGCGCATGTTCGGAACGTAAGCCAGCCTGGTGGCGGACAGTTCCCGTCAACCGAAGCTCGCCTGCCGTTTCGAGGAAATGTCAGACAAATCGGACTATTTACGAACGACGAATGAGTCTCTAAAGTCGACGATCGCGGCTGGAATGGCGTCGTTCTTCGCTGCCGGAACCCTGAGGAGGAGGGCGTCCAAGCCGCGCCGGCACGTTCATCATCAGCGAAAATTACTGAGTCAAATGGGAGGTTGAATATGAAATCTGCGATACGAAATGCGTCCGTCGCCGCTGCGGCCCTGCTGCTCGGCCTGTCCGTCAGCGCAATTGCGCGTGCCGACGACAAGCCGACACTGGCCTTCGTCGTCAACGGCGCTTCCGATTTCTGGAAGGCTGCCGAAGCCGGGGTCAAGAAGGCTCAAGGCGAATTGCCCAATTACAATCTAGAACTCAAATATCCGGAGCAGTCCTCGGTCGCCATCCAGCAGCGCCTGATGGACGATCTGGTGACGGCCGGTGTTAAGGCGATCATGGTCTCGGCCGTCGACCCCAAGACGTCGACCGACGGGCTGAACAAGATCGCCTCGGAAACGGCGTTGTTCACCACCGACAGCGACGCACCGCAGACCAAGCGTGTCGCCTATATCGGCTCGTCCAATGTCGATGCCGGCAAGCAGGCGGCAGAGATTGCCAAGAAGGCGATGCCAGATGGCGGCAAATGCCTCGGCTTCGTCGGCCTGCTCGGCGCCGACAATGCCAAGGAACGCATCCAGGGCATGAAGGACGGCCTCGCCGGCACCAAGATCGAACTGGTCGACGTGCGTGGCGATGACATCGACCAGGCCCGCGCCAAGAAGAACGTCGAGGACGCGCTGGTCGCCAGCCCCGACGTCACCTGCATGGTCGGCTTCTATTCCTACAACACGCCGCGTATCTATGAGGCGCTGCGCGATGCCGGCAAGCTCGGCCAGATCACCGTCGTTGGCTTCGACGACGATCCGATCACGCTGGGCGGCGTCAAGGAAGGCACCGTCGCCGCCACCGTCGTGCAGCAGCCCTTCGAATGGGCCTATCAGGGCATGAAGCTGATGGCCGCCTATCTCGAAGGCAACAAGTCGGGCGTTCCCGCCGATGGACTGATCATCATCCCGACCAAGATCATCGGCAAGGACGATGTCGACGCCTACGCCGCCAGCCTCAAGGCGATGTCTGGAAACTGAGCAAACTAGGTTGCGCCGGCTCAAGGTTAGCCTTGAGCCGGCGTTCTATTGACGGGCCTCGCGAGGCCCGTCAGTCTGAGTCCAAAACGGCTCACCGGCTGCTGTCAGGCGTGATGAATTATTCCGACCCATCCATCGTTGCATCCACGGACGCTCCGTTCCTGAGCCTCAACGGTGTGCGCAAGACCTATCCCGGCGTTGTCGCGCTGGACGGGTTCTCGATCGAGGTCAGGCCCGGCGAGGTCATCGGCCTGGTCGGCGAAAACGGCGCCGGCAAATCGACGCTGATGAAGATCCTCGGCGGCGTCACCAGGCCGGACACCGGCACCATCATTGTCGATGGCGCCGCCCATGACGGGCTGACTGTCGAGGCCAGCATCGGTTCGGGCATCGCCTTCGTCCACCAGGAACTCAACCTGTTCGAAAACCTCGACGTTGCCGCCAATATCTTCTTCGGCCGCGAACCGCTGCGCGCCGGCCCGCTCAAGCTGGTCGACCGCGCCAGGCTGCGAGCGCTGGCGGCGCCGCTGCTCAAACGCGTGGGCGCCAATTTCTCGGCCGATACGCCGGTATCGGCGCTGTCGCTGGCCCAGCAGCAAATGGTCGAGATCGCCAAGGCGCTGTCGATCAAGGCAAGGCTGGTTATCCTCGACGAGCCGACCTCGAGCCTGCCGATCGCCGAAACCGACAAGCTGCTTGGTGTCATCAAGGCGCTGAAGGCAGACGGCATCAGCGTCATTTTCATCTCACACCGCCTGCACGAGGTCGAGCGCGTCGCCGACCGCGTCGTCGTGCTCAGGGACGGCATGCTCGCCGGAACTTTGCCGAAGAGCGCCATCAATCACGACCAGATGGTCAAGCTGATGATCGGCCGCATGCTCAAGGAGAGGGAGAAGGCCGCAGAATCGGCGCGCCCGCCGGGCTCTGTCGCGCTGTCGGTCAAGGCCATTCGCACCGCCGCCTATCCCGACCGGCCCGTCGACCTCGACGTCAGGCATGGCGAGATCCTCGGCCTTGCCGGTCTCGTCGGCTCCGGTCGGACGGAGCTGGCGCGCGTGCTGTTCGGCATCGACAAGAGCTTTGGCGGCTCGTTCCAACTTGACGGAAAAGATCGGGTTCTTGGTTCGGCCGCGGACGCAGTGGCCAACGGTATTTTCCTCGTCCCGGAAGACCGCAAGCTGACCGGCATCCTGCTCGATCTGTCGATTGCCCAGAACATCTCGCTGCCCAATCTGCCGGCGCATTCGCGGCGCTCGCTGGTCTCGGCCAGCGCCGAGGCCGCCACCGCCGAGAAACAGAAGACCGATCTGGGCATCAGGGCGCCCTCCGTGCAGACGCGTACCGGCACGCTGTCGGGCGGCAACCAGCAAAAGGTCGTGCTGGCCAAATGGCTGGCGATGAAGCCGAAGGTGATGATCCTCGACGAGCCGACACGCGGCATCGACATTGGCGCCAAGGCCGAGATCTACGGGCTGATGCGGGCGCTGGCCGATGCCGGCGTCGCCGTGCTGATGATCTCCAGCGACATGGAGGAGGTGATCGGTGTTTCCGACCGCATCGCCGTCATGCATGAAGGCCAGATCTCCGGCATTCTCGACAAGGAACGGTTCAGCCAGGAAAACGTGCTGCTGCTGGCGGTCGGCAAGCAGCCGAAATAGTTCGCCGGCATTGGGAGACGACGATGAGCAAGAAAGATCTCGGCCTGCTGATCCTGATCCTGGCGGTCGGCGCGGTGGTAGCGATCATCAACCCGCGCTTCCTGCTGCCGATCAATCTCGCCAACACCTCGAACCTGATCGGGTTGTTCGGCATCCTGTCGATCGGCCAGGCTTTCGTCATCATCACCGGCGGCATCGAATTGTCGGTCGGCTCGGTGGTTGCGCTGCTCGGCGTGCTGTTCATCGACTTCATCGCCACGCGCGGCATGGCCTGGCCGGTCGCCCTGCCGCTGATCCTGGTGCTCGGCGGCATCATCGGGCTGGCGCATGGCTGGCTGATCACCCGGCTCAAATTGCAGCCTTTCGTGGTGACCTTGTGCGGCCTGCTGATCTATCGCGGCGTGGCGCGCTTCTATACCGCCGACGGCACCGCCGGCTTTGCCTTCGGACAGAACTTCCCGGAACTCGAGTTCCTGACGGCGGGGCGGTCCTGGGGCGTGCCGAACAGTTTCATCGCGCTGATCGTCATCGCCGTCGTCATGTGGGTGGTGCTGCACCGTTCGGTGTTCGGGCGATATCTCTACGCCATCGGCAAGAACGAGGAAGCGGCGAAATATTCCGGCATCCGCACCGGCCGCATCGTCATGGCCGCCTATGTCATCTGCGGCGTGCTGACGGCGCTGTCGGCTATCTATTTCGCCATGTACACACGCTCGATCTCGCCGGCGAGCCACGGCCAGTTCTACGAGCTCTACGCCATCGCGGCAGCGGTGCTCGGCGGCTTCTCGCTGCGCGGCGGCGAAGGCTCGCTGATCGGCGTCCTGCTCGGCACGGTGCTGCTGCAGGAGTTGCAGAACCTCGTCAACCTGCTCGGTATCCCGTCCTCGCTCAACTTCGCCGTGATGGGCGGGGTGATCCTCATCGGCGTTCTGGTCGACCAGCAATGGGGCGTGTTCAGGGCGCGGCGGCGGATGCTGGAAGCCACCCGCAAGGGCGTGGCGGGTGCTGCCGCGGAATGACGCAAAAATAGCTGGATGAAATACGCCGACTGCCATTGGCAGGCATGAAAAGGTCAGCCTGAGCTTCGCGACAGCAGTTCAGGTTAATCTCTATTTGGAACGAAACCCGTATCTGAGCGTTTATTTAAGCTTTGCTACGCGGAGGCGTCCCATGCCCATGAATCCAGTAAGTACCGCAAAGATAGGAACTCACCCCCTCCACCCGATGCTGATACCTTTTCCTGTCGCGTTTCTTGTCGGTGCCTTTGTCACCGACCTGGTTTTCTGGGGGACTGCCGACGCCTTCTGGGCACGGGCATCGATGTGGCTGATCGGGGCAGCTATCGTAATGGCGCTTCTCGCTGCGACAGCTGGTTTTATCGACTTCCTCAACGAGCCGCGCATTCGCGCCTTGTCCGACGCCTGGTACCACATGCTGGGCAACTTGACCGCGGTCGTTGTGGCTCTGATCAATTTCTACCTTCGCTATGCTCAAGGCGCCGAGGCCGCGGTCCGACCGTGGGGCGCGCTGTTGTCGTTCATAGTGGTCTGCATACTGCTGTTCACCGGCTGGAAGGGCTGGGAGATGGTCTATCGGCATCACGTTGCAGTTCTGGATACACCGGCGGATGCACCAGCGAAGCCTTCGACAACCACTAGCACGGATACTCATCACGCTGGTCGGGATCGGCACGCCGCATGAGGCCATGATCCCGAACAGTGGATACCGGTTTCCAAAAAGATATGGGTTAGACAAGTAGCGCCCATCCCGAATGCATCGGATGGGCGCGCCTTAGATGAGGCCCGACATGTCGGAGAAGGCCATGGCCTTGCGCAGCACCTCGGTGAAGCGCTCGCCGGCGGCTTCACGAGGGCCGCTATTGTCGATGGAGGTGACGCCCGGTCCGGACAGCGCCACATTGGCGCTGCGCGCCAGCCGTGCCAGCACTTCGCCGCGCGACTCGCGCCCGCGCAAGGCCAGCCGCTCGGCCAGGATCTCCGGTGCAGCCGTGATCTCGACGATGGCCAGATTGGCGTAGCGGTCCCGCAGCGTCGGGATGATCGCGCGCGAGACGTTGGCGATCGCGACACGGCCGTTGGAGACTGACCAGTCGACTTCGGCCGGGATGCCATAGCGCAGGCCATGCGCCTCCCAGGAAATCGCGAAGGCGCCATCCGCTTCGGCCTCGACGAAGGCAGCGTCGGCTAGCGTATCGTGATCCTCGGTGGCCGCATCGCTCGGCCGGGTGATCACCCGGCGAACGAACTCCAGTCGGCTCTCGTCGGCAAACATGGCGCGCGCATAGCCGATCACCGTGTCCTTGCCGGCACCGCTCGGTCCGACGACGGCGACGAAGACGCCGTCGCGGATTGGAAATCCCGCGGCGGACAATTCACGCTCGACCGATGCCGACACCATCATGCGACCCGCCGTCCCTGCCGCCACACCGTGCGGACAACCGGGACGTGATCGTCGACGCGCACGCGAACCAGATCGGCGCGCCGGCCGGGCTCGATGACACCGCGATCGGTGAGGCCGACAGCCTCGGCCGGGTTCTTCGACACCATCGCCACTGCCTGAGGCAACGAGATGCCCTCGACCACGTCGCCGAGGAAAAAGGCCGACTGGATCAGGCTGAACGGAATGTAGTCCGATGACAGGATATCGAGCAGGCCGTCGCCGGCCAGTGTGCGGGCCGAGACATTGCCCGAATGCGAAGCGCCGCGCATGACGTTCGGCGCGCCCATCAAAACGCCGAGCCCTGCCTCTTTCGAAGCCCGAGCCGCCTCCTCGGTGGTCGGGAACTCGGCGACACGGACGCCTTGCTCGATCGCTTCATCGACATGGCTGACGGTTGCGTCGTCATGGCTGGCGAGCACGATACCGCGCTCTTTGCACGCAGCGGCGATGAAGCTGCGGTTCGGGCTCGAGTTCTTCGCCGATTCCGCCATCCGCTTTTCGCAGAATTTCTGGAAATCGCGATCGGTCAGCTTCAGCTTGCGCTGGTAGTAATACGCATAGGTTTCGAGATCGACGAATTGCCGCTGTCCCGGCGCGTGGTCCATCAGCGACGCCAGCCTGACCCGCTCGTCGCCGTCGAAATTGGCGAAGGCTGTGAGGCAGTCCGGCGCCGAAACCTCGCAGCGCAGATGGATGAAATGGTCGGCCCTGAGCCGGTCCTGCTGGACGCTGTCCTCAATCGCCTCGGCCAGCTTGCGTATGTCGGCGGCCGTCAGGTCGGCGTCCTCGTCCATACCGACGCGCAAGGCGTCGAGCACGGTGGTGATGCCGGCGGTCGCCACCTGCGCGTCGTGGGCGAGCACCGCGGCGATCGGGTTCCAACGCACTTTCGGCCGTGGCGCGTAGTGGCCTTCGAGATGGTCGGTGTGGAGCTCGACCAGGCCAGGGATGATGAAGTCGCCGCCCATGTCCTCGCCGCTGCGGCCAGCGCGGGGAGCAATGTCGGCGATCACGCCGTCGCGCAGCACGATCGACCCTTCGACGATCTGGTCGGCAAGCACGATGCGGGCGTTGTCAAGAACGGTCTCGGCGGTCATTTCAGGCAGTCCTCGGAGCATTTTGCAGCCAACTGAAAATGGATTGGCGTCGCACAATGCGGTTAAAGGAAATAGTCATCTCAGGCAGTTCTTCTGGCCGGGCGGCGCCCGAGCGCGTGATGGGACAGCACCATGAACGGCGCACCCGGCTCAGTTTCGACAAACAGCGTCAGCGCGTCCACCGGCACCGGCCGTTGCAGCACGTCCGCAAACAGGCTGTCGATTGCTAGGCGAAGACGAGGGCTTTCCTGTGACGACACCCGGCCGGACAGGGTCATATGGAAACGAAACGTCTCGAAGACATAGGGGTAGCCCCATTGGCAGAGATTGCGGAACTCATCGGGCTTCAGCGAGTCGGGGCTGCGGCGTTCAATCTCCGCGTCTGTCAGCGGCGCGCGAAAGCGGTCGAAGCCGCGCACCACATCATCGGCGAAACGGTTGAGCCCCGGCAGCGGTGCTTCCGGCACGAGCGCGAAAAAGCTGTCGATCTGGCTGACGACGAGACGCGGGACCGTCACCACCGGCGTCGCCTCGGCAAAATCGTCGAGTGCGGCGCGAAGCGAGGCCTCCGTCTCGTTTGAAGCCAGCCGGAAGGGCGCCTTCAGCGTCGCATGAAAGCCGTAGCGGCGCGCCGAGGCGGTATGGAAGGCAACTTCCGCTGCCGACAACTCGCCCACCGCCTCGACCGGCCTCGTGGCGGCACCGAAGGGATCACGGCCGAGCCAATTGGCGGCGATCCGCGCCAGCGGTTCGTCCTGCAGGGGGGTGAAATAGATCGCGTAGCGCATCGAAGTTCCTCGTCAGCCCCGCTGCCATAGGCGATTTGCATGACGAAATGACGAAGCTTTGCAGCGTTTTCGGTAACAAAACGACACAGCCTGGTCATTAGCCGACGATTTTTTCGGCTTGGACCAGCGGTTGAGAAGCGAAGGGGAAACGGTCAGGCCATCAGCCATTCGTGCTCGGGCGCGTTGTGGAATTTCCACGTCCGCTTCGGTCCGGCCATGACGTTGAGATAATAGAGATCATAGCCGTGGCAGGCGGCGCAGGGGTGATAACCCTTGGGTACCAGCACGACGTCGCCGTCCTCGATCGCCATCGCCTCGTCGAGCGAACGAGAGCCGTTCTGGTCGGCATCGGTGTAGACGCGCTGGAAAGCAAAGCCCTGCGGCGGGTTGAGGCGGTGGTAATAGGTCTCTTCGAGATAGGATTCGGCCGGCAGATTGTCCTGGTCGTGCTTGTGCGGCGGATAGCTCGATGTGTGGCCGCCGGGCGTGATGACCTCGACCACCAGCAGGGAATCGGCCGGCTCGCCCTCCGGCAGGACGTTGGTGACGTAGCGCGTGTTGGTGCCTTTGCCGCGGGTCTCCTGGCCGAGATCCTTCGGCGCAATGATGCGGACCGGCAGACCGCCGCCAAGCCCCGGCGCCGAGCACACGGCGAGTTCGAGATCGGTATCGGCGCTCACCGACCACTCCGAGCCCTGCGGCACATAGACCGACCACGGCTTGCCCTCGAACGGCGACATGCGTTCGCCCAGGAGCCCGAGATCCTTGCCGCCGGCCTTGACCTTGCCCTTGCCGGTGACGAATACCAGACAGACCTCACGATCCGCGGTTTGCCCGGAAGCGGTGTCGCCGGGCCTCAGCCGATGCAGATCGAAGCCGACATAGGTCCAGCCAGCGTTTTGCGGCGTCACATGGGCTATGCGGCCGTGGCCCTTATTGGCTTTGACGAGCAGCTTCGACATGGTCATTCCTTCGGTTTGGCGTTTGCCGATGGCTTGTCTTCGTCGGCCGGTTTGTAGAGGTAGAAAAACTGCCAGACCGCATAGCCGGCGAAGCCGAGCGCGATCACGCCCCAGAACGGCGTGCCGGTAGCGAATTCGATCACCGACCAGACCAGGCAGACCGCGACAATGGCGACGCGCCGCCACAAAGGCCGGAAAAACGGGTGCTCGGAGTCTTTCATCGGATAAACGCCGGCATCGGGTCAGCCCTTCCTCGCGAACTCTCAAGCATTGGGAAAGCCCAGTGTCTCAACCGTATAGCCGGCCGCCGTCATCACCCGCATCAATTCCTTGTAGCCGACCTGTGCCATCTTGAGTGGCGGGTTCTTCTTCGGATCCTGCTCGGCCTCGACCACGAACCAGCCTTCATAGCCGTGGTTGGCGAGCCTCTGGACGATGGCGCCAAAATCCAGCGATCCATCTCCCGGCACGGTGAAGGCACCAAGTGCTACCGCGTCGAGGAAGGATTGCTTGTTGCGATCCAGCTTTTGGATCACCTGCATGCGTACGTCCTTGACATGCACGTGGTTGATGCGCCGGTGGTGGTTGTCTATCGCGCGCAGCACATCGCCGCCGGCAAAGGCCAGGTGACCGGCATCGAGCAGCAGCGGAATGCCCTCTCCCGAATAGCGCATGAAAGCGTCGAGCTCCGGCTCGGTCTCGATCACCGCCGCCATATGATGATGGTAGGAGAGCGGCATGCCTTGCCCGGCACACCATTCGCCGAACTCGGTTAGCCGCCTAGCGTAGGCTTTCATCTCATCGTCCGACAGCCTCGGCTTGATGGCAAGCGGTTTCGAGCGGTCGCCCTGGATGGAACGGCCGACTTCACCATAGACGATGCAGGGCGCATTCACCGCCTTGAACAGGTCGATCATCGGCTGGATACGAACCTTGTTCTTCGCCATGTCTTCGTCGACCAGCGTCCCGGAGAACCAGCCGCCGCACAGCGTCACGTCGGCCTCTTTCAGGATCGGCAGCATGATCTCCGGATCGTTGGGAAAGCGGCGGCCCATTTCCATGCCGGTAAAGCCAGCCGAGCGCGACTGGCGCAGGCACTCCTCCAGCGACACATCATCGCTGAGTTCGGCAAGATCGTCGTTCCACCATGCAATCGGGGACATGCCCAGTTTGGCTTTCAAGTCGTCACTCCAATTTCTGACATTCGAGGCGGCGTTGGCGGGCGCGTTAAAACCGCCGCCCGCTCAGCGCTTCCTCATATTTCTTGCGCGCCGCGTTCACTTGCGGCCGTGCCGAGACTTCCGGCACTGCGACATCCCACCAGCTTCCACCGGCCTCGGTCGAAGCCAGCGGGTCGGTGTCGATGACCAGCACGGTCGTTCGCGTATTCTTCTTCGCTTGCGCCAGGGCCGTTTCCAGCCCGGCGATCGACGCCACTTTTTCGGCAATCGCACCCATGCTTGCAGCATGCGCGGCGAAGTCGATCTCGGGCAAGGTCTCGTGACGAGCGTCCTTCAGCAAATTGTTGAAGTTGGCGCCGCCGGTCGCCATCTGCAGCCGGTTGATGCAGCCATAGCCGCGGTTGTCGAGCAGCACGATGGTCAGCTTGAGGCCGAGCATCACCGACGTAGCGACCTCGGAATTGAGCATCAGGTAGGAGCCGTCGCCGATCATCACCACAACCTCCTCGTCGGGCTTGGCCATCTTGACGCCAAGCCCGCCGGCGATTTCGTAGCCCATGGTCGAGAAGCCGTATTCGGCATGATAGGAGCCGGGCGCGCCCGCCTGCCATAGCTTGTGCAATTCGCCGGGCAAGCCGCCGGCGGCATGGAGCAGTACCACGCCGGAGCCCATGGCGCGCTGTACGGCGCCGATCACCTGCGCGTCGGACGGATAGGCGGCATTGGTCGACGCCGTCACCTTGCCGGCATCCGCCTGCCAGTCCTTCTTGCCGCTGATCGCATTGTCGGTCCAGCCAGAAGGAGCTTTCCAGCCTTTCAGCGCCGCACCGAGTTCGGCGAGCCCTTCAGCCGCATCGGCGACCAGCGGCAGCGCCTGGTGCTTTCCGGCATCGAAAGGCTGGACGTTGAGCCCGATCATGGTCTTGCCGGAATTCTTGAACAACGCCCAGGAGCCAGTGGTGAAATCCTGCAGCCTGGTGCCGACGGCAAGCACGACGTCGGCCTCTTCGGCCAGCCTGTTGGCAGCCGAAGTGCCGGTAACGCCGACCGCCGCCATGTTCAGCGGATGATCGTCGGGCAGCGAGGATTTGCCGCCTTGCGTCTCGCACACCGGAATGCCAGCGTCTTGCGCCAGCTTCGCCAATTCATCCGACGCTTGCGAATAGAGCACGCCACCGCCGGCAATCACCAATGGCTTCTTCGCGCTCTTCAGCGCCGCCACTGCAGCTGCTAACTCTTGGCGGTCCGGGCGCGCTCGCCGCTGGGTCCAGAGCCGCTCGGCAAAGAAACTCTCGGGATAATCATAGGCCTCGGCCTGCACGTCCTGGCACAGCGCCAGCGTTACCGGGCCACACTCAGCCGGATCGGTCAGCACCTGCATGGCGCGGTTGAGCGCCGGCATGATCTGCTCCGGCCGGGTGATGCGGTCGAAATAGCGCGACACCGGCCGGAGGCAGTCATTGACCGTCGCCGTACCGTCGGAAAAATCCTCGGCTTGCTGCAGGACGGGATCGGGAATGCGATTGGCGAAGACGTCGCCGGGCAGAAACAGGACAGGCAACCTGTTTACATGCGCAAGTGCTGCCGCCGTCACCATATTCAGCGCGCCAGGGCCGATCGAACTGGTCGCCGCCATGAAGCGGCGGCGGAAATTGGCCTTGGCATAGGCGATCGCCGCATGCGCCATCGCTTGCTCGTTATGGGCACGGAACGTCGGCAATTCGTCGCGGACCTGGTAGAGCGCCTCGCCGACGCCGGCGACATTGCCGTGGCCGAAGATTGCCCAGACGCCGCCGAAGATCGGCACTTTCTTGCCGTCGATCTCGGCCATCTGTTGGGCAAGAAAGCGGGTCAGCGCCTGCGCCATCGTCAGGCGGATTGTCTTGGTCATGTCGTTTTCCTCCGCAGTCCTTATGCCGCGCCTTCTTATGCTGCTTTGCGGCCGCGCACGGCAAGCCATGCCTCGGTCAGCCTCTCGAAGCGCGACGCCATGTCGGCAACCGCCTCATCGTCCGACATCTTGCCGGCAAGCCATTGTTCGGCCGCGTTGATGAAGATGGTACGGCCGACAGCGAAACCCTTGACGATGGGCGCCTTGGCGGTGGCGGCGAAGGCCGCTTCCAATTCGTCCTGCGGTGCTTCCAAACCCAGCAGTACAATCCCGCGGCACCACGGATCGTTCTTCAGGATCACCGCCTCGATCTTTGCCCATGCGCCGGTCGATGCCTGCGGTTCGAGCTTCCACCAGTCGGGCTTGATGCCGAGTGCGTAGAGTTCCTCAAGCGCCCGCGGGATGGTCATGTCGTCGAGCTTGCCGTGCTTGCCGGCTATGATCTCGACCAGAAGTTCTCTCCCCACTTTCCGCGCGGCCTCGAACAAAGCGCGCAGTTTCTGCTGCTGTTCGCTCTTCAGCGCCGCGGGATCGTCGGGATGATAGAAGCACAGGCATTTGATGCAGTGGTCGACCGGCCATTCGGTCAGTTGCGAGCCTATGTCTTGCGAGAACTCGAAGCGAAGCGGCCGCGAACCCGGCAACTCGACCGGCCGGCCGAGCCAGGCGAAGGAATGGTGGGCGAATTCGAACATCGCCTCGCGCCCGTATTTTTCGTCGAGCAGCATGCCATAGCCGCCGCGGCCAGCCGCGACCTTTGCCGCAGCCTTGACCGTCAGCACCTTGAAAGCCGGGATTCGCGACGGATCGGCGCCGGCCTTTGCCGCGACGTCCTCCAGCTGGACGCGGTGGTCGCAGGCGAACGCCATCAGAGAGGGGATGTCGCGCCGGCGCGTGGTCGCCCAATGGATGTGGTTGATCGCCTCGTCCTTGCGCAGCGCCAGATGCTTGCTGCCGTTTTTCAGGAAGAACTGCAATTCCTCGAAAGTCGGGTATTCAGGTGCGCAGAGCAGCCGCGATACGGCAAAGGCGCCGCAGGCATTGGCCCAGGTCGCGGCCGTCGCCAGGCTTTCCTCGCCGAGCCAGCCGCGCAGGAAGCCCGACATGAAAGCGTCGCCGGCGCCGAGCACATTGTAGACCTCGATCGGAAACCCCTTGCCGACGATACCGTCCTCGAGATCGTCGCTGATCGGCCCGTCATAGACGATGCAGCCCATGGCACCGCGCTTCAGCACTATGGTCGCCGTCGACAGCGAGCGGATGGTTTTCAGCGCGCTCAGGCAATCGTCTGCGCCGGAGGCGATCATGATCTCCTCTTCGGTGCCGACGATGAGATCGCAGTCGGGCAGCACCGTCTTCAACTGCGCCGAGACGCGGTCGGATTTCACATAGCGCTCGAAGCCTTCGGCATGGCCGGCGAGGCCCCACAGGTTAGGGCGGTAGTCGATGTCGAACACCACCTTGCCGCCCTTGGCCTTCATGACACGGATCGCCTTGCGTTGCGCGGCGTCGCTGTTGGGCCGTGAAAAATGCGTGCCGGTGACGACGACCGCGCGTGCTGAAGCAATGAAGGCCTCATCGATATCGTCTTCCGAAAGCGCCATGTCGGCGCAATCGCTGCGATAGAAGATCATCGGCGAGACGCCCTCATCCTCGACCGACAGCAGCACCAGGGCGGTCAGCCGCTCCGGATCGGTCTTGAGGCCTTGGACCGAAACGCCCTCGCGGGTCAGCTGCTCGCGGATGAAGCGGCCCATCTGCTCATTGCCGACGCGGGTGAGCAACGCCGAGCGCAGGCCGAGCCTGGCAGTGCCGACCGCGATATTGGCTGGACAGCCGCCGACCGACTTGGCAAGCGAAGTAATGTCCTCGAGGCGCGAGCCGATCTGCTGGCCATAGAGATCGACGGAAGCGCGGCCGATCGTGATGATGTCGAGCGGCGCATGTCTCGCTTCCACGGCTTCGCCCATTCGAACCTCCCATCGGCTTTGTTGTCTTGGGTAACACGCGCGAGCGGCAGCGTGGCGCCGGTAATATGAAATAATAATTCCAATCCATAGTCAATATGGAACGAGCATTCCCAAGGCCGAAAAGTGCTCTGCAAAGGCCGGCGCGGTGAGAAACTTTGAAGTCAGACGAACGTCAAGCGTCTGCCGCTGAAACCAGCTGATTTACCAAGGAAGCGGGCCGTCATCGTTGAAGTACCCGGCGGTCGGGCCATTGGCGTCCAGGGTCGCCAGGTGAATGACGATCTCGGCTGCCTGCTGCACCGTGCGCTGACCTTTATACCCGTTGAGATCGGTGGCGGTATAGCCGGGCGCCGCGCCGTTGACCTTGATGCCCTGGAGCGCGAGCTCCCTGGCGAAGCCCACGGTGATGGCGTTCAAGGCTGTCTTGGAGCTGCCGTAGCCCATCATATTGACGGCGTGATTCGCGGTGGCGGGATCGAGCGCCCGGCCGATGGACCCGGTGGAGCTGCTCACCATCACGATACGGGCAGCAGGTGCTGCCAGCAGCAGCGGCAGGAATGCCTGTGTCACGCGGATCGGGCCGAAGACATTGACGTCGTAGGTGGCCTAGATGTCGGCGATCCGCTGCTGGCTCGGCGGCAGGTCGTAATTGATGGCGACGCCGGCGTTGTTCACCAGCACGTCGAGGCAGGGGCTGGCCTGCCCGAGCGCCTTGGCTGCCGCCTTCACACTGTCATCCCTCGTGACGTCCAGCTCAAGCCACTCTGCGTCGAGGCCTTCCGCGCACAATGCCTGCGCCGCCGCCATGCCGCGTTCGGCGCTCCTGGCGCCGAGCCAGACCTTGAAGCCCATGGTCGCCAGTCGCCGGGCGATTTCGCGGCCTATACCCTTGTTGGCGCCGGTCACCAGCGCGGTCTTCGAAGTCGTCATTTCGGTGTCTCCATTTTTCTTATGGAAGACCCACAAATGGCGCGAGGCAGCGGGCGCCGCGCGCCGGAAATTCTCAGGCTCTTGCCTAATCCTCTCACGCTGTTGCGCGGCCAGCGTGAATGCGCGATGCTGGCGCAATGAACGAGGCGCTGCAGGAGTTGATCGAGATCGCCGGCCGCCATGCGCGCGGGCGACGAACAAGAACGGCGGTTCCCCGCGTTTCGATCGGCTGCAGCGAAGTCGCCACGGCACCATTGCCGGGTGTGTGGGGGTCGGGGATCTTATTCGTATTGCAGGGCGCAAAGACGGTCCTGATCGGCTCCCGGGCTCTTCGTTACAAGCCGGCCAGCTATTTCATCTACACTGTCGAGACGCCCACTATCAGCCAGATAGTCGAAGCGAGCGCGGCGTGTCCTTATCTGGCCATTGGCTTGACCCTTGACCTGCAAGCCGTCGCCGCGCTCCTCGTCGAGCACGCGCCAGCCCTCGGTGGCGACAGTTTCTTCTCCACCACTCCCGTTGATGACGATCTGCTCGACGCGTTGCGTCGAATGATGCGGTTGCTTGACCGGCCAGCGGAGATTCCCGTGCTCGCGACCATGCTCGAGCGGGAGATGCTGTTTCGGCTCCTGCAAGGCCCCCAGGGCGGAAAGCTTCGTGAACTTGCGCGCGCCGATGGCCATCTGTCCCGGATCGGCAGGGCGATCGCCTGGATCCGTTCGCACCCCCATCAGCCGGTCCGGGTCGGCGATCTGGCCGAGATCGCCCATATGAGCAGTGCTGCGTTTTATCGTCACTTCAAGGCGGCGACGGCCATGAGCCCAATCCAGTATCAAAAGCAAATCCGCTTGCTGGAAGCCCGCCATCTGCTGATTGCTCAGCCGGGCAACGTGGCGCGTGTCGCCTTCGCTGTCGGCTATGAGAGTGCTTCCCAGTTCAGCCGGGAGTATGCCCGCCAGTTCGGGTCGCCGCCTGCCCGCGACGCAGCGCGGCTTTTGGCAGAAGGCGAAACGGCAATAGAGGTGATCTAGGCCTTGCGCTTGCGGCCGCTATCGCGCCGCTTCTCGCCGACGGCAACGGTCAGCGCCATGGCCAAAGCCATCGTCGCCGACAGCGAGCGGAAGCCGGCGAAATCGGCCTCGGCGACCTCGAACCAGACCCTGGCGAATTGGGCGAGCGGCGAAAAAGAGCTGTCGGTGATCGCCACGATCGGCACGCCTTGCTCCGAAATGACGCGCGCCTCCTCGATGGTGGCAGGGGCATAGGGCGAAAAGCTGATGGCGATGACGGCATCCCTTGGAGAGGCAAAGCCGATCATCTCCGCGTTCAGGCCGGCGGCCGATTCGATCAGCTGGTTGCGGATCTTGAGCTTGCCCAACGCATAGGCGATATAGGAGGCGACCGGGTAGGAGCGCCGCTTGGCCAGCACATAAATGGTTTCCGCCTTGGCCAGAACGGCGATTGCGTCTTCGAAATGGTCTTCATTCAGCGTGCGCGAAATGTCGTTGAGCGAGGTGCTGGCTGCGGCGACGAAACCGTCGAAAATCGCCCGGTGGCCGGCGCCTTCCTCGGCCTTGGCGCGCAATGCCGCCAGCCTTTCATCGTAGGACGAGTTGCGCTCGCGCAGGCGCTCGCGAAACACCAGCTGCAGGCTGGTGAAACCGTCAAAGCCAAGCTGCTGGGCAAAGCGGATCAGGGTCGAAGGCTGAACACCGGCGGAGGCGGCGATGCTGGCAGCGGTGCCGAAGGCGATATCGTCGGGGTTGTCGAGCGCATAGGCGGCGATCTGGGCGATACGTTTCGGCAGGCTCTGACGCCGCTCCAGGATCGTCGCCCGCAGCGTTTCGAAATCGCGCGGCACCCGTTCGTCCATCGTCGCTCCGCCCAGGCTCATCGTCGGTTCCCTCTGTGCCCCATCATAGCGGACCTGTGCAAGAACACCATAAAAAATGAGACAAGCGTTCCATTTGCAAACAAAATGGACTAATTCATCCACACAAAATTTTGCACACAGGGAGGCAAGCGGATGGTCGGGGTAGGTCTTATCGGCACGGGCTTCATGGGCAAGTGCCACGCCATTGCCTGGAACGCGGTCGGCACCGTCTTTCCCGATGTCGACAAGCCAAGGCTGGTCCATCTGGGCGAGGTCAACGAGGACCTTGCCAAACGCCGTGCCAGCGAATTCGGCTTCGCCAAGGCCTCCGGCGACTGGCGCGCAGTCGTCGACGATCCCGACGTCGATGTCATCTCGTTGACTACGCCGAACCAGTTCCACCCGGAAATGGCCATCGCCATCCTCGAAGCCGGCAAGCATCTGTGGTGTGAAAAACCGATGGCGCCAAGTTTTGCGGAGGCGCAAGCGATGGCTGCGGCCGCGCGGAAATCCGGCAAGGTTGCCGCGCTGGGCTATAATTATATTCAGAACCCGGCGATCCGCCATATCGGCGCGCTGCTCGACGAGAAGATCATCGGCGAGGTCAACCATCTGCGTATCGAGATGGACGAGGACTTCATGGCCGATCCGGAGGCGCTGTTCTTCTGGAAGCACGAGGCGGCGTCCGGTTACGGCGCGCTCGACGATTTCGCCGTGCATCCGCTGTCGCTCATAGCGGTACTGTTCGGCCGCGTCGCCCGAGTCATGTGCGACATGGCCAGGCCCTATGCCGAACGCCGCGTCGCCTCGGGCGGGCGCCGCGCCGTCGAGACCTATGACATCGCCAGCATCCTGATGCATCTCGAAAACGGCATTGCCGGCACGTTGCTGGTCAACCGTTCGGCCTGGGGCCGCAAGGGCCGGATCGCCATCCAGATTTTTGGTTCGAAGGGCTCGATCCTGTACGACCAGGAGCGGATGAACGAGTTCCAGCTCTATCTGACAGCCGACCGACCGACGGAGCAAGGCTATCGGACAGTCCTGGTTGCCCCGCACCACAGGCCTTACGACGCCTTCCTGCCGGCGCCCGGCCACGGCCTTGGCTTTAATGACCTCAAGATCATCGAATGCCGGGAACTGTTGACGCGGCTTGCCGGCAAGCCGGCGCGGATCATCGACTTCGACGAAGGCCTGGAGATCGAGCGCACGGTGCACGCGATGGCGCGCTCGTTCGCGGAACAGCGCTGGATCGCTGTGCGGTAGTAAGCCCGGCGCTGGCTTCCCCTTCTCCCCTTGAGGGTGAAGGTGGCCGAGCGAAGCTCGGTCGGATGAGGGGTGTTGGACGGATCGCTACAGCGAAGAAATAAGCGCTTAAAATCCCTCAATATTTTACGCCGAGTTTCTTCCAGCACCCTCATCCGGCTCGGCGCTGCGTGCCGATCCACCTTCTCCCACAAGGGGAGAAGGAGAAGTGCTCAGGCGGCGCCTGAACGGCTTGATATCATGCTTCGGCGCACCGACCGGCGCCGCTCGACGGCGTCGGCAAGGCCGTGAAGCACCGTCTCGGTGGCTGCCCAGTCGATGCAGCCATCGGTGATGCTCTGGCCATAGACGAGCGGCTTGCCCGGCACGACGTCCTGCCGGCCGGCGACGAGGTTGCTCTCGATCATGACGCCGATGATGCGCTCGTCGCCTGCCGCGACCTGGCCAGCCACGTCAGCCGCCACCCCTGGCTGGTTTTCCGGCTTCTTGCTGCTGTTGGCGTGGCTGACATCGATCATCAGCCGCGGCGCCACGCCGATCCGGCCGAGTTCCGCGCAGGCAGCCGCGACGCTTGTTGCGTCATAATTGGGCTGAATGCCGCCGCGCAGGATGACGTGGCAGTCCTCGTTGCCGGTGGTCGTCGCGATGGCGCTGCGTCCGCCCTTCGTCACCGCCATGAAATGATGCGGTTGGGCGGCCGATTTCACCGCCTCGGCGGCGATCCGCAGATTGCCGTCAGTGCCGTTCTTGAAGCCGACCGGGCAGGACAGGCCCGATGCCAGTTCGCGATGGATCTGGCTCTCGGTCGTGCGCGCGCCGATCGCGCCCCAGGCGACGAGGTCGGCGATATATTGCGGGGTGGCCATGTCGAGGAATTCGGTCGCCGCCGGCAGGCCGAGATTGTTGACGGCGGCGAGCACGTTGCGGGCCATCCGCAGCCCCTTGTCGATGTTGAAGCTGCCGTCCAGGTCGGGATCGTTGATCAGGCCCTTCCAGCCGACCGTCGTGCGCGGCTTCTCGAAATACACCCGCATCACGATCTCCAGCCGGTCCGACAGGCTCTCTCGCAGCGATGCCAAGCGGCTGGCATAGTCTACGGCAGCGGCCGGGTCGTGGATCGAACAGGGGCCGACGACGACCACCAGCCGGTCGTCGGTGCCGGTCAGCACGGCATGGATAGCATTGCGTGACGCGGCAACGGTCCGCGTCGC
Organism: Mesorhizobium sp. M0894; assembly: GCF_040319725.1. Classification (NCBI taxonomy): domain Bacteria; kingdom Pseudomonadati; phylum Pseudomonadota; class Alphaproteobacteria; order Hyphomicrobiales; family Phyllobacteriaceae; genus Mesorhizobium; species Mesorhizobium sp. M0894. Next base: position 148,170 of record NZ_JAMYOG010000006.1, on the reverse strand, counting down.
CGTCAGTGTGCGCGGTATCTCCCGCATCACCTCGTCCGGCGTACTCAATTCCCTTATTTCTTTGACCCGAAGATCGTCTGTGGTGGTCAACACGGCTTTCTGCTCCTGATTGGGAGACCTGCCGGCTGAAACAAAAAAGCCGCCAGGTCTGGCGGCTGTTCGGATCTTGCTGCTGCAATCTTCAGATCGAGCGCAATCCTCCCGCCGCCAGCGAGCTGCTAAAGTACCAATAGGTGGCGGTCAGGTTGATCATGAGGCTCATATAGTCGAAGCCGAGGCGATTGTCACGTGTCTGATGATGCTACTGACGTAGTGGCCCAGCATGCAGCGCCGAGCGGGTTCATGCAGTCCAGGGATCGACGAGTTCAATTCCGAAGTCTTCGAAATCCTTCGTGTTACGCGTTGCCAAGGTGAGTTCCTGCGCAATCGCCGTGGCTGCAATCAGGCCGTCCATCGACGACAGACCGCGACCGCGGCGCTTCGCAAGGCCCATCAGGTCGCCCCACGCCAAGGCAACCGGTTCGTCCACCGGAAGAACTCTCTGCTCGAAGCGCTGCGGCAGGTCCCGTGCGAGCCATTCGGCCAGTGCCTCGCGTTTCCGGCCCTCGTCCATGAGGGCGACGCCGCGCCGGATCTCCGCGATCGACACGACGCTAATGAATGAGCGGTCCTCATCAAGCCCGCCCAGCCAGTCCAGAACGCGCACATCCGGCGCCGGCCTTGTCACCTCGGACAGGACATTCGTATCGAGCAGAAGCCTCACAGCGGCAGATCACGCGGTTCGTCGCGCTGGCGCTCAAGGTTGAGATCGGCGCCGCGCAGCGGCGACTCCAGCAGGAACTCCGCAAGCGTACCCTTGCGCGCGGTCTTCCGCTGCCATTCCTCGGCCGAGACGACAACCACGCTTGGCTTACCGTTTCTGGTGATCGTCTGCGGCGAAGATTGCGCGCGCTCGATAACCTCCGAGAGCCGGGCCTTTGCCCCAGCGACCGTCCAGTTAGTATCCTCTCTGGGCGCAGACGGCATTTCGACCTCCCATGACCATTCTGACTATCTTGACTATATGGGAATGGCGATACGGCGGCAACAGGGAAGGAGAGGGTTTCAGAGCCCGTGTGCCTGAGTGAGGTCGATCGGAACCGATTATGCCGGCTTTGATATTTTGGGGCATCTCGGCCACTCATGGCAAACTGCTTCTGACGCAAGGCTACACGGCTGATCCTATTCCGGTGACGCCCCCGCGATGCTCTGGTCGTAGTCGACCAGCGACCCGGTCATGACGCCGGACTGCGGGCTGATCATATAGCTGATCAATCGGGCAAGTTGCGCCGGCTTCACCAATTGGCCCATCGGCTGCGCGGCCTCGGCTTTTTCAAGCCAGTCGTCCGGCGCGTCATGCCATTTCTTCTGCACGATTGCCTCGCCCTCGGTGTCCATCCAGCCGGGCAGCACCGCGTTGCAGCGGATGCGATTGCCGCGATGGGCATTGGCGACATTCTTGGTCAGCGTCGCCAGCGCTCCCTTGCTCGATGAATAGGGCGCCAGGAACGACTGGCCGCAATGCGCCGACATCGACAGTACGTTGACGATCGAGCCCGGTGCCTGGCGCGCCAGCAGATGCGCCACCACGCCCTGCATCAGAAAAAACGGGCCGCGCACATTGGTCTGGAATATCTGGTCGAATAGATCCTCTGAGGTCTCGACCAGTGAGCCGCGAGCCGAGGTGGCGGCGGCGTTGACCAGCGCGTTGACGGTGCCGCAATGGCCAATCGCCGTTTCGACCGCACGCTTGCAGTCGGCGACTTTGGCGACATCGGCGCTGATGAAGATGGCATCGACGCCTGCCCCCTTGAGGATGGCGACAGCCTTGTCGCCCTTCTCCTTCGAGCGGCCGATCAGCGCTAGCGCCCGGCAGCCCTCATCGGCCAGCGCTTCGGCGACGGCAAAGCCGATGCCTTGTGCGCCGCCGGTGACGATGGCGCGTGTTTCGGAATTGCGACCGGCTGAACCGTTCATCGCCTTGCTCCTGTGCTTGATAGTCAGATTGTTTTGTCGAGGCGGACGGTCTTGCCTTCCTTGGCCGATTTCAGCGCCGCATCTGCCAGCCTGAGCGCCACCAGCCCGTCCTTGCCGCTCGGCGCCGCCTTCTTGCCTGACGTCGCTGCCGCGATGAAGGCAGCGATCTCGTTGGCATAAGCGTCGAGATAACGAGTCATGAAGAAATCGTGCAGCGGCGGCCGCGTATAGCCTTTCTCATTGGCGAGTTCGATCGACACCGGCCGCTGGTTCTCGGCCGCAATCATGCCTTTCGAGCCATGCACCTCGATGCGTTGGTCGTAGCCATAGGTGGCTCGGCGCGAGTTGGAGATGACGCATTGCTTGCCGGAGGCAGTTTCGAGGATGACGCTGACGCTGTCGAAGTCGCCGGCCTCGCCGATCTTTTTGTCGACCAGCACCGAAGCGTGCGCGCTGACCGCCACCGGCTCCTCGCCGAGCAGGAAGCGCGCCATGTCGAAATCATGGATGGTCATGTCGCGGAAGATGCCGCCCGAGCGGCCGATATAGTCGAGCGGCGGTGGACCGGGATCGCGCGAGGTGATGGTCACCATTTCGACTGTGCCAATCGCACCGTCGTCGATCGCCTTGCGCACGGCGGCAAAATGCGGATCGAAGCGGCGGTTGAAGCCGACCATCAGGGTGGCGCCGGCCTTGTCGACGACGGCCAGGCATTGTTCCACCCTGCCGGCGTCGAGATCGATCGGCTTCTCGCAGAAGATCGCCTTGCCCGCCCTGGCGAAGCGTTCGATCAGATCGGCATGGGTGTCGGTCGGCGTGCAGATGACGACCGCATCGATATCGCTGGCAGTTTCGATGGCATCGATGCTGCGCACTTCGGCGCCATAGGCAGAGGCCAAATCGGTCGCCGCCTTCTCGAAGGCGTCGGCAACCGCAACCAGCCTGGCCTGCGGGTTGGAGCCCACCGCACGGGCGTGGACCTTGCCGATACGGCCGGCACCGAGAAGAGCAAAGCGAAGCATGAAGAATTTCCTTTGAGAATGGTTGGAAAGAGAAGGCGTGTCAGCCCCCGTAACACGACGTTGGCCTTACGCCGCAAGTTCCGCCTGCCCGGTCTTGGCGCCGGTGATGTAGGAGACGATATCGTTGCCATCGGTATCTTGCTTGCGCAAATTGGCGACGATGCGGCCGCGCCGGAAAACGACGATGCGGTCGACCAGATCGAACACCTGACGCATGTTGTGAGAGATCAGGATCAGCGGCTCGCCATTTTCCTTCAGCGTGCGGATGATGTTTTCGACCTGCATCGTCTCCTGCACGCCGAGCGCCGCCGTCGGCTCATCCATGATGATGAGCTTGGAAGCAAAGGTCGCGGTTCTGGCAATCGCCACGCACTGGCGCTGGCCGCCCGACATGTGGCGGATGGTGTTGGAAAGGTTGGGGATCTTGACCGCTGTGCGGACCAGGGCTGCTTCGGTCGCCTTGCGCATGAACTTGCGGTCGAGGATCGAGAAGGGCCCAAGATTGAACAGCACTCTTTCACGGCCGAGGAACAGGTTCGACGGCACGTCGAGGTCGTCGGCGAGCGCCAGGTTCTGGAACACCGTCTCGATGCCCGCCTCGCGGGCTTCGATCGGCCCGGCGAAATTCACTTCCTTGCCGTCGAACCACATCCTGCCGCTGGTTCGCTGCTCGACGCCGGTGATCTGGCGCACGAAGGTCGATTTGCCGGCACCGTTGTCGCCCATGATGGCGACATGCTCGCCCTTGCGCAGCTCGAAGTTGGCACCCTCCAGCGCATGGACGCCGCCATAATACTTGGTCAGGTTTTCGGTTTTCAGGACGATGTCCGACATGATCAAGCCCTCATTGCCCGCAGGCGTTGGCGCCACTGGTCGAGAACGACTGCGCCGACGATGATCACGCCCTTGACCATCTCCTGATAATAGGCGTCGAGGCGCAAAAAGGTGAAGCCGGAGATGATGACGCCGAAGATCAGCGAGCCGATCACCGTCCCGATAATCGAGCCGCGGCCGCCCGACAGCGACACGCCACCGATGACCGCCATGGCGATCGCATCGAGCTCGTACATCACACCCATGCCGGCCTGGGCAGTGAGATTCTTCGAGCTCAACACCACGGCGGCGAGCGCGGCAAGGATGCCGGCAATGACGTAGACGAGGATCTTGTGGTTGGCGATGTTGATGCCGGACATGCGCGCGGCATCCTCATTGGAGCCGATTGCATAACAGTGCTTGCCATATTTGGTGTAGCTCAGGATCAGCTGGAACAGCACCGCCAGCGAAATGAAAATGATGACCGGCATCAGCCCCTTGCCGATGGCGGCGAAACTCTCGGTCGGAAACGAGATCGGCTGCCCCTTCGACCACCATTTGGCGATGCCGCGCGCGGTGACCATCATGCCAAGCGTGGCGATGAACGGCGGGATGCGCGTGTAGGCGATCAAGGCACCGTTGACCAGGCCGGCCAGCAGGCCGCAGCCGATTGCGACGAGCACCGGCACGATCACCGGCAGGTCGGTCCAGCCTTGGGCAATGAACATCGCCTTGGGGTTCGGGTTGCCGTTGACCGTCGCCACTTGGGCGAAGCTCATGGCTATCATCGCCGTGGCGCCGACGATCGAACCCGAGGACAGGTCGATGCCGCCGGTAATGATCACCTGCGTCACGCCGATGGCAATGATGCCGACGATCGACACCTGCAGGATGATGATCTGCAGGCGCGCTTCGTTGAAGATCGCATCGATATTGTCGCGGGTATTGAACAGGAAGCTGTCGCCCAGGAAAACCCGGCCGATCAGCTCGAAAGCGCCGACCAGGATGACGAGCGCCAGGAAGACGTTGAATTCGGCCGGCCATGCGCGCCGCTTCGCATCATAGCTGAGCCCGCCGACGCCGTGAGATGTCTGTGCCAATCGTGCTTCCTCCGTCAGCCACGGTCTCCACTCGGCGCTGTTCAGGCCGAGGGGGAAAAAGCGGAGCGGCGCTGTCTTACTTTGGCGCGCCGCTCCGTATCGGACAGGTCCGCCTCAGTTCTTCTTCAGGAACTTGTCGATATTTGCCGGCGTGACCAGCTGGAACGGGATGTAGACCTTGTGCTCGACCTTCTCGCCCTTCGCTAGCTTGAGCGCAGCATCAAGCGCGCCAGCGCCCTGGCCGGCTGCGTCCTGGAACACCGTCGCATCGAGGTCGCCCGCCTGCATCGCCGCTAGCGCGTCCTGGGTAGCGTCGACGCCGCCGACGACAACCGACTTCATGTCGATATTGGCGGCCTTCATCGCCTGGATAGCGCCGATGGCGCTCTCGTCATTGTTGGCGATGACGCCGTCGAACGGCTTGCCGGTCGACAGCCAGTTGGTCATCAGGTTCTGCGCTTCTTCGCGCTTCCAGTTCGACGTCTGCTTGTCGATGATCTTGATGAAGCTGCAATCCGGCGTGGCAATCACATCATCGATGTCCTTGGTGCGCTGCACCGCGGCCTGGTTCGACAGCTCGCCCATGATCACATAGACATTGGCCTCTTTCTTGCCGGCTTCCTTGAACAGGCGGCAGACCTCCTTGGTCTCGAGCGTGCCAGAGTCGGCTTCGTTCGAGGCGACGAAAGCCTGGTTTTCCGGCAGCGTGTCGACGTTGACCGGCTCGCGATTGACATAGACCAGCGGAATTTTGGCAGCGGCGGCTGCGTCCGACATCGCCTGGGTGGCCGAGGTGTCGACCGGGTTGACGATGATTGCGTCGACGCCCGAGGCGGCGAAGTTCTTGATCTGGTCGAGCTGCTTGGCAACGTCGTTCTGCGCGTCCTCCACCTGCAGCTCGACGCCGTCCATGCCCTTGGCCTGCTCGATCATGCCGTTGCGCAGCACGGTGAGAAAATTGTCGTCGAACAACGCCATCGACACGCCGATCTTGGCAGCAAAGGCGGACGAACTCATCAGCGCCGCGAACGCGACGCCCAAAAGCAGTTTTTTCATTTTATTTCTCCTCCACATTGGTGTCCGGCTGCACCGATCTACCCGGAATCCCCGATCTCGCAGGGAATTCTCTCCCGATTGCCATTTTAGTTCCGGAAGGCATTTGCCTGAAACAGATCTTCCGGAACGAAAGAACCAAAATGCTCAGTTGGTGAAATATTTATTCCATTTCGCGTGGGCGTCAAGCGAGATTTCGCCATGAGGAATGGATTTTCGGCATTTCGAGCTCTTTTAGACGAACGCTCAGGCAAGCCAGGCCTGAAAGCGTTCTGATAGATTACATCATGTCTGCCGCCAATGACCGCGACGTCAGATGTTTTCCGGCAGATAAATGTCGAAGGGCAGAAAGGTCTGACCCGGCGCATTCGCGGCGCCGGTCTCGATGGCATGCGCCATCAGCCCGACAAGCTCGCGGCAAAGCGCTGCCAGAGGCGTCGAGATCACCATCGTCAGGAAATTATCCGCCAGCGCCGCGCGGGAGTCAGGCGTGATCTCGTTGCAGACGACCGCTGGCATCTCTGCCGGCTTTGCCCCCCTCAGCGCCGAGATCGCGCCTTCCATGCCGCCACCGGCGACATAGCAGCCGGCAAGATCGGGGTGGCGGGCCAGAAGCTCGATCATTGCATCATGCGTGATCTGGTTCGCTTCCAGATTGACCAACGTCTCAAGGAGAGTGAATTCCGGCGCTTGCTCGCGAAAAAAGGAGCGAAAACCGATCTCGCGAAGCTCGTGGCCGTGGAAGCGATGGCTGCCGACGAAGAGGGCGACCTTGCCAGGTCTCTTCGCGGCCTTCGAGATCATCCAGGCAGCGGTGCGGCCAACCTTGCGATTGTCGAGGCCGACATAGCCCTCGCGAATGCCGGACGCAAAGTCGGAAAGCAGGGAGAACACCGGTACGCCGTTGGCTTTGAGCGCCTCGACGGCCACCGTCAGCGTCGGGTGATCAGGCCCGACCAAGGCGACGGCCCTGGATTTGGCGGCCAGCTTGCGCATCCGCTCGACGATCTCATCCGGCGCCAGCGAATCGGCGAAGTCGATGGTCGCCACGCCTCGAAAGCGCGGCGACTGCGATACTGCCAGTTCAAGTTCGCGGGCAAATTCGCTGTAGAAGACGTCTTCCCGCCGCAACAGCAGAAATCCGAGGCGATACTCCGGCAATTCATGGCGCATCCGCTGCTTGATCAATCCGGCCGCGTGATAGCCGATGCTGGTCGCGGCGTCATAGACGCGGCGCGCGGTTTCCTCGCGCACCGGCAAGCGGTTGTTCAGCACCCGGTCGACGGTGGCAACGCTGACCCCCGAAATGCGTGCCAGGTCGGTGATCGTCGGCCGTTTCGCCATCGCTGCCTCGCTCCAACTATCCGACTCTTTTAAACCATTCTGATGGAAAATGATAGAAACTATCTTTGTGATATTGAGTCTATCAGCGCTCGGCGTTATTTTGAACACTGACCGAATATGATCGAGGCCTCCGCCATGGTGGATATTGGACTCCAAACCGGGAACACAACCTCAGCAGCAGCGTCCCAACGCGACTACAGCCTGGTCGGCCGCGACGCGAAGCTTGCCGTCGAGAGCGGGCTGGCGGCGGCCGAGTGGTATCACACCGACGTGCCGCGCAAGCAGATGAAGGAGCTGATGCAGCGCTCCGACGGCCCGGCGATCCGCCATACCATCATCTGGCTCGGTGCCATGATCCTCAGCGGCGCCGGCGCCGCCTGGTTCTGGGGCAGTTGGTGGTGCGTGCCGTTCTTCTTCGTCTACGGCGTCCTCTACGGTTCCTCCACCGATTCACGCTGGCACGAATGTGGCCACGGCACCGCCTTCCGGACGCAGTGGATGAACGACGTGGTCTATCAGATCGCCTGCTTCATGATCATGCGCAACCCGGTGACCTGGCGCTGGAGCCACACGCGCCACCATACCGATACCATCATCGTCGGCCGCGATCCGGAGATCTCCGTCATGCGCCCGCCCGATCTGCTGCGCGTCGTGCTCAATTTCGTCGGCATTCTCGATGCCTGGCACGCGATGAGCGACATGCTTCGCAATGCGGCCGGCATCATCAGCCCGGCCGAAAGAACCTTCATTCCCGACCAGGAGCGGCCGAAGGCAATCCGCATTGCTCGCATCTGGACGGCGATCTATGCCGCGACCGTCGCGCTGGCGCTTCATACCGGCTCGTTCCTGCCGCCGATGCTGGTCGGGCTGCCCAGGCTTTACGGTGCCTGGCATCATGTCATGGTCGGCCTGCTGCAGCATGGAGGCCTGGCTGAAAACGTCACCGATCACCGGCTCAACAGCCGCACCGTCTACATGAACCCGATAAGCCGTTTCATCTACTGGAACATGAACTACCACGTCGAGCATCACATGTTCCCCATGGTGCCCTATCATGCGCTGCCCAGGCTGCATGAGCTGATCAAGCACGATCTGCCGGCGCCGACGCCGTCCATCCTGGCCGGCTATCGCGAGATGATACCGGCTTTCCTGCGCCAGCTGCGCAATGAGGATTATTTCATCAAGCGCGAACTGCCGCCGACGGCGAGGCCCTATCGCGAGGATTTCCACAACGATAACGCTGCTGTTGCGGTGGCTGCTGAATGACAAGCCCACGCCGGGGCACCAAGAATCGGGGAAGGCGCATATGAGCGACTGGGTCGAGGCTTGTGACGCCGAGGACATCGGCGAAGAGGACGTGATGCGGTTCGACCATGGCGGTCGCACCTTCGCCATCTACCGCAGCCCCGAGGACGGGTATTTCGCCACCGACGGGCTTTGCACGCATGAGAAGGTGCATCTGGCCGACGGGCTGGTGATGGACGATATCATCGAATGCCCGAAGCATAATGGCCGCTTCAATTACAAGACTGGGGCTGCCAGGGGCGCGCCGGTCTGCGTCGATCTCAGGACCTATCCGGTCAAAGTCGACGCCGGCAAAGTCCTTGTCCGGATCGGTTGATGATGACGAAGGGAATGGTCATCATTGGCGCCGGCGAATGCGGCGGGCGCGCCGCCCTTGCGCTGCGCGAGCTCGGCTATGATGGCCCGGTGACGTTGGTCGGCGACGAGCCGCATCTGCCCTATGAGCGGCCACCGCTGTCGAAAGGCGCGATGGTCGCCGACGCGCCCCTGATCAAGGCGATCGCCAGTGAGGCGGTCCTGGCCGAAAGATCGATCAGGCATATCCATTCGGTTCAGGCGATGGCGATCGACCGCGTGGCGCATGTCGTGCGCCTGTCGGACGGCTCGGTCCTGGCCTACGACAAGCTCCTGCTGGCGACAGGGTCGCTGCCGCGCAAGCTGCCGATTCCGGGCCTTGGCGGGCGCTGCGTCTATCTGCGGACCTTCAACGACGCACTGGCCATTCGCGCTCATCTCAGCGCCGGAAATCGCGTCGCCATCATCGGCGGCGGCTTCATCGGGCTCGAGCTCGCCACGGCGGCACGCAGGCTCGGCGCCACTGTTGCCGTTATCGAGGCGCAGCCGCGCATTCTGATGCGCGGCGTGCCGGCCGAGATCGCGCAGGTTATCCATCAGGCGCATGAAGCCGAAGGCGTAAAAATCCTGTGCGGCGAGGGCATCGACGCCATTGCCGATGACGGCGCCGAAGTGCGCATCGTGCTTGCCGGTGGACACGACATTGTCGCCGATCTTGCCGTGATCGGCATCGGCGCCGTGCCGGTGACCGGACTTGCCGCGGAGGCAGGGCTGACGATTGACAATGGTATCGCCGTCGACGCCGAGCTTCGCACCAGCGACCCCGACATCTTTGCCGCCGGCGATTGCTGCTCGTTTCCGCTCGCCATCTATGGCGGCCGGCGAGTGCGGCTGGAAGCCTGGCGCAATGCGCAGGAGCAGGGCGCGCTTGCGGCCAGGAACATGCTTGGCGCCGGCGAGGCCCACGCGGCGGTGCCATGGTTCTGGTCGGATCAGTACGGCCTGACCTTGCAGATCGCCGGCCTGTCGGACGAAGGCCGCAGCATTGTGCGTCGCGAGCTCGGCGACGGCGCCTTCATCCTGTTCCATCTCGCCGAGGACGGCAGGCTGGTTGCGGCAAGTGGCATCGGCCCCGGCAACGCGGTCGCCCGCGACATAAGGCTGGCCGAGATGCTGATCGCGAAAAGGGCAAAGCCGGCGCCGGAAGCGCTAGGCTCGCAAACGATCAAGCTGAAGTCGCTGCTGGCGACATGAGCCAGCGCGGGTTCCAGAGCCATTTGAAAGAACTTGCGGAGCGCTTGCCGTTCTGGTGGTGACAATCCTGCACCTGATGGCGGGAGACGACCCTGAGCGGTCGTTCCTGCCCGCGATGGAAACGTCTCATGAGGGTTGGAACGGGGTCGTTCGCGCGACTTTGCGCCGAAAGGTTGCCATGAGGCGAATGATCCGATCTCGATCCCAGATGTCAGCTAAGCGCTTGCCGTCACGGCCGAGACGACCCCTTCCAGCCAACCGAGTTTCAGATGTAACCGAATTTCCTCCTTCTGAAATTCGCGCAACCGCGCAGCGCGACCCTCTCTCCTCAGTAGACGGGCTGACCACAGCCCGCCGCCCTGCCCGTATACGGCCGGGGCTCTGTGAAAAGAGGCTATCATGACGCCTCCAGTCCAGTGTGTTCTCCGTGTTATGCACCTGGTCATCGCCCGATCCCTTAGGGCCGCAGCGCAACGGCGTGAGCTGGCTCAACTTAGCGACCGCCAGCTACGCGATGCCGGAATCGATCCCGCATTGGCACGCCGTGGCAAGGCGGCCGCCGTCGATAGAACCAGCCTGCTTCGACTGCCGACCCTGTCGTCCGGCTGAGCGAGTTGATAGAGGAGCTAGCGATGGCCGGTCTCTCCACCGCGATCGGCGCAGAAGTCGGAGAGGTGTGCCTGCTCGGGGCAATGTTCGCTGGACTGATCCTCATCTCAGCTCCGAGAACGCGCTTCGTTCAGAGTCCGATCTCTGACTTGTCGGGCGCTCAGCGTCCGGTCGTCTTTCAAAGCAGTTCCAGGCGCCGAACTGGACGCTTTGAGATCGTCGGAGCTGAACTCGACCTTCCCGGCATATCCCGGCCGAGCGATGGAACCCGCGCAAGCTACTTACAACGTCCGAGCCACCCTTGAGCGATCGCTCACGCCTTCAGTCGCGTATAGACGGCGCGCGTTGCCAGTGTTTCTTGCTGTCCGGGACGCGTGAAATAGAGCTCAATGATGTGGCGATCGTTGTTCTCGATTTTGATTACAGTGCGCATGCCGATCTGCTTGCCGACTGTTTCTTCGCCCGCCACGCCCTGGTCGGTAAAGGTGCCGGACATGCTGATCGGCCTTTGATCCCCCGAATTAGGGACGCCTTTAAAATACATCATGGTTGTGTTGACAGGATCGATCGTGACCCACTCGTAACGTCCGTCCATGATGCTGTAGCCGAGCCATCCTTTGCGCCAGACCGGCGCTCCATCCAGCGTTCCCTCCATTATGTCTTCGATGTAACGGCCGCCCGCCAACCACTGACGATGGCTAATGAGATCGTCCGTCACGAGCGGCGGCTGATCGGGGCTGCGGCCGAGCGTGCCGTAGAAGCTCATCTGGACGCGCCAGGTGCCGATCATTGGCGCCAGGACCTCATGCCCCGGGCCCGGCAATCCACGGCGAAGCCAATTCGGCAACTCCGACTGCGTCGGGGGCTCGGCTGCAGCCGAGCTGCCTTGAGCCAATGCGCCGAAAGGAATGGGGAGGGCGAACGCAACGACGAATAGGGCAACGTGTAGTGTCTTGATCATACTTTATCTCCAGCTCATCGCTCGCCCAGGAATTGCTATGACGCTCAGTTGGGGCAATCGTTGCGAATTTTGTCGGGTGAACTCGTGGATACTCATCTCATACCTCTCCGTCATTCGATGCTGACCAGCGTTTCACCACCGGAAACTTCGATAACGGCGCCGGTCACGAAGTCATTGGTCATCAGGAAAAGTGCGGCCTTGCCGATATCGTCGACTTTTCCGACGCGTCCTGCCGGGAAGCGCTGACGCACCAGCGCGAAAAACGCCGCGCGCTTCGCCTGCGGCATGCCGGCCCACATTTCGCTGTCTATGACGCCCGGTCGGATTGTGTTGACGCGGATCGGACCGAGTTCGAGCGCAAGGGCTCGCGTCAGCGCCTCCAGACCAGCAAAGGCGACCATCATCATCGATGCGCCCATGCGAGGCTTGGTCACCAAGCCACCGGTCGTGAATGTGATCGAACCACCTTTCGGCATCCTAGGCGCTGCGTGCCGCGCGCAAGACCAACTGCCCAAGAGCTTGCCGTGCAGAACGGTCCGCGCGTCGGCCATCGTCTGGGAGAGGAAGGGACCTCCCGGACTCGGCGGGGTCGCGGTGATAAGAAGGTGGTCGAGCGTCCCTAGTGTTTCGAACATCTGCTCGACCGCTGTATCATCGGTCATGTCCAGCGACTGGAACGTGATCGAACCGTGGACGCTTTCCTCTACAGCCATTCTCGCTGAAGGGCGCCGCCCGAGCGCAATGACCTCGGCGCCTGCTTGAGAGGCTGCGCGGGCCGCGCCCATGCCCATGCCGCTTGTCCCGCCGACGATCACGACACGCTGATTCGAAAGAGGCTGCTCGTCACCGTTCATCCTGGATCTCTGCCGCTGGCATACGGACTCAGCATCTCCAGCCACTGCGTCTCCATGTCGCCCGGTTCGAGCTCACCAGCATCTACGACGAAGCTCTGGACATAGGCTTCGCCGAAGTGGCTCTTGAGTGCATCGATACTGCGCCAGACCTCGTAGATAACGATGAGATCGGGGTCGGTCCGATCTCGATGGATGTGGAATTGAAGACAGCTGGCTTCCGATCTCGTCGCTTGGAGATCTTTAAGCATACGTGCGACAAGCGCGGAGCCTTGGCCGGGAGTGGCGCGATGCTTAGCGATAACGCAATAGGGCGTGTCTTCGCCAGCGGTTGGTCGAGGAAGATCAGGCAACGTCAGCGCCATGTGGTACTCCTGCCGGAACGGCCGACCGAAGTGGTTGCGGCCATTGAAATTGGCAGATGCTGGTATGGCGTTGCTATGGCAGAAACGACTGAATATTTGACCGTTTGTCGCGCGTATTTCCGTATTACACGCGGTCGCAACAGGAGCGTATCTGCGGCTGGTCGAAACAGCCTCGCATGAACCCGATCAGGACTCTGTTCCGCTCACACGCAGCCCTGAATCTCGGATAGCGCCGGGTGAGACACCCATGAAGCGTTTGAACGCCCTGCTGAAGGACGCATCGGAGTCATATCCCAACTCCGATGCGATCTGTGACTGCGACATATATCCGTTACGCAACCAGGATGCCGCCAGCCGAAGCCTCCATTGCAGGAGATAGCGGGCGGGGGATACCGACAACAGGCTCTTGAACCGCTGCGAGAACCTCGATCGCGACAGCCCGGACAATGCAGCCAGGCGATCGACTGGCCAGTCTTCCCCAGGGGAGCGATGGATTCTTGCAAGCGCCGACCCGATTTGTGGATCCTGCACGGCCGCCAGCCAACCAGTCAGGTCGTCCGAACATGTCTCGACCCAGGTTCTGATTACTTGCGTCATGACAATATCGGCGAGGCGCGCCATTATCGTTGCAGAGCCGATTCTTTGCGCTTCAGCCTCGCGCGCCATCATCGCAATGAGGCTTGGTAGGTCAGTATCGCCATGCTCGGCATGCCGGATGTGCATCACAGAAGGTAGCAGTTCCAGCAGCGGATTTGCTGTCGGGCCCTCAAAGCCGATCGTACAGCATGCGATCAACGATCGCGCGCCGCCGCCGCCAGACTTCAACTCGTAAGTTCCGTTCCCGATCAACGCGGGTTTGACATCGGCGAGCGGCAAGGTTCGCCGTTTTGGCCGATCGGACATAGTGTGCTCTGTTCCGTGGGGAAGAAGAAGCACATCGCCGTTTTCGAGCAGCAGCGGCGGCAAGCCCTTGGCTTGTATCCAGCAATGACCCTCGAGCATCGCATGAAAACGTACGCCCTCCCTGAACGGCACGGCGATGCCCCAGGGCGCCGTCAACTCGCTGCGGCCATATCTCGCATGGGCAAGGCGTAGATCGCGCAGCACCTCGCTCAACAAATCATTCTCGGCCGGCTGGTAGCTCATCGTTGCACGCCCTAGACCGGGCCGATCAATGGACCTAAGCGGATCACTCATCTGCACTCCTTTGCCCCAACTTCGCATACGCTTATGCATCCCGTTACCTCTCTTAGTGGGCAACCGAAGGGAGACCTATTGCGGATCCAGATTCCGCAAGAGATCTGACAAAGGAAATGGGATTCTGCTGGCGGCGTTCGCTTAGGGATGCGCCGGACTTTTTTCAACAATATCCGCCCCTTGCTGCCCATCAGATCGCGCGCGCGACCCAAAAGCTGTTCCCCAGCCGGGGCGATCCCTTGAAAAGATCGACGGGTTCGAAGCCACAGAGTTCAAGCAGATAGGCGATTTCCTGGCGCAGGCTCCACCGCAGACCTTCACTGCTAAAACAGCGCCTTCAGCTCCGGCAATTTGTCGTTGACCAGCCAGCCATAGTAATTTTCCTCAGGCAGCTTTTCCGGCTCGCCCGCAGCGCGGCGCTTGTCGTTCTCCGCCTTCAGCGCATAGGCACGCTGTTCCGGATTGCCGACATTGTAGAGGGTCGACGTGATGCCGGGATTGCCTGAGATGTCGAAGCCGGCAATGCTTTTATAGGCGTCGATCGACTTCCGGATCGTTGCCGCGACATAAGGCAGTGTCAGGTCAGGATCCATGATGGTCTTGTAGACCGCGTTCGGGTCGCCGACGTCGAGCTCCGGCAGGCCGGAAACCTTGTGCACGAGATCGCTCATCTGCAGTGCCGTCAGCGGATTGAGCTGGCCAAGACCAAAAGTCTGGCCGGCATAATAGGGCTGGAAGAAAGTCGCGCCGAAGCGGTCGTTGGGAAAGCTCTCGCCGTTGACGGTCTTGCCGCGGAACGACCGGTTCCACACCTGCTCGCGGCATTCCCAGAGTTCGTAACTGTCCGATTTGCCCGCGCACTTGGCAAATTGCGGCCGTTGCACGAAATCGGTGATGTCTTCGCCTTCATAGGCGAAGGAGAGTTTGCTCGACAGATACGAGATCGCCTTGACGTAGTAGGTCTGCAGCCGGTCGTAGGCATCGACATTGTAGGTGTGCTCGCCGACGATGGCGCCGACGATATGCATCGGGTCGATGCCATAGGCCGCGGCTGCCTGCATGATCTTGCCACGCAGCTCGGCATCGTTCTGGAGCAGCGCAAACACTTTGCGGTATTTCGCCTGGAAGGTGGTGTTGGTCGCCTGGGTGCGCCGGCTGGATGCGCCCGGTATGTCGGGCTGCTCGGTGTTGCGGTTGCCGGGCGGCACCATGGTTGCCGCTTGCGCGGCGAACATGGCTGCCGCCAGCGTCAGCCCGAGAATGACGAGGATCAGTTTTTTCATGCGCCGCCGCCCAAATAGTCGCCGGGCAAACTAGGTAATGCTCCAACGGGAGTCGAGAGACGCCTGCACCCGACGGGACGAAAGCTCGCCGGATGCTTCCATTTGGCCACACATCGGAAATGCCGGGCTGAATTTGGCGGAGACCGGGAGCAATTCCCCGGCCTCTTTGAGGATGAAGCGTCTCCTACAGGATGAAACGCGACAAATCCGTGTTTCTGGAGAGGTCGCCGACATGCTTCTCCACATAGGCGGCATCGACGGTCACGGAGGTGCCGTTGCGGTCCGGTGCGTCATAGGAGATCTCGTCCAGCACCCGTTCCATCACCGTCTGCAGCCGCCTGGCGCCGATGTTCTCGACGCTGGCGTTGAGGTCAACAGCGATGCCGGCCAACGAGTCGATTGCGTCATCGGTGAAGACCAGGTCGACTCCCTCGGTCTTCATCAGTGCGATATACTGCTTGATCAGGCTGGCTTCGGTCTCGGTGAGGATGCGGACGAAATCGTCCTTCTCCAGCGCCCGCAGCTCGACACGGATCGGCAGGCGGCCCTGCAATTCCGGCAGCAAGTCGGATGGCTTGGCGACGTGGAACGCACCTGAAGCGATGAACAGGATGTGGTCGGTCTTCACCGGTCCGTATTTGGTCGCAACCGTGGTGCCTTCGACCAGCGGCAGCAGGTCGCGCTGCACGCCCTCGCGCGAAACACCGGCACCGATGCCGCCTTCGCGCGAGGCGATCTTGTCGATCTCGTCGAGGAAGACAATGCCGTCATTCTCGGTCGATTCGAGTGCCCTGCGCACCACCTCGTCCTGGTCGAGCAACTTGTCGGACTCGTCGCTGATCAACAGCCCGTAGGACTCTTTAACGGTCGTCTTGCGCATCTTGGTTTTCTTGCCGCCCATCGCTTTCGACAGCATGTCGTTGATGTTGAGCACGCCGATATTGGCGCCCGGCATGCCGGGGATCTCGAAGCCGGGCATGCCGCCATTGCCGGTATCGGCCACTTCGATCTCGATCTCCTTGTCGTCAAGCTCGCCGTCGCGCAGCTTCTTGCGGAAACTGTCACGGGTGGCCGGACTCGCCGTCTTGCCGACGAGCGCTTCAAGCACCCTTTCCTCGGCGTTGATGTGGGCACGCGCCTCGACGTCCTCACGCATCTTCTCGCGCACCAGCCCGATGGCGATCTCGACCAGATCGCGGATGATCTGCTCGACATCGCGGCCGACATAGCCGACCTCCGTAAACTTGGTGGCTTCGACCTTGACGAAAGGCGCACCGGCAAGGCGCGCCAAGCGGCGAGAAATCTCGGTCTTGCCGACACCGGTCGGGCCGATCATCAGGATGTTCTTCGGCATCACCTCTTCGCGCATCTGGCCCTCGAGCTGCTGGCGGCGCCAGCGGTTGCGCAAGGCAATCGCCACGGCACGCTTGGCGTCTTTCTGGCCGATGATGAAGCGGTCGAGTTCCGAAACGATTTCGCGGGGAGAGAAGGTGCTCATGTCACTAAATTCCACTTTGCCACTGCCGAATGGACTCGAACGGATGCAGCAGCATGATCACGTTGAGTGTCAGATTGTCCCGGATGAGATAGCCGACACCGAATTCGAAGATGAGGGCGAGGGTTACGATCACCCATATAGGAAGCCTTCGCGCCATGACAAACCCCAGCACCATGGCCAGCGTGTCCGACACCGAATTGATGACGCTGTCGCCATAATAGTCGAGCGAGATCGTGCCGGCGCGATAGCGATCGATGATGAAAGGGCTGTTCTCGAGCAGCTCCCAGCCGCCCTCTATCACCACCGCAAAGGCCAGCCTGAGCCCGATCGGCGAGCGCGGGAAAAGAAACCACGCCAGCGCATAGAACAGGAAGCCGTGAATGATGTGCGAGAAGCTGTACCAGTCGGAGATATGCTGGGAATTCTCGGAGCTCTGCACGATGCCGTGCCACAGCTTGACGTAGCCGCAGGTGCAAATCGGCGTCCGCCCCATGCCGTAGAGGACCCCTGCCTGGAATATGACCAGACCGAGAACCAACAGAAGCCCCATTCGCCAACTGTCTTCGTAGGCCGAGACGGTTTTGTCGCTGGATACGCTCATGCTGCTATTGCCCCTCTTCTGCGTCACCCTGTTCGGCATCACCCTCTGGGGCATCAATCGCCATCAGCACGGCATCGCCATATTCCGACTTCCTGCGATCGATAGCCCTGAAACCGGCTTTTTCATAGGCACGGATAGCCCGTGCATTGGCCGGGTCCGGGTCGATGATGACGCGCGGCGCACCTTCCTCGAAAAGCTGCTCGACGAACTGCCGGACGATCGCCGAGCCGTGGCCGGTCCCGACAAGCTCCGGCACGCCGATCGACAGATCGATGCCGAGCGTGCCGAACGGCTGGTCGCTATAGGGATGACCGTCCTCCAGATGCGGATCGTAGCTCTGCAAATAGCCGATGGGTTTGCCGTCGAGCTCGATAATCAGCGGCTCGACCGAAATGCTGTCGATATGCTCGCGGATCTCCGCGATCTCGGTCTCTGGGTCGTTCCACCATTCGGTGACATGCGACTCGGCAAGCCAGCCGGCGATCATCGGCAGGTCCCTCTCGGTCACCGGCCGAAAACCGTAGCGGAGGCTCCGCTCAGGCGGCATCGAGGGTTTCGACGACGAAGCTGTTGTTGGTGTAGACGCAAATGTCGGACGCGATCTGCATCGCCTTGCGGGCGATCTCCTCGGCGTCCTTATCGGTATCCATCAGGGCGCGGGCCGCGGCCAGCGCGTAGTTGCCGCCGGAGCCGATGGCCATCACGCCAAATTCGGGCTCCAGCACGTCGCCGGTGCCGGTCAGCGCCAGCGACACCGACCTGTCGGCCACCAGCATCATTGCTTCCAGCCGGCGCAAATAGCGGTCGGTGCGCCAGTCCTTGGCGAGCTCGACGCAGGCGCGTGTCAGCTGGTCGGGATATTGTTCGAGCTTGGCTTCGAGCCGCTCCAGCAGCGTGAAGGCATCGGCGGTGGCGCCGGCGAAGCCGGCAATGACGTTGCCGCCCTTGCCGATGCGGCGCACCTTCTTGGCGTTGCCCTTCATGATGGTCTGGCCGAGGCTGACCTGGCCGTCGCCGGCGATCACCACTTTGCCGCCCTTGCGCACGGTTAGGATGGTCGTGGCATGCATGGTCAGTTCATTAGACATTTTCTGCTCCGGTCAGCACCGATCCCATCAAGGCGATTGGCGCGTTACGAGTGACTTGATCGGCCATATGTATGCATAGGCCAGACGATTGCAAACCGGCCATCCACCGGGCCGGATAGTGCTCCGCAGCGGTAACTGGCAATCGCCGGATCATGCTGCTAGAAGGCTTTCGTTTTCAGGCATGTGAACGCCTGAATCGTGCAAATCTGAGACAAGGATGAGGTCATGGTGCCCCGTTCCGCCGAGATAAGCCGCAAGACCAAGGAAACCGACATCTCCGTGTCGGTTCAGGTCGACGGCTCGGGCAAATGCGACATTTCGACGGGCGTCGGCTTCTTCGACCATATGCTGGACCAGTTATCGCGCCATTCGCTGATCGACATGACGGTGAAGGCCAAGGGCGACCTGCACATAGACGACCACCACACGGTCGAGGATACTGGTATCGCGCTTGGGCAGGCGCTGGCCAAGGCATTGGGCGAGCGGCGCGGCATCATGCGCTATGCTTCGATCGATCTCGCCATGGACGAGACGCTGACGCGGGCGGCGATCGACGTCTCCGGCCGGCCTTTTCTGGTCTGGAATGTTTCGTTCTCATCGCCGAACATCGGTACGTTCGACACCGAGCTGGTGCGCGAATTCTTCCACGCGCTGGCGCAGAATGCCGGCATCACGCTGCATGTCACCAATCATTACGGCGCCAACAACCACCACATTGCCGAGACCTGCTTCAAGGCCGTGGCGCGTGCGCTGCGTTCGGCGCTCGAGCGCGACCCGCGCCAGCCGGACGCGGTTCCCTCCACCAAGGGATCCCTGAAAGGGTAGCGCCATGGCCATCTATGTCGCGATGGAACCGCCAGGCCGCAGCGAAAGGGTGGACACCACCTTTGTCCGTGACGGCTTTGCCTGGCTCGGCTTCCTATTGCCGCCGCTGTGGCTGGCCTGGCACCGGCTGTGGGTCGAGGCGGCATTGGCCTTTGTCGCCATGGGCCTGCTTTCGATGCTGGGCGAAAGCCTGGGCCTGGAAAGCGCAGGCTCGCTTTTGTCCCTCCTTGTCATGCTCTTTGTCGGACTGGAAGGGCAGGCCCTGCGGATCGCAGCACTGCGCCGCCGTGGCTGGCGTGAATGGGGTGTCGTCGAGGCCGACAGGCTCGACGATGCCGACATTCGCTATGCGTTGGAAACCGATGCGGATTCGAATGCACAGTCCCCCGCACAGCGCATCGTCCCGGACGCAACACTTGCCCGGCCGACGCCGATGGGCATGGCACTGGGGCTGACCCATATTCCGGGAAAGCGCTGAGATGCGGGTCGCGATCATCGATTACGGGTCGGGCAATCTGCGCTCGGCCACCAAGGCCTTCGAGCGTGCCGCTCATGGATCCGGCATTGCCGCCGCGATTGAACTCACAGCCGATGCCGAGCGGGTCAGGACCGCCGACCGCATCGTCCTGCCCGGCGTCGGCGCCTATGCCGATTGCGCCGCTGGACTGCGCGCTGTGGCCGGCATGTGGGAAGCGGTCGAGGAGGTCGCGATCGTCAAGGGACGGCCGTTCCTCGGCATCTGCGTTGGCATGCAGCTGATGTCGGAGCGAGGCTTGGAAAAAACGGTTACGAAAGGGTTTGGCTGGATCGCCGGCGACGTCAAGGAGATCACGCCGGCCGATCCGACACTGAAGATCCCGCAGATCGGCTGGAACACGATTGACCTGAAGCGCAAGCATCCGCTGTTTTCCGGCATTGCGACGGGCGGGAAGGGGCTGCACGCCTACTTCGTCCACTCCTACCATCTCGATGCACGGAAGGAGGACGAGGTGCTGGCGGTCGCCGACTACGGTGGCCCGGTGACGGCCGCTGTCGCCCGCGGCAATCTCGCCGGAACGCAATTCCACCCCGAGAAGAGCCAGGCGCTCGGCCTCGCTTTGATCACCAACTTCCTGCAATGGAGGCCCTAGGTCATGAGCAAGAAGGGCTATTGGATGGCGATGGTCGATGTCCGCGACCCCGAGGTCTACAAGCAGTACATCGAGGCCAATGCCGCGGCTTTTGCGAAATACGGCGCGAAGTTTCCCGTGCGCGCCGGACGGTATACCAGCCCGGAAGGGCCGACAGGCAATCGCCACGTGCTGGTGGAATTCGAATCCTACGAGACGGCGATCGCCTGCTACGGCTCGCCTGAATACCAGGAGGCCTTGAAGTACAGGCTCGCCGGCTCGACCGGCCACTTTGTCATCGTCGAAGGCGCCTGAAGGTGATCCTGTTTCCGGCGATAGACCTCAAGGACGGCAAATGCGTGCGCCTCAAGCATGGCGACATGGCGACCGCGACGGTCTACAATGACGATCCCGCCGCTCAGGCGCGCGCCTTCGAAGAGCAGGGCTTCGAATGGCTGCACGTCGTCGACCTCAACGGCGCCTTCAAGGGCCAGAGCGTCAACAGCGCGGCAGTCGGCGCCATCCTCAAGGCGACGAACAACCCGGTGCAGCTCGGCGGCGGCATCCGCACTCTGGCGCAGATCGAGGACTGGCTCGACCGTGGGCTGGCCCGCGTCATTCTTGGCACTGTGGCGGTGCGCGATCCGGATCTGGTCAGGCAGGCTTGCAAGGCATTCCCGGGCAAGATCGCCGTCGGCATCGACGCCAAGGGCGGCAAGGTCGCGGTCGAAGGCTGGGCGGAGGCCTCGAGCCTCGGCGTCATCGAACTGGCGAGGAAATTCGAGGGCGCCGGCGTTGCTGCCATCATCTACACCGACATTGATCGAGACGGGGTGCTGACCGGCATCAACTGGGACGCCACCATCGATCTCGCCGAGGCGGTTTCGATCCCGGTCATCGCCTCGGGCGGGCTCGCCTCGATCGCCGACATTGTGCGCATGACCATGCCCGATGCGCGGAAGCTCGAAGGCGCGATCTCCGGCCGCGCGCTCTACGACGGCCGCATCGACCCGGCCGAGGCACTGGCGATCCTGCGTGGCAAACCGATGGCAGGGGCGTCATCATGAAAGTCTCGATTATCCTCGCCCCCTATGACAGCGGGCACCATCATGAAGGGTGCGGCCAGGGGCCGGACGCCATCATCGGCGGTGGGCTCGTCGAAGCTCTGACCGTGGCCGGCCATGACGTCGCCGTCGAAGATATCGGCAAGGTGGGAGACGAGCAGGGGCGCGAAATCGCAACCGGCTTCGCCGTCTGCAACGCCGTCGCGGCCAAGGTCGGCCTCGCCCGCGACGGAGGAGGCTTCCCCATTGTCCTTGCTGGAAATTGCCTGACCGCCGCCGGTGCGGTTGCCGGTGAAGACGCGGATTCGATTATCTGGATCGATCAGCATGGCGATCTCAACACGCCAGAGACGTCCGCCTACGGCTTTCTCGACGGCATGGCGCTGGCGGCGACACTCGGGCTCTGCTGGCGTCCGATGGCGGCAGCAATTCCGGGATTCCGGCCGATGGACCCGGCGCACTGCATGCTGGTCGATGCCCGCGACCTCGATCCCGACGAAAAGCGCCTGCTGGAAACTTTGCCGATCGTGCGCGCCGAATGTGCCGGTGCGCTCGATATGGTGGGAAAGCTCACAGCGGCAGGGGCTGTTCGGGGACATCTGCATCTGGACCTGGATGTCCTCGATCCGGATGTGCTGCAGGTGAACCGCTACACGCATCCGGGCGGTCCGAGTCCGGAACAGCTGCGGCAGCTTGCCTGCGGGCTGGCCAGATCCATCCCGATCGTGGGCGTGACGCTCTCGGCCTACGATCCGGCCTTTGATTCCCAGTCCGAGGTTCCGTCCGTCGTCGGCCAGCTGCTTGTCGACTTTCTTGCGGCGATCGAGAGGATCTGATGCTGAAAGCCCGCGTCATCCCCTGTCTCGACGTCAAGAACGGTCGCGTCGTCAAGGGCGTCAATTTCGTCGACCTGGTCGATGCCGGCGATCCCGTCGAAGCGGCAAAAGCCTATGACGCGGCCGGCGCCGACGAGCTCTGCTTTCTCGACATCACTGCCTCGTCGGAAAACCGCGAGACCATCTTCGATGTCATTACCCGAACGGCCGAACAATGTTTCATGCCGCTGACTGTCGGTGGTGGCGTCCGCCAGGTCGCCGACATCAGGAAGCTGCTTCTGGCCGGCGCCGACAAGGTGTCGATCAATACGGCGGCGGTGAAAACCCCAAATTTTGTCGCCGAGGCTGCCGACAAGTTTGGCAACCAGTGCATCGTCGTCGCCATCGACGCCAAGAAAGTGTCCGCTGCGGGCGAGGCTGATCGCTGGGAGATCTTCACCCATGGCGGCCGCGAGAAGACCGGCATCGATGCCGTCGAGTTCGCTCGGCGGATCGTCGATCTCGGCGCCGGCGAGATCCTGTTGACGTCGATGGACCGCGACGGCACCAAGGCCGGCTACGACATAGCGCTTACCCGCGCGGTCGCCGACGCCGTACGCGTGCCGGTCATCGCTTCCGGTGGCGTCGGCACGCTCGATCACATGGTCGAAGGCATTCGCGACGGCCATGCGGGCGCGGTGCTGGCAGCCTCGATCTTCCATTTCGGCACCTACAGCATCGCCGAAGCCAAGATGCATATGGCTCAGGCCGGACTGCCGATGCGGCTGGACTCGCCGGGTAATCGGTCCTAGAGCCTTTCCGGCTAAGAAGAGGCTGTAAACGCCGTTATGACCGAGTTCTCACTCTCCGATCTGGAGAAGATCATTGGCGAACGCGCACGTTCCGGCGATCCGGATTCGTGGACGGCCAAGCTCTTTCAGCGCGGCATGAGCAAGGCAGCGCAGAAACTCGGCGAAGAGGCGGTCGAAACGGTGATCGCAGCCGTCAGCGCCGACCGGGACGCGCTTGTTTCGGAAAGCGCCGATCTCATCTATCATTGGCTTGTCGTTCTCGGCATAGCGGACATTCCGCTGAGCGATGTGCTCAACGAGCTTGAACGCCGCACCGGTCGTTCGGGCATCGCCGAAAAGGCGTCTCGGCTGGACCGGGGCTGATCGCTGCGGAGGAACTCGATGGACCAGCTCGCTCCTACCGAGAAGTATTCACCCTATCGGTTCTTCTCGGCGGAGCAATGGTCGCGGTTCCGCGCCGATACGCCGATGACGCTCACCGAGGACGAGGTCCGTCGTCTGCGGTCGCTGAACGATCCGGTCGATCTCCACGAGGTCGAGCGCATCTACCTTTCGATGTCGCGGCTGTTGTCGGCCCATGTCGAAGCCAGTCAACTCCTGTTCAGGCAACGCCAGGTTTTTTTCAACGCGCTGGACGTGGCCAAGACACCGTTCATCATCGGCATTGCCGGTTCCGTGGCGGTTGGCAAATCGACCACGGCGCGCGTGCTAAAGGAGCTGCTGGCGCGCTGGCCGTCGAGTCCCAAGGTCGATCTGGTCACCACCGACGGTTTCCTGCTGCCGAACGAAGTCCTGCGCCGCAACAATCTGATGGAGCGCAAGGGCTTTCCCGACAGCTACGACGTCGGCGCGCTGCTGCGTTTCCTGTCCGGCATCAAATCGGCGCAGCGCAACGTCCGCGCGCCGGTCTATTCGCACCTGACCTATGACGTTATCCCGGGCGAGTTCCAGACCATCGACAGGCCGGACATCCTGATCTTCGAGGGCATCAATGTCCTGCAACCTGGCAAGCTGCCGAAGGACGGCAAGATCGTGCCTTTCCTGTCAGATTTCTTCGACTTCGCCATCTATATCGATGCCGAGGAGGCGCTTATCCATCACTGGTATATCGCCCGCTTCATGCGGCTGCGCGAAACCGCCTTCCGCGACCCAGCCTCCTTCTTCCACCGCTATTCGCAACTTTCCGAGGATGCGGCCCGCGCCATCGCCGAGGGCCTGTGGACCAACATCAACCTGAAGAACTTGCGCGAGAATATATTGCCGACCCGCGCCCGCGCCGATCTCATCCTGCGCAAGGGCGCCAATCATCTGGTCGAGGAAGTGGCGCTCCGAAAACTGTGAAATCCCGATTCATTCCTTAAAGTCATCTTAACCCCGTCTTCCTATTGTCAGGCCTGATCTGCGGGCTCGGCAAACAATGAATGCGCCATTCCTAAATATTGATCGGCCGGCAGCGGACCGCGTCGCACATCCGGGCAGCGGCGCCGCCACGATTGCCCTGATCGTGCCGGTCCACAATGAGGAAGGCGCGATTGCCCCGTTCCTGAAGGCGGTGTGCGAAAGCACCGCTCCGCTGAAGGACAATGGCGTTGCCCTCGAGTTCATCTTCGTCAACGACGGCAGCAGCGATACGACGCTCGAAAAGCTGATCGAAGCCCAACAAGCAGACCCTCGCATCCACATAATCGACCTTTCACGCAATTTCGGCAAGGAAGCCGCGATGACCGCGGGCCTCGACAGCTGCGATGCCGATGCCGCGATCCCGATGGACGTCGATATGCAGGATCCGCCGCATGTCATCCCGTTGCTTGTGGAAAAGTGGCGCGAGGGGTTCGAGGTTGTTCTTGCCAAGCGAGCCAACCGGTCGAGCGACAGCTTTCTCAAGCAGCGCTCCGCCTCGATGTTCTACCGCGTTCACAACTGGATCGCGCAGCAGAAGATCCCGCACGATGTCGGCGACTTCCGTTTGATCGACCGTCAGGTCATCCAGGCGCTGCGGTCTTTGCCCGAACGCCGTCGTTTCATGAAGGGCCTGTTCGCCTGGGTCGGGTTCCGCACCGCAAGCGTCGAATATGTCCGCGATCAGCGGATCGCCGGCCAGTCGAAATTCTCCGGCTGGAAGCTGTGGAACTTCGCGCTCGAAGGCATCACCAGCTTCTCCACCGCTCCGCTTGAAATCTGGACCTATGTCGGCGCGACGATTTCCGCGCTGTCGTTCCTCTACGGCCTGCTGATCGTCGCCAAGACAATGATCTTTGGCGTTGATGTGCCCGGCTACGCCTCGCTGCTGGTCAGCGTTCTCTTTCTTGGCGGCATCCAGTTGCTCGGCATCGGCATCATCGGACAATACCTCGGCAGGGTCTACGCCGAGATCAAGCAGCGTCCGATCTACATTGTGCGCCGCAAATATGAGGGAATGAGCTAATGGAGCTCGACGCCTACCGACAGATGGCCGCCACCGAAGACGAGCATTGGTGGTTCTGCGGGCGCCGCGCCATCGCAGAGGCGGTCATTCGCAGCATCGACCTGCCCGAAAAGGCGCGCATCGTCGAGATCGGCGCCGGCACCGGCGGCAACATCCGGATGCTGGAGCAGTTCGGCACCGTGACGGCAGTCGAGATGAGCGATCTCGCACGCAGGATTGCCTGGGAAAAGACCGGCCGCGACTTCCTTGCCGGACATCTGCCGGACAACATTCCTGTCACGCCGCAAAGCTGCGACCTGGTTTGCCTGTTCGACGTGCTGGAACATGTCGCCGAAGACGAGGCATCGCTTGCCGCGATCCGCCAGATGCTGAAACCAGCCGGCAGCGTCATCCTTACGGTGCCCGCACACCAATGGTTGTGGAGCACGCATGATGTGGGGCTGCATCATATGCGGCGCTATTCACGCAATCTGCTGCGTGAACGAATTGAAAGGGCTGGTTTCAGGATCGACCGGCTGAGCTACACAAATGCCGCACTCTTTCCTGTAGCGGCACTGGCACGGCTGGTGGATAGGTTGCGCAAGCCCGCCTTGCCAGCCGGCCATGCAACGCCGTCGAAACCACTGAATGCGGCGATGAAGGCAGTGTTTTCGGCGGAAGGCCGCATCATACCAAATGCAAGCCTGCCCTTCGGTGTTTCGCTGCTGGCGGTATTCCGCAAGGACGACGCCGTCGAAACCGGTCGCCTCGACGAGAAATTGGCAGCTTGACCGCGCAATGGGCACCGGTTCGTATCGTCGACTATCGCGCTTTGCGCTAATTGGCATTGCGTCGACGCTGATCTATGCCGTTTGTGCTCTCCTGCTGTCGCGTGGGCAGGCGACGGCGGCCCTGCCGGCGGCGCTCACATCGTTTGCGGCCTACGCCGTTGCCGCGCTGTTTTCTTACACCGGGCATAAATATTTCACCTTCACCTCGGGCGGCAGCCACGCGATGGAACTGCCCCGCTTTCTCCTGCTCACCGCTTCCGGCCTCGCTGTCGCAATCGCCCTGCCGGGGCTTTTGACCCAGATGCTCGGCGTCCCTGCCGCAGTCCCGATCCTGCTTACCTGCATT
This sequence comes from Mesorhizobium sp. M0894, assembly GCF_040319725.1. NCBI lineage: Bacteria > Pseudomonadati > Pseudomonadota > Alphaproteobacteria > Hyphomicrobiales > Phyllobacteriaceae > Mesorhizobium > Mesorhizobium sp. M0894. Next base: position 121,350 of record NZ_JAMYOG010000006.1, on the reverse strand, counting down.
GCCGTGCCGGTCATCAACTATGTCGTCCTCGGACGCTGGGTGTTTCGTGGTCTCTAGCGCGCGATCCCTCAGTGAACTGCTGCCCGGTGCCAACCGTTTCTCGCCGTTTGCGGGCGTGGCGGGCGCCCCGTTGCTGCTGGCCTGCCTGGTCGTCATATACGCCGTCTGGCTGACAACAATTGCGATACCGACCAATGTCGACGTGTCATGGCTTCTGGTCGTCTGTGATCGGCTGCTTGGCGGAGAGCGGCTCAACACCGACATCATGGAGACCAACCCACCTTTCTCGATCTGGCTCTACATGCCGTTCATGCTCCTGGAAAAGCTCACCGGCATACGTGCGGAATTCTGGCTGACGCTTGGTGTCGTTTGCCTGAGCCTGGCCAGTCTTTTCGTTTCTGTCCGCATTCTCGCGCGCGATGAACCGGTTTACCGGCAGCCCCATGCGTTCTGGGCAGCAGCGGCGGCCCTGGGCTGGGTTCTCTGTTTCATGCCGGATCAATTCGGCCAACGCGAGCACTTCGCGTTGATTGCCATTCTGCCTTGGGTGGCGTTGCAATGCACACGTCAGCGGAACCCGGATTTCAGCGCCGGCTCGCGCCTGGAGCACATGGTCGCGGGCTTCGGCGCGGCGATCGTGGTCATGGTCAAGCCGCCCTATTTTGCGCTGGCCTTCATGTTGCCGTCACTCTGTCTTGCGGTTGAAAGGCGGTCGCTGAAACCGCTCTTCGTCGTGGAGAACCTGCTTGGCGCTACGATCGTGGCCGCCTATGTCGCGTCCATCGCGCTCTTCGACCGTGCTTATTTAAGCGAAGTCCTGCCCTTGGTCAGCGAGGTCTATCTTCCGTTGAGGGCCTCTACCGCCGATATGCTGGCGAACTGGCCGAAAGTGGTGCTGCTTCTGGCCGCCGCTACCGTGCTTGCGGCCGGCGGCCTGAGGCAGACGAACTGGGACGTCAGGATTCCGCTTCTGACCGCACTGGGGTTCATTCCGGCCTTCATCGTCATGGGCAAGGGTTGGCCCAATCACGCCCTGGCGATGGTCGTTGTTGCAACACTTGCATTTGGCATCCAGCTTCTGCGGTTCGGCACATTCCGCAGTGCAGGCTTCATTCGCAAGGCCGCCCTGATCTTCGGCTGCGTGCTGGTGCTGCAACTAGCGGTCAGGGCACAGTACGCGGCGCTGACGACGGACAACGGCCCGATCGGGCGCTCTGTCGCCGCGATCCGCGCAACGGTCGAAACCCCGACCATCATGTCGATCGCCGACCGGATGCAGGTTGCCCATCCCCTCGCCAGGCTGGTCGACGGCAGGTTCATATCACGCCATCCGAGCGCCTGGGCGGTCTCCAACGCTGACACGCTCGCCCGCGCCACCGGCGATCTCGAACGGAGACGGGAACTTGAAAGCATCCGCGATCGGGTGATCGGCGAATACGCCGCCGAGATATCAGCGAAGAAGCCCGATGTCGTGCTGTCAGGCTCGCCCGCGCGGACAGCCCTGATGCTGCAGGACAAGCGGATCGGAGCCGCCTTGGCCGACTATCGTCTGCTGCACCACGAGCCGGAAATCACTGTCTATCTGCGTTACACGGCGCCTGCGCCGCTCCAAACCAATTGAGCAGAGGCTCCCGGAAGACCATGGCACGGCTGGATCCAATCGCTCCGCTGGACGACGTATGGCTCGAGCTCGAGAGCCTCGGTGCAACATCATGAGCGTCTCGAACGACATTGACGGCTTGAGCCGGTGGCGCGGCCGGAATATCGCGGCGGCGCTGCTTCCTAGCCGCAATGTCCTGGCCATTGCCGCAGTCACCGTGTTCTCCATCGTCTGGCAGCGGCGTTGGGGGACTGTTCCCGATACTAGCTGGCTGATCACGGTATGCGAGCGGATGCTCTCCGGTGAGCGGCTTTACTCGCAGATCCACGAGACCAACCCTCCATTCAGCGTATGGCTCTATCTGCCGCCAGTGGCTGTGGCCAGATTGCTGGGCGCCGCCCCGGAAATCCTGGTTGAGGCCTGGACATACCTTGCCGTGCTTATCGGACTTTCGCTCTCGGGCGTGATCGTCAAGCGCGGGGGTTTCACCGAAACTGCATCACTGTTTGCACTGGGGCCAGCGTTTTGCGCAATGCTGGTGATCTTCCCCGGCAACGCCTTCAGCGAGCGAGAGCATATCGGCATGGCGCTTTTCATGCCGCTGCTTGCGCTTCACGCCTGGCGTGCGCGCAGAGATGCAGCCGCCCAACCAGGCCCGGGGATCGCCGTACTCGCCGGCCTGTCGGGCAGCATTTTGCTGCTGGTCAAGCCCTACTATGCGATCATGGTGTTGGCGCCAGCGCTGGTCGTTGCAGTGCGCCGGCGCAGCCTGAAATCGATCTTCGCCCTGGAACACTGGGTCATTGGCGGCATCTGCATTGTCTATCTCGGCGCGGTCACGCTGATCCATCCGGAATTCCTGCGCGACATCTATCCCCTCTTGGCGGATGTTTATGGAAAGCTCGGCATCTTTTGGCCCATCGTGATCGGCCACGGTTTCGCGTGGTGTTTCCTCGTCTTCCTGATTTGGTGGCTGTGGCCGGCCGGGCGGTTTCCAGAGCTGGCGGCGGTAGCGCTGGCTGCATCGATCGCCGGCATGTTTCCCCTGTTCTACCAAGCGAAAGGCTGGTCTTATCATGCCTATCCCGCGATCTTTTGCGCCGTGGCAGCCATTTTGTGCCTGCTGGCAGTGCCCAGGATCGTGCGGCAGCCGTCGAAGCTGTTGGCGTTCGTGACGGCGCCTTCGCGAGCTTGGGCACTGGCGGGGGTGGCAATCGCTTTCTTGCCATACTGGAGCACCCAGAAACCGGGGCCGGCGCTGGTTGCCGCCATTCGCGCCGCGACCGATCGGCCTACTATTGCGTTGATCAGTTCGGATATGTCCTCGGGACATCCGTTGACCCGCATGATCGATGGGCAGTTCGTTTCGACCCATGTCAGCGATTGGCTCGGAGTGTTCGCGCTTTCCCTGTCCCGGCAGGCAGCCCTTTCCGGTGATACCGCTGAAGCCACGCGTTACCAGGCCATCATGGCGCGTTACGTCGAAAGCAAACGCAAAGAATTCGCGCGTCTGCGCCCGGATATCATTGTCTTCAAGAAAAACAACGCGATGTGGACAAGCCAACTGACAGAGCGTTTTGGCTTTGACGCCATCCTGGCGCACTACCGCATTCTCGTCGAGGACGAGACCGAGCGCATCTATCTGCGCGACGATTATGTCCGGTCGGGCGACCGGCCACCCGAATTGAGCAAGGCCTCGGAAAAACCATGACGCGGCTGGTGGTCGTGGCCGGTCGGCCATTTCCCAGAGCTGGCTGCCGTAGCGCTGGCAGCATCTATTGCCGGCTTGTTCCCGCTGTTCTACCAGGACAAAGGCTGGACGTATCATGCCTACCCATCGATTTTTTACGCTGTAGCGGCTAGTCTTTGCTTGCTGGCCTTGCCGAGAAGCGAGCGGCAATCGGCAGGGCTGCTCTCCCGCCTGGCGGCTCCCCCGCGAGCCTTGGTGTCGCTGGCGATTGTGGCTGCCTTCTTACCGAACTGGGGCACTCAGAAGCCAGGCGCGGTGTTGGTCGCCGTGATACGCGCCGCGACCGATCGACCAAACGTCGCCTTGATCAGTCCAGATATAGACACTGGACATCCACTAAGCCGCATGATCGGCGGCCAGTTCGTTTCGGCCGATCCCAATGACTGGCTTGGAGCGTTTGCAATGGCTCTGTCCCGGCAAGCCACGCTTTCGCGTGACGTCGCCCAAGCCACGCATTACGAGATGATCATGGAGCGTTACGCTGAAAGCAAACGCCAAGAATTTGAGCGTCTGCGCCCTGATATTATTATCTCTACGAAAGTTATCAGGAAAGATGATGGCCCTTGGACAAGCCAACTGATGGAGCGTTTTGGCTTTGACGCGATCCTGGCGCACTATCGCATTCTCGTCGAGGACGAGACCGAGCGCATCTATCTGCGCGACGATTATGTCCGGCCGGGCGACCGGCCACCCGAACAGCCTATTTCGGCATCGTCACCCGACGCAGCGTCAGATTGATGCGGCCGCCGTTCTTGAGCAATGCCGAGGTCGAGGGGTAGATGCGGTCAACGCCGTGAAAGCAGAGGCGGCCTTCGCCGCCGAGCACGACGACGTCGCCGCTCTTCAATCTGAACGATTTGGTGGCGCCGTCGCGCATGGTCTGGCCGACCCGGAACAGGCAATCGTCGCCGAGTGAGGCCGAGACGACAGGCGCGGAGAAATCGCTCTCGTCGCGATCCTGGTGAAGACCCATCTTGGCATCCTGGGAATAGAAATTGACCAGGCAGGCCTCCGGCGGGTGCGCATAGGCAGATACGTCCCGCCACAGTTCGAGCAGCATCTCCGGGATCGGCGGCCATGGCCTTCCGGTCACCGGGTGAGTCGGCTGGTAGCGATAGCCGTGCTCCTTGTCGGTGACCCAGCCCAGCGGGCCGCAATTGGTCATGCGCACGCTCATCTCCTTGCCGGTACGCGGCATCGCCGGCACGAACAGCGGGGCTTCCTGCACGACCTCCCTGATATCTTCCACCAGCACTTCCTGCATGGCGCGCGACAGGTAACCAGGCATATGGCGGACGCCTTTGGGCAGCACGAGCATCGGGTCGCTTGATCCGTTGGTCTGGAAAATCAGAATGCCACCGTCAAACGAAAACGGCGACCCGAAAGCCGCCTCCGGCAGTGGCTGCACATTTCACACCGGCGATCTGGGATCCGAAGCCGATTCGGCTGTCAGTCATCCTCGACCCGGCCACGCATTTTCTTGATCGAGCCGCGCCCGGCTTTGCTCTTCAGCCGTCTTTCGACCGCGCCCTTGGACGGCCTTGTCTTCTTGCGCGGCGGTGGCGGCGGTTCGGCGGCCTTGGCGACCAGTGCCGTCAGCCGCGCCCGGGCGTCCGCCCGGTTCTGCTCCTGCGTGCGGAAGCGTCCGGCTTCGATGACGATGACGCCGTCCTTGGTGGCGCGCTGGCCGGCAAGCTTGATGGTCCGTTCGCGCACACGCTCCGACAGGCCCGGTGCATTGGCAGCATCGAAGCGCAATTGCACCGCCGTCGCCACCTTGTTGACGTTCTGGCCGCCCGGGCCGGACGAACGGATGAAGTCCTCGTGCAGGTCACCCGGATTAATCACCGCATCGTCGGTGATGATGATTTTTTCGTCGGCGTTCATGCCGCAGTCATGGCGCGGCAGGCGAAAAAAGAAAAGGCCCGATCGAAGCCGGGCCTTGAAGCGCGACGGCTATTCAGCCGCTACCTGCATGCGTGGTGCAGCGCCGAGCACGGTTGCGTCGACATGGGCCTCGAACTTTTCGAAATTGTCGACGAACATGCCAACCAGCCTTGCCGCCTGCCGGTCATAGGCGGGCTTGTCGATCCAGGTCGATCTCGGGTCGAGAATGGCGCGGTCGACGCCGGTAACCGTCACCGGCACGTCGAAACCGAAATTGGCGTCGGTCCGGAAGTCGGCCGCTTTCAGCGAGCCGTCGAGTGCTGCCGCAAGCAGCGCCCGCGTTGCCTTGATCGGCATCCGCTTGCCGGTGCCGTAAGCGCCGCCGGTCCAGCCGGTGTTGACCAGCCAGCAATCGACGCCGTGGCGGGCGATGAGCTCGCGCAGCAGATTGCCGTATTCCGACGGATGCCGCGGCATGAACGGTGCGCCGAAGCATGTCGAAAATGTCGCTTCGGGTTCAGTAACGCCTTTCTCGGTCCCCGCCACCTTGGCGGTATAGCCGGAGAGGAAATGGTACATCGCCTGCGCCGGGGTCAGCCGCGCGATCGGCGGCATCACGCCGAACGCGTCGGCGGTCAGCATGATGATATTCTTCGGGTGGTTGGCGCGCCCCGTCTTGCTGGCGTTCGGAATGAAGTGGAGCGGGTAGGCGCAGCGTGTGTTTTCGGTCAGCCCGCCATCGTCGAAATCCGGCACGCGACCGGCGTCGAGCGCGACATTCTCCAGCACCGTGCCGAAGCGCTGGGTGGTGGCGAAGATCTCCGGCTCGGCTTCGGCCGAAAGCTTGATCGTCTTGGCATAGCAGCCGCCTTCGAAATTGAAGATGCCGTGCGGTCCCCAGCCATGCTCGTCATCGCCGACCAGCGTGCGCGACGGGTCGGCCGACAACGTCGTCTTGCCGGTCCCGGAAAGGCCGAAGAAGACGGCCGCGTCGCCGGCGAGTCCTTCATTGGCAGAGCAATGCATCGGCATCACGCCTTTTGCCGGCAGCAGATAGTTGAGCACGGTGAATACCGACTTCTTCATCTCGCCGGCATAGGAGGTACCGCCGATCAACACGATCATGCGCGAAAGATCGACGGCGATCACCGTTTCGCCGCGCGTGCCGTGGCGGGCGGGATCGGCGCGGAACGACGGCAGGTCGATGATCGTCAAATCGGGCACGAAATGCTCGAGTTCGGCGGCTGCCGGCCGGATGAGCAGATTGCGGATGAACAAGGAGTGCCAGGCAAGCTCCGTGATCACCCGGGTCGGCAGCTTCAGCTCCTCGTCGGCGCCGCCGACCAGGTCCTGCACATAAAGGTCCTTTCCAGCCGCATGGGCGCGAAAATCGGCGAGCAGCGTATCGAACTGCCCCGGCGAAATCGCTTTGTTGTTGTCCCACCATACATGCGGCGCGGTGCTTTCGTCGCGCACCACGAATTTGTCCCTGGGCGAGCGGCCGGTGTGCTGCCCGGTTTCGGCGGCAAGCGCGCCATGCGCGGTGAGTCGGGCCTCGCCACGGCGGATTGCCTCCTCGTAGAGCGCGGCCGCGCCGAAATTATAGCGCACCACGCCCGTGGTTCTCAGGCCGATCCGATCGATTGTACATGCAGGATTGCGTTTGCCGGCTTCCGACATGGGTGTCCCTTCTTCGATTTACCGCGTCTTTACCGGCGAATTCCGGAACCCCCATTGCAGGAGCTAAAAACGTCAAAACCAGAAAAGGCGAATGATATCAAATCATTAATCGATTTAAATATTTTGAAAGTTGTTTAAATCGTTTATATGTGCAAAAACACTGATGGTTGCCCAAAGGATTGGCGATGTTCATTCGTCCAATCCATATCGAGGTACAATTGTGGCTGCCGGCATGCCGCGCGTGACAGCGGATAGAGCCTATGCCACATTTTGTACCTAATTTGTCCTGCAAAAGCCCCTTCTCGACGAAAGAAGGGACAGCTCATGAGGGAGCCGCTTGAAATGGCAACAATCGCGCTTGTCGACGACGATCGCAACATTCTGACTTCGGTTTCGATCGCCCTCGAATCCGAGGGTTATCGGGTTGAAACCTACACGGATGGGGCGTCGGCGCTGGAGGGACTGGCGGCGCGCCCGCCGAACCTCGCCATCCTCGACATCAAGATGCCGCGCATGGACGGCATGGAGCTGCTGCGCCGGATGCGCCAGAAATCCGACCTGCCGGTGATCTTCCTGACCTCCAAGGACGACGAGATCGATGAACTGTTCGGCCTCAAGATGGGCGCCGACGACTTCATTCGCAAACCCTTCTCGCAGCGTCTTCTGGTCGAGCGCGTCCGCGCCGTGCTGCGCCGCGCCAGTACCCGCGAGGCGGCCGCCAAGGCGCCCAACCAGCAGGCTCGGTCGCTTGAGCGCGGCCAGCTTGTCATGGACCAGGAGCGCCACACCTGCACCTGGAAGGGCGAGCCGGTGACGCTTACCGTCACCGAGTTCCTCATCCTGCATTCGCTGGCCCAGCGTCCAGGCGTCGTAAAAAGCCGTGATGCGCTGATGGATTCGGCTTATGATGAGCAGGTCTATGTCGATGACCGCACCATCGACAGTCACATCAAGCGGCTGCGCAAAAAGTTCAAGGCCGTCGATGATGACTTCGAAATGATCGAAACCCTTTACGGAGTCGGATATCGGTTCCGCGAAGCTTGAGTCGAGCGGGAGCTGCTATTCGATGGCAGTGGAAGTAGAGCGAGTGAGACGATCGGGCGCCGCCAGGCGCCCGCCGCGGATTCTGCCCGCCTTCGTGTCGAAAATCACGGTGCCGATGCGCCGGTTTCTCGGCCATCACATCTTTTCCAGCCTGACGCGGCGTATTCTCTTTCTCAATCTTGCCGGCCTGGCCGTCCTGGTCACCGGCATTCTCTACCTCAACACCTTTCGAGACGGGCTGATCGACGCCCGTGTCGAGAGCCTGATGACCCAGGGCGAGATCATTGCCGGCGCGATTGCTGCATCGGCGACGGTCGAGACCGATTCGATCAGCATCGATCCGGAAAAGCTGCTTGAGTTGCAGGCTGGCGAAAGCCTCGGCCCGGGCTCCGATCAGCTCGACAATCTCGATTTCCCGATCAATCCGGAGCGCGTGGCGCCGGTGCTCAGGCGGTTGATCTCGCCGACGCGCACGCGCGCCCGCATTTACGACCGCGACGCCAACCTGCTGCTCGATTCCCGCCATCTCTATTCGCGCGGTCAGATCCTTCGCTACGATCTGCCGCCGGTCGAAGAGGAGCAGCCGGATCTTCTGGAGCGCATCCAGAAATTCGTCTTCGATTTCTTCCGCAATAAGCAGCTGCCCGTCTATCGCGAGCAGCCGGGCGGCAACGGTGCTGCGTTTCCCGAAGTGGTCAAGGCGCTTACCGGCAGTCCGTCGACGATCGTGCGGATCTCGGAGCAGGGCGAGCAGATCGTTTCCGTGGCGGTGCCGATCCAGCGCTTCCGTGCCGTTCTCGGCGTACTGATGCTGTCGACCGAAGGTGGCGACATCGACAAGATCGTCGCGGCCGAGCGCAAGGCGATCCTGCGCGTGTTCGGCATCGCCGCGCTGGTTACCGCTATCCTGTCGATGCTGCTGGCCTCCACCATCGCCAACCCGCTGCGCCGGCTTTCCGCGGCGGCGGTCAGGGTTCGCCGCGGTGTCAAGAACCGCGAGGAAATTCCCGACTTCTCCGACCGCCAGGACGAGATCGGCAATTTGTCGATCGCCGTGCGCGACATGACCAATGCGCTCTACGCCCGCATTGAGGCGATCGAAAGTTTTGCCGCGGATGTCTCGCATGAATTGAAGAACCCACTCACCTCGCTGCGCAGCGCGGTGGAGACATTGCCGCTGGCCAAGAACGACAATTCGCGCAGCCGGCTGATGGATATCATCCAGCACGATGTGAGGCGCCTGGACCGCCTGATCACCGATATTTCCGATGCCTCCCGTCTCGATGCCGAACTGGCGCGGGAAGACGCGGGAACTGTCGACCTGAAGAAGTTCATCACCGATCTGGTCGCCGTCTCGCGCGAGGCCACACGCAACAAGAAGGCGGTCGAGATCGAATTCAAGGTCGCCAAACTGCCGCAGGGCGTGAAAGGCTACTTCGTCGTCGGCCATGATCTAAGGATCGGCCAGGTGATCACCAACCTGATCGAGAATGCCCGCTCGTTCGTTCCCGAAGAACGTGGCCACATCACCATATCGCTGGCGCGCGCCGGCAAGTTCAACATCGTCACCGTCGACGACAATGGCCCCGGCATCCGGGCCGACAACATCGATCGCATTTTCGAGCGGTTCTATACCGACCGGCCGGCCGGCGAGGCGTTCGGCCAGAACTCGGGCCTTGGCCTGTCGATATCCCGGCAGATCGTCGAAGCCCATGGCGGCACGTTGAGCGCCGAGAACATCCCGGGCACCAAGCCTGGCGAGATCAAGGGCGCCCGCTTCGTGGTGACGCTGCCGGCCGAAGGCTGACGGATGAATTCCAATCACGCCTGGTCCTATTGTGCAGCCTGAAAACATTCACGGCACCGCCATCCTGATAGGTGATTGCGGCATTCTCATCACCGGACCGTCCGGCTTGGGCAAAACGACGCTGGCGCTCGCCTTGATCGATCATTGCAGCCAGCGCGGGCTGTTTTCGCGGCTGATCGGCGATGACCAGCTCTATGCTGCCGATTGCGAGGGGCGGCTGGTCTGCCGCGCACCAGTCAGCATAGCCGGCCTCGTCGAGGTGCCGGGATTCGGCCCCAAGCCGATACCATTCGAGCCAAGCTGCGTGATCGACCTCATTATCCGGCTGGTGCCAGCCGGCAAAATGGCCCGCTTCCAGGAAGACTGCAGCGAACTCGTTTTCGGCGTACCAGTGCCGCGCATCGATCTTGCCGGGCGCAATGTCGCGGCGGCCTTGCCGGCAGTGATGTCGCGCCTGTCGATTGCGCCTTTCCTTTGATCCGATTTGGATTTTTTGCTGCAATGCGTCAAATTGGTCTGGGCCGGCGCAATTTTGGGCTTGTCAACGGGCCTTGCGTCGACAAGATAGCGCTCCCGCCACCTGGAACGGTCGGCGAGCATAAAATGCGCCTGTGAAGCGGCGATGACGGGAGCCACCAAAGAATGATCGGACTCGTGCTTGTAACGCACGGTCAACTGGCCGCCGAGTTCCGCAATGCCGTGGAACATGTCGTTGGGCCACAAGACAATTTCGAGACCGTGGCGATCGGTGCCGACGACGATATGGAACAACGCCGCCGCGACATTATCGACGCAGTCGGCCGCGTCGATACCGGATCAGGCGTCATCGTTTTGACCGACATGTTCGGCGGCACGCCCTCCAACCTCGCCATTTCCGTGATGGAATCCGGCCGCATCGAGGTCATTGCCGGCATGAACCTGCCGATGCTGATCAAGCTGTCCAGCGTTCGCAAAGGCGACAACATGGCGGCCGCGCTGGATGAGGCGCAGGCTGCCGGCCGCAAATACATCAACGTCGCCAGTCAGCTCCTGAGCAGCAAATGAGCGCGCTGTTGCCGGAAAAGGACAAGATCGTTCGCGACTTTCCGATCGTCAACCAGCGCGGCCTGCACGCGCGCGCCTCGGCCAAGTTCGTTCAAATTGCCAGCGGCTTCAATGCCACGGTCCAGGTCGAGAAGGACGGCGTCAAGGTCGGCGGCACCTCGATCATGGGCCTGATGATGCTGGCGGCGAGCCCCGGCTATTCGATCCGCGTCACCGCCAGCGGCCCGCAGGCCGAAGAGGTCATCGATGCGCTGGAGCAACTGGTTGCTTCCCGTTTTGGCGAGGAATGCTGACGGCGCTCTCTCGTGTTGGTTGCCGCTGAAGACATGCACGGATAAAGATTTCTTTATATCCCATTGTCGTCCGACTCCCGATCTGCTAGTCAGGCCGGCAACTCGCGCCCTCCCACACGCCTTCGGGGCGGGGCGCGTCCCGCAATCAATTCGCATCGGAGCACTGCCATGACGGGTAGCAAGGATTATGTGGTCGCCGACATCGCGCTTGCCGGCTGGGGCCGCAAGGAGATCGAGATCGCCGAAACCGAAATGCCGGGCCTGATGGCCTGCCGCGAGGAATTCGGCGACAAGAAGCCGCTCAGGGGCGCGCGCATCACCGGCTCGCTGCACATGACCATCCAGACCGCGGTGCTGATCGAAACGCTTAAGGCGCTCGGCGCCGATATCCGCTGGGCTTCCTGCAACATCTTCTCGACCCAGGACCACGCTGCCGCGGCCATTGCCGAGGCCGGAATTCCGGTGTTTGCCGTCAAGGGCGAGACGCTGGAGGATTATTGGGTCTACACCGACAAGATCTTCCAGTGGGCCGATGGCGGCACCTCCAACATGATCCTCGACGACGGTGGCGATGCCACCATGTACATCCTGATCGGCGCCCGCGCCGAGGCCGGCGAGGATGTGCTGTCCAATCCGGGCAGCGAAGAGGAAGAGATCCTGTTTGCCCAGATCAAGAAACGCATGCAGGCATCGCCCGGCTTCTTCACCAAGCAGAAGGAAGCGATCCGCGGCGTCACCGAAGAGACGACGACCGGCGTCAACCGGCTCTATCAGTTGCAGAAAAAAGGCCTGCTGCCGTTCCCGGCGATCAACGTCAATGATTCCGTCACCAAGTCGAAATTCGACAACAAATATGGCTGCAAGGAATCGCTTGTCGACGGCATTCGCCGCGGCACCGACACGATGATGGCCGGCAAGGTCGCGGTCGTCTGCGGCTATGGCGACGTCGGCAAGGGCTCGTCGGCTTCGCTCAAGGGTGCCGGTGCCCGCGTCAAGGTCACCGAGGTCGATCCGATCTGCGCGCTGCAGGCAGCGATGGACGGTTTCGAGGTGGTCACGCTCGAAGACGCGGCACCGACGGCCGACATCGTCATCACCACCACCGGCAACAAGGACGTCGTTACCCTCGACCACATGCGCCTGATGAAGGACATGGTGATCGTCGGCAACATCGGTCACTTCGACAACGAGATCCAGGTGGCGTCGCTGCGCAACCTGAAATGGACCAACATCAAGCCGCAGGTCGATATGATCACCTTCCCGGACGGCAAGCGGATGATCCTTTTGTCGGAAGGCCGTCTGCTCAACCTCGGCAACGCCACCGGCCACCCGAGCTTCGTCATGTCGGCGTCCTTCACCAACCAGGTGTTGGCCCAGATCGAGCTGTACACCAAGCCCGGTCAGTACGAGAACCAGGTCTATGTCCTGCCGAAGCATCTCGACGAAAAGGTCGCGCGCCTGCATCTCGACAAGCTCGGTGCCCGCCTGACCGAACTGTCCGGCGAACAGGCCGCCTATATCGGCGTCACCCCGCAGGGACCGTTCAAGCCGGAACACTACCGCTATTAACCACGGCGAAACTTGCCACTAGATATTGAAGCCGGGCGATTGACTTTTCGCCCGGCTTTATTTTTGCGCTGATTGATTCTTCACGCCGATTCGCGCAAGCGCTATGGTGCTGATTCGCGGTCCGGGGACGAGGCCCGGGCGCACGCATCAGGGCGGTCCTGCATTCAGGCGGCGAAGAGGACCAAGACATGCCGGGGGATAACCCGCCTTGCGCGGGACAGGCCGTTTCCGGCGGCCATAACGATTCGATCACGGGCTCCGCTGCCAGAGGCGGCAGCCTTTTATGCCGTGCCGGCAGCCGTGTCGGGGTGCTGCTTGCTTCTTCCGCGCTGGTTGGTCCGCTGCTTGGCTTTGCCGCACATGCCCAAACCCGCGTGGCGCAAAAGGCCGGGCTGTCGGTCAGCACGGTCGAGGTCATGCAACTCGCCATGTTTGTCGGCGTCATGGGGGCGGCATTGCTGTCGGCCATCTTTCTGATCCGCGAAAGGGCGCGCACCGCGGCGGAAAATGCCGAGCTCAGGACCCGCATCGCCGACGTCAATGCCGCGCTGCAGCGCTCCGAGGCGCTGCTCCATTCCCGCGACCAGCGCGTGGTCGTATGGGCCGCCGAAAACAAGAAACCCGAGCTTGTCGGAACATTGCCGATCGAGAGCGGCGCGCCGGAGGACCGGGCGGCCTTCCTGGCTTTCGGCCGCTGGCTGATGCCGCGTTCGGCGGCCGCGTTGGAACATGCCGTGGCGGCGCTGCGGGACAAGGCAAAGCCCTTCGATCTGGTCATCGAATCGCAGGCCGGCCAGCCGCTCGAGGTTCACGGCCGCAAGAGTGCGGCGCATGTATTGGTTCGCTTCGTCTCGCTTTCGGAGACACAGCGAAGCCAGGCCAGGCTGAAGATCGAGAACCAGCGCTTGGCCGCCGACCATGAGACGCTGATCGGACTTCTCGATGCGCTCAAGATGCCGTCATGGCTACGCACCGTCGACGGGCGGCTGAAATGGGTCAACCGGGCCTATGCCGAAGCGGTCGAGGCCGAGAATGCCGAATCGGCGGTTCGTGACAGCAAGGAATTCCTCGGCGGCCAGGCGCGCGACACGATTGCTGCGCAGCACAAGTCGCACCCCGTCTTCGAACAGACGCTCTCCACTGTGATCGAAGGCGACCGCCGTATGTTTGCCGTGACCGACTTTGCCGGGGCGGATGGTTCGGCTGGTCTTGCCTGCGACATCAGCGCCATCGAGGCCATTCGCGCCGAGTATGAGCGGACCGTGCAGAGCCACGCCGATACGCTCGATCAGCTCAACACTGCCGTGGCGATTTTCGATACCGACGAGAAATTGCGGTTTTTCAATCAGGCGTTCCAGAAACTATGGGGCCTCGACAGCGGCTTCCTGCACAGCGCGCCGGACAACGCCTTGCTGCTCGACCGCCTGCGCAGCGAAGGCAAGATTGCCGAGCAGCCCGAATGGCGGCGCTGGAAAGAGAGCTTGCTCGGCGCTTATCGCGCGGTTGAATCGCAGGAGCATTGGTGGCATCTGCCGGACGGCAAGACCATTCGCGTCGTCGCCAACCCGCAGCCCAAGGGCGGCGTCACCTGGGTGTTCGAGAACCTGACCGAGAAGATGGACCTTGAAAGCCGCTACCAGACCGCCGTCCGGGTTCAGGGCGAGACGCTCGACAACCTTGCCGAAGGCGTCGCTGTATTCGGTCCCGACGGCAGGCTGAGATTGTCCAACCCGGCCTTCGCAGCACTGTGGGGGCTGGATGCCGATGCCTCAAAACCCAACGTCCATGTCTCGACGATCCGCGACCTTTGCGACCGCCGTGCCGTCGACAGTCCGTGGGGCGGGTTCGTTGCCGCCATCACCGGCTTCGACGACGAGCGCCGCGACCGCCACGGCCAGACCGAATTGAACAACGGCACCGTTTTGCGCTACGCCGTCATCCCCTTGCCCAACGGCCAGGTGATGATGACCTTCGTCGACGTTACCGACAGCGTCAATGTCGAGCGGGCGCTGAAGGACAAGAATGAGGCGCTGCAAAAGTCCGACCAGATCAAGAACGAATTCGTGCAGCACGTCTCGTATGAGCTGCGCTCGCCACTCACCAACATCATCGGCTTTACCGAGCTTCTTTCACTGCCGTCGACTGGTCCGTTGAACCAGAAGCAACGCGAATATATCGGGCATGTCGGCTCGTCCTCCTCGGTCCTGCTCACCATCGTCAACGACATCCTCGATCTGGCGACGGTGGATGCCGGCATCATGGAACTCGACATTTCCGAAGTTCACATCGATCGAACCATTACAGCCGCCGCCGAACTGGTCGCCGACCGACTGGAGGAACATGCGATCAAGCTTAGGATCGACGCAGCGGCCGCGCCGAAAACCTTCCACGGCGACGAAATCCGGGTCCGCCAGATCCTCTACAATCTGCTCAGCAATGCCGCCAATTACGCGCCGGAGGCGAGCACCATAACGCTCGCCTGCCGCCAACTTGCCGACGGCGTGGAATTTTCCGTTCACGATGACGGCCCTGGCATGCCGCCGGACCTGCTTGACTCGGTGTTCCGGCGCTTCGAGCCGCGCACCAATGGCGGCCGCCGCCGCGGCGCCGGGCTCGGCCTGTCGATCGTCAAGAGCTTTGTCGAACTGCATGGCGGCAGCGTCCGCATCGAGACCGGCAGGGACAAGGGCACTACGGTTGTTTGCGCCTTTCCCGACACGCCGTCCGGCATCCGCGCGGCGGCCGAGTAGCGCGTTCGATGGCGGTATTTGTGCTGGAGCGTTTTCTCGCCGACGAGGCTGCGACGGCAAGGCTTGGTGAGGACCTCGCCATGTCGCTGCGCATTGGCGACGTGCTCGCTCTCAAGGGCGATCTCGGCGCCGGCAAGTCGACCTTGGCGCGGGCGCTGGTCAAGGCACTGGCCGACGATGCCGGCCTCGACGTGCCGAGCCCGACCTTTACGCTGGTCCAGAGTTACGACACGCGTGTGCCGGTCCATCATTTCGATCTCTACCGCTTGGGCGCGGCATCCGAGTTGGACGAGCTGGGTTTCGACGAGGCGCTGACGCAAGGGGCCGCACTGGTCGAATGGCCGGAACGGGCAGAGGCATATTTGCCGAAAACCTCGGTGCTGGTCGAACTTCTCCAGCAGGGCGACGGCCGATTGGCGAGACTATCGGGAGGGGGCGCCGCCTTCGAGCGCGCGGCGCGATCGCTGGCCATGCGCGATTTTCTCGGCCAGGCCGGTTGGGGCGAAGCGCAGCGGCGATATTTCATCGGTGATGCCTCGGCTCGCTCCTACGAGATCGTCACGCTCGCCGGATTTCCGCCGCGCGTGCTGATGAACTCGCCAAGGCTGGTGCTCGGACCGCCAGTCCGCGACGGCAAACCCTATGCCGAGATCGCCCACACCGCGCAATCCGTTTCGGCGTTCGTCGCCATTGACCGTGCCTTGCGGGCCGGCGGCGTCAGCGTCCCGGAAATCCATGCCCAGGATCTCGACCAGGGTTTTCTGCTGCTGGAGCATCTCGGGTCCCAAGGGTTCCTGGACAAGCGCGGCCAGCCGGTGGCCGAGCGCTACGCGGCGGCGGCCGAACTGCTTGCCATGATGCACGGCAAAACATGGCCGGCCAGCATGCAGGCCGGCCCCGGCGTCTTCCACGAGGTGCCGCCTTTCGATCGCGACGCCATGATGATCGAGGCCGAATTGCTGGTCGACTGGTATGTCCCTGCGATATCAGGCGCTCCGCCAAGCGAGGCGTTGCGCGCCGGTTATCGCAGCGAATGGAATGCGGTGCTCGATCGGCTCGAGGGGCGCGAATACACGCTAATGCTGCGCGACTTCCATTCGCCCAACCTGATCTGGCGCGGTGACCGTTCCGGTCACGATCGTCTCGGCGTCGTCGATGTCCAGGATGCGCTCATCGGTCCGTCAGCCTACGACGTCGCCTCGCTCGCCATGGACGCGCGCGTCACCATTTCACCTGAAATCGAAAAGCACACGCTCGCCGCCTATATCGCCGCGCGACGCGACGCCGGCGTCTTCGACGAAGACGAATTCCGCGAAACCTATGCAATCATGGCCGCACAGCGCAATTCCAAGATCCTCGGCATTTTCGTGCGGCTCGAAAAACGCGACAGCAAGCCTTATTATCTGAAGCATCTGCCGCGCATCCGCGATTATCTTCGCCGGGCGCTGGCGCATCCGGCGCTGGCCGGGCTGCAGGATTTCTACATCGCCCACGGCTTGCTGGAGGAACGCTCGATTTGAAGGCTAAGGATTTGGGCCTGAAAGCGTCGGGACCGATGCCGACGACCGCCATGGTGCTTGCCGCCGGGCTCGGCAAGCGCATGCGGCCGATCACCGAGACCATGCCGAAGCCGCTGGTCAAGGTCGCCGGCAAGACATTGCTCGACTGGGGGCTGGACAGCCTAGCCGAAGCCGGTGTCGCCAAGGCCGTCGTCAACGTCCATTACCTGCCGCAACAGATCGTGGACCATGTAGCCCGCCGCAGTGCGCCGAGAATCGTCATCTCGGATGAGAGCAGCGGCCTGCTCGACTCTGCCGGCGGCATCGTCAAGGCATTGCCCAAGTTAGGGGCACCCTTCTATGTGCTCAACGCCGACACCTTCTGGATCGACAGCGGCGTTTCCAATCTCAGGCGACTTGCCCTTGCATGGGAGGGCGCGACAATGGACATTCTGCTGATGCTTGCGGATCTCCAGTCGGCAACCGGACATAGCGGCGGCACCGATTTCCTGATGGCGCCGGACGGCGCGTTGCGGCGTGCGAACAACGATCCGGCCGGCCTGATCTATGCCGGCGCCGCAATCGTCCATCCGCGCATCTTCAAGGACGCGCCGGCCGGCCCGCTGTCGCTCAACGCCTATTTCGATGCGGCAATCGCCGCCGGCCGCCTGTTCGGCATGACGATGCGTGGCCATTGGATCACTGTCGGTACACCCGACGCGATCCCGCGGGCGGAAGCAGCGGTCGCCGCCGCGCTTGCCGGCACGCCCGATGCTCTTGCTGAGGCACCCGGCGCTCTTACCGAGTCGAAATGAGCGGCTCCCGCCGCGTTTTCTCGATCCCGCCCGGAGCGCCGTTCCTGCCGACGCTGGCCGAGGCGCTGCTTGCAGGGCGCCTGGTTCCCGGCTTTGCCTATGATGGCGATCCGCTGGTGCTGGCCGATCTCACCATCTACGTGCCGACGCGCCGTGCAGCGCGGGCGCTTCGCGGCGTCTTCGTCGATGCTCTCTCGCGCTCGGGAAGCCGTTCGGCGATCCTGCCGGTCATCCGCCCACTTGGTGAGTTTGATGAAGATGAAGCCGCCTTCGAGACGGAAGCTTCGGCCGCCATCGACTTTGCGCCGCCGATCGCCGCGGTCGAGCGTCTTCTGCTGCTTGCGCCGCTGGTGCGGGCGTGGAAACGCCGCCTGCCGGCACATGTCGCGGCATTGTTCGACGAGGAGATCGTCATCCCGGCCTCCGCCGCCGACGCCATCTGGCTGGCGCGCGACCTTGCACGGCTGATGGATGAGATCGAGACGGAAGGCACGGATTGGGCGAGGCTCGCCGACCTTGTAACCGGCAACCTTGCAGGCTGGTGGCAGGTGACGCTCGATTTCCTGACCATCGTGACTGAGAACTGGCCGAAGCTGCTCGAGGAACGCCGTCGCTCCAATCCGGCAGCGCATCGCAATGCCCTGATAAGGCTGGAAGCGGCGCGGCTGAAGCGCAATCCACCCGCCGGGCCGGTGATCGCCGCCGGCTCTACCGGCTCCATCCCCGCTACGGCCGAGCTGCTTGCCGTAATCGCCGGTCTGCCCAATGGCGCTGTTGTGCTGCCCGGCCTCGACCGGACGCTGGACGAGCCGTCCTTTGCCGCCGTCAGTGCACCTGGTGCGCGGCCGGCTTTGCTTGGCCATCCGCAATACGGCCTGGCAAAGTTGATCGGCAAGATCGGGGTGCTTCGGGCCGATGTCGGGGAGCTTGCTGTTGCGCCGCGGCCACTTGCGCTGCGCGCCGCACTTGTCGGCGAGGCGCTGCGGCCGGCGGAGACCACCGAGCTCTGGGCCGAGACGCGCGCGCGCTTCACCGCTGGCGATAGTGCCGAGGCCTTCGCTGGTGTGACGCTTCTCGAGGCCGCCAGCGAACGCGACGAAGCCGTGGCGATCGCCGTTGCGCTCAAACAGGCCGTCGAACGGCCCGGCCAGCGCGCCGCACTGGTCACCGGCGACCGCGCGCTGGCGCGACGCGTCTCGGTCGAGCTGTTGCGCTTCGGCGTCGCCGCCGACGATTCCGGCGGCACGCCGCTCATCAACACGCCAGCCGCCAGCCTGCTCCGGCTGGCGCTTCAGGCGGCGTTCCGCCCGGGCGATCCGGTCGCCCTGCTGTCACTGCTCAAGCATCCCTTGCTTGGCCTCGGCCTGGAGCGGGCAAGCGTCCGCCATGCGGCCGAAATCGTCGAACTCGTGGCGCTGCGCGGCGGCACCGGTCGCCCGGACGTCGCGTCGCTGCCGCAACTCTTCGGTGCCCGGCTTGCCGAATTCGACGACGGCGGCAATCGCCGCCCGCCTTTCTGGCGATCGCGCCTCTCGGTCAGGCGCATCGAACAGGCGCGCGATCTGCTGATCCGGCTAACGGCTGCGCTGGCGCCGCTGGTTGCCTTTCGCGGCGAGGAGAATGCCGATCTTGCCACACTTGTGCGCGCCAGTGTCGGCGTGCTCGAAAGCCTCGGCCGCGCTGCTGACGGAAGCCTCAGCGAACTCTATGCCGGCGATGCCGGTGAAAAGCTTGCCGAGCTCTTGCGCGGTCTGGTCGCGGCCTCGGTGTCGTTCTCCTTCGCCGCGGACGAATGGCCCGATGTGATGGAGGCGCTGATTGCGCCCGAAATGGTCAAGCCGGCGCAGGGCACCGACAGGAGCATCGCCATCTGGGGCGTGCTGGAAGCGCGGCTTCAGGATATCGACACGCTGGTCGTCGGCGGACTCAACGAAGGCGTGTGGCCGCGCAAGCCGGAGAGTGACCGCTTTATGTCGCGGCTGATGAAGACCGGCATCGATCTTGAACCGCCGGAGCGGCGCATCGGCCTTGCCGCCCATGATTTCCAGATGGCCATGGGCGCCAAAAAAGTGGTGCTGGCTCGCTCCGCCCGTTCCGGCGACGCTCCGTCGGTGCCGTCGCGCTGGCTGCAGCGTATCCTTACCTTCGTCGGCGAGGACCATGCTGTGGCACTTCGCCGGCGCGGCGATGAACTGCTTGCCTGGGCGCGTGCGCTTGATGCCGGCGAAAAGCAGGACTTTGCGCCGAGGCCGCAGCCGAAACCGCCGCTCGCCCTGCGGCCGCACCACTTCTCGGTCACCGAGATCGAGACGCTACGTCGCGACCCATATGCGGTCTATGCCAGAAGGATACTCGGCCTGATGCCACTCGATCCGGTCGTTCGTGATCCGGGCGCTGCCGAGCGCGGCACGCTGTTTCACGCCATTCTGCACCTCTTCTCAGCGAGGGTGGCCGACCCGCGCGCGCCGGAGGCGCTGGACGGGCTCATCGCCGCCGGCCGGTCCTGCTTTGCCGAGGCTGCCCTGCCCGCCGATGTCGAGGCGGTGTGGTGGCCGCGCTTCGAAAAGCTTGCCGCCGGCATTATCGAATGGGAGCGCGGCCGGGCCGCCGCCGTGGTACGGCGGCACGCCGAGGAACGCGCCGAAAAGACCGGCGTCGGCCGATCCGGCGTGACCCTGTCCGGCTATGCCGATCGCATCGATCTGCTGGCCGGCGGCATGGCCGACATCCTCGATTACAAGACCGGCTCCTCGCCATCCAAAGCGCAGGCGCACACGCTGCTCGCGCCGCAACTGGCGCTGGAGGGCGCGCTGCTGCGTCGCGGCGCCTTCAAGGAGCTTGGCGCATGCGAGCCGTCGCAATTGGCCTTCGTGCGGCTGAAGCCGAACGGAGAGGTGTTCGAGGAATCGATCCTCGAATACAACCGCAAGCCGCGAACCGCCGCCGATCTCGCCGAAGAGGCTTGGGCGCGGCTGGAAAAACTGCTGATCCACTACGCCGACCCGGCGACCGGCTATCTGTCGCGGGCGCTGCCGTTCCGCGAAGGTGAGACCGACGGCGCCTACGACCATCTCGCCCGCGTGCTGGAATGGTCCGCCGGCGGCGACGCCGACGAGGAGGGAGGGGAGGCGTGAAGAAGGCCTATCCCATCCCGAGCGACACCGCCGCCAGCCAAGCGAGCGCCTCCGACCCGCATAACTCCGCATGGGTGTCGGCAAACGCCGGATCGGGCAAGACCCATGTGCTCGCCCAGCGCGTCATCCGGCTTTTGCTGCGCGGCACCGATCCGTCCAAGATCCTGTGCTTGACCTATACGCGCGCCGCCGCCGCCAACATGTCGAACCGGGTGTTTTCGACCCTGTCGCAATGGACGGCGCTTGGTGATGCCGAGCTCTCGACACGGATAGAGGCGCTGGACAGCCGCCAGCCCGACCGCGAAACCATGCGCCAGGCGCGGCGGCTGTTTGCCGAGGCGCTGGAAACACCGGGCGGGCTGAAGATCCAGACCATTCACGCCTTCTGCGAATCGGTGCTGCATCAGTTCCCGCTGGAAGCCAACATCCCGGCGCATTTCGAAATGCTTGATCCGCAAATGGAGGCTTCGCTGTTCGCCGCCGCCCGCCGCGACATGATCTCCGGCGGCGTTGCAGGCGATGCGGCACTGGCCGAGGCTTTCGCCACCGTGCTGGAGCGCGGCGGCGAACATGGGCTCGACGCGTTGCTAGGCGAGATCGTGCGCAAGCGCGACGGTTTGCGCACCTTCATCGCCGCGGCCGGCGGCGATGGTTTTCAGGCGCTGTTCGACGAGTTCCATTTCCGCGCCGGCCAGACCGCCGAAGGCATCGCCGCCTCGGTCTGGCCGCTGCCCGGCTTCCTGCCGGATTATCTCGTCACCTTTTCACGGGCGGCCGAGGCCGCCGATGCGCGCATCGTGCTGAACAATCTGCTGCCATACGCCCGTCTTGCCTTTGCCGAGGACGATCCGGTCCGACGCCTGAATTTGCTCTCCAAGGCTTTCTTGAGGGCCGATGGCGAGCCTTATGATCCGGCAAAGACGTTCAAGAAGGCGCTGCTCGACCGGCTGCCCGATCTTGCCGAACGTTATCTCGTGGCGGTCGACGCCATTCTCGAAATCTCCGACCGCCTGGCCTTGTTCAGGATGTTGGAAGGCACGCGTGCCGCGCTGACCATCGCCGACTGGCTGATCGCCCGCTACGAGCAATTGAAGCGCGCCCGCGGCTTCCTCGACTTCAACGACCTGATCACCCGCACTGTCAATCTACTGGCGCGGCCCGACGCCGGCCCATGGGTGCAATACAAGCTCGACCAGGGCATCGACCACATCCTCCTCGACGAGGCGCAGGACACCAGTCCCGACCAGTGGGACGTGGTCAAGCGGCTGGCGGAGGAGTTCTTTGCCGGGCTCGGCGCCCGCGACGCCGTCCACCGCACCATCTTTGCGGTCGGTGACGAAAAGCAGTCGATCTATTCCTTTCAGGGGGCCGCCCCGGATTCCTTTGCTGACAGCCGGCTTTTGTTTGCCGGCAAAGTTAGAAGCGCCGCCGCCGCCTTCGCCGATCTCAAGCTGACCTGGTCGTTCCGCTCGACCGACGACGTGCTTGCGGCGGTGGATCGTGTCTTTGCCGACCCGAACGTGCGGCGCGGCATCAGCCACGATCCCGATCCGCTCGACCACAAGGCGATCCGCACCGATGCGCCGGGTTATGTCGAGGTCTGGCCGTCGATCGGCGCCGATGTCGTCGACGAACCAGACGATTGGACGCAAGCGGTCGACCATGCCCATGCGCCGGCAGTACGCGTCGCTGAAAACGTCGCGGCAACCATTGCCGGCTGGATCGGCGGCGGCGAGACTATCGAAGGCCGCGGCAAGAAACTGCGGCCCGGCGACGTGCTGGTGCTGGTGCGCAAGCGCGATCGCTTCGTCCATGCGCTGACGCGGGCGCTGAAGCGCCGCGACATTCCGGTGGCCGGCGCCGACCGGCTCAGCCTGCCCGGCCACATCGCGGTGAAGGACCTGATCGCACTCGGCCATTTTCTCATCCAGCCGCAGGACGATCTGTCGCTGGCCGCCGTGCTGCGCAGCCCGATCTTCGATGTCTCGGAAGAGCAGCTTTTCGCGCTTGCTGCCGAGAGGCCGTCGGGCGTCTCGCTGTTCGCCTCGCTGCGCCGGCATGCCGGCGAAAGCGAGGCGTTGGCCGCCGTCGTCAGCCGGCTCGACACATGGTCGAACGAAGTCGCATTCAAGCCGGTGTTCGAATTTTACGCCGGAGCTCTCGCCCGCGACGGCCTGCGCAAGAAGATGATCGCGCGGCTCGGTCCGGAGGCCGGCGACATCCTCGACGAATTCCTGAATTTCTGCCTGGCCGAGGAGCGGACCGGCCTGCCGGGACTGGAATCCTTCCTGTCGACATTGGAAAACGCCGGCCCCGAGATCAAGCGCGAAATGGACCAGACCCGCGACGAGGTTCGCGTCATGACCGTGCATGCCGCCAAGGGCCTGGAAGCGCCGGTGGTATTCCTGGTCGATGGCGGCTCCGCGCCGTTCAGCGACCAGCACCTGCCGAGATTGATGCCGTTCGAAGGGTCGGGCGACTGCTGGGAGGGCAAGGGCTATCTCTGGCGGTCGGCCAGCGATGTCGCCAATGGATTTTCACGCGCCGCATCGGCCCGCGCCCGCGAGCTCGCCGACGACGAATACCGCCGGCTGCTCTATGTCGGCATGACTCGCGCCGAGGATCGGCTGATCGTCTGCGGCTACCATGGCAAGCGGGCGCAGAATATCGGCACCTGGCATTCGGTCGTCAGCCGCGCGCTGGTCGGCGCCGCTGAAAGCGCGGAACGCCGGCATCCCGCCACTGGCGAGACCGTGCATCGTTTCCAGGTGACGAAGCTGCCGCCCATGCCGCTGGCGACAGTGGATGAGGCACGGCAGGCGGAACGCTTTGCGCCACTGCCGGAAACCCTGTTCCAGCCTTTGCCGCCTTTCGAGGAACTGCCGCGGCCGCTCTCGCCGTCCGGCGCCTCGGTGCTGATCGACGAGGCGCGGCAAGCGGTGGCCGACACGCGTTCGCCGGTATTGGATGCCGACGCCGAGCCCGGCTTTGCCGTGATTCGCGGGTTGGCGCTGCACAAATTGCTGCAGATGCTGCCCGGCATCGCCGAGGGAAAACGCCAGGATGCCGCCGAGCGCTATTTGGCGCGCGCCGGAGCTCAATGGCCTGAAGACGAGCGCGACAAAGCCTTGGCTGGCGTTTCCAGAATTCTTGCCGACAGCCGCTTCGCGCCGCTGTTTGCACCAAACTCGCGCGCTGAAGTCGCCATCATGGGCAGCTTGGAGGTGAGGGGCAAACTGCGCTCGATCTCCGGCAAGATCGACCGGCTGGCAGTAACGCCGGACAAGGTTTCGATCGTCGACTACAAGACCAATCGGCCAGCGCCAGCTACGCTCGCCGAAGTGCCGCAAGCCTATGTTCTGCAACTCGCACTTTATCGCGCGCTGCTTCAGCCGCTCTATCCGGGACGCGAGGTCTCGGCGGCGCTGCTGTTCACCGAGGCGCCGCGGCTGATCGAACTGCCGGCGGCCGCAATGGACGACGCGCTTGCTAGACTCACGGGAGCGTGACACAACACTTGCTTGAAGACGGACACGATCACCACCACATTTGGTCCGACGAACAAATCGAAAGGATCTCAGCATGGCCACCGTCAAGGTCGACAAGAGCAATTTCCAGGCCGACGTGCTCAACGCCAAGGAGCCGGTCGTGGTCGATTTCTGGGCGGAATGGTGCGGCCCGTGCAAGATGATCGCCCCGGCGCTTGAGGATATCGCCATCGAACTCGGTAGCAAGATAAAGATCGCCAAGCTCAACATCGACGAGAATCCTGAGCTGGCTGCGCAGTTCGGCGTGCGCTCGATCCCGACACTGATGATCTTCAAGGGCGGCGAAGTCGCCGATATGAAGGTCGGTGCTGCGCCGAAAACGGCATTGTCGCACTGGATCAACGGCAGTCTCGCCTGATCCGATCAAAGTTTTGCAGAAAAGCCCGGCCTCGTGCCGGGCTTTCTTTTTGCTGGCGTCATTGGTGGGCCGCTCTGGCACTCGCGGCTTGCCGCCCCGTATTCTTCTCTTCTGAATACAAAGGAGAAGCGATATGACCGGATCCGCCAAGGCCACCGTCTTCATCGACAATGAGCGCGTCATCGTCACCGAATACCGCTTCGCCCCGGGCGACAACACCGGCTGGCACCGCCATGGCCACGACTATGTGATCGTGCCGTTGACCGACGGCAAGGTGAAGCTCCTGACCAAGGATGGCGAATCCTTCGCCGAAATGAAGAAGGGCGCGCCGTATTTCCGCAACGAGGGCGTCGAACATGACGTCATCAGCGCGAACGACGGCGAATTCGCCTTTATCGAGGTCGAGCTGAAGTAATCCACCAAGCATCGGCTGCGCCGCCACATTGTCCGGCGACGCGCGATCACCAATCCGCGATACGATCGCCGCCGACGAATTGTGCGCTTTTCTCAGTGTATTCGAACAGTTCGATCTTCACGCCGTTGGGGTCGCGGATCCAAGCCTGGTAGGTGTCATCGCACCCGCGTTTCTTTGAGGTGACATCAACCCCCTTTGACCTCAGGTGGGCGATCGCGGCGTCGATGTTTTCCACTTCGAGGCAGAAGTGGTTGATCTGGTTCAAGTCGCTATAGCTCGCGCCGTCTTTCTGGAACACCTCGACATGGCTACGGCTGCCGCAATTGAGATAGAAGCCGAAAATCTTGCCGTCGCGCAGGAATTTAACTGCGTATCCATGCCGAGGACGTCCCGATAGAAGCTTCGCGTCTTCTCTAGGTCATTCGCGAAAATGCAAACGTGAGCGAGCTGCTTTACCTTGACCATGATTGGCTCCTCGCGGTGATCTGATAGGTGTGGCGTCATCATGGCCCGGGTGGAGGCACGCCTCAAACCGGCGGTGTGCCGTTTTCGGCCAATACCGCACCGGCCAGGTAAAGCGATCCGCCGATCAGGATTCGCGGCGACGGTCCGTCCCACGTGTCGCGCAGCAGCATCAGCGCATTGGCGACGGAACTGACGGGTTCGGCCGACAGGCCGGCCTCGATGGCGCGCGTCGCCAGTTCGTCGTTCGGCACGCCCGCGTCGCTCGTGCTCACCGGCACGGTGTAAACGTGCCGCACCAGCCCTTTGAAGGCACGGAAATAGCCGCTTTGGTCCTTGGTGTTGATCATGCCCGAGATCAGGAACAGCGGCCGCGGGTTCTTGTCCTCTTGCTCGGCCAGCGCCTCGGCGACGACCACGCCAGCGCCGGGATTGTGGCCGCCGTCGAGCCAGATGTCGGCGCCCTTCGGCGCCAGTTCGCTCAGCCGGCCCTGAGGCAGCTTTTGCATGCGGCCCGGCCAGGCGACATTCGTCATCGCCTTCTCGGCGGCGCGGTGGCTGATCTCGAAGCCCGCCGCCTTGACCGCTGCGATCGCCGCTGCCGCATTGGCGAATTGATGGCGCCCCGGCAGGCGCGGCGGCGGCAGGTCCATCAATCCGTCTTCGTCCTGATAGACCATGCGCCCGTTTTCCTCATAGGCAAGGAAATCCTGGCCATAGACGAAGGCGGGGCAGTCGAGCCGTTCGGCGGTTTCGATGAGCACCTGCTGCGCCGTCTCGCTTTCCTGCGCGCCGATGACGACCGGGCATCCACGCTTGATGATGCCGGCCTTTTCGGCGGCGATCAGTTCAACGCGGTCGCCGAGATAGGCTTCGTGGTCGAGCGAGACCGGCATGATCACCGACACGGCCGGCTCGGCGATGACATTGGTTGCGTCGAATCGGCCGCCAAGGCCGACCTCGAGGATGACGGCATCGGCCGGATATTCGGAAAACAGCACGAAGGTGACTGCGGTGAGGATTTCGAACACGGTGATCTTCTGGCCTTGATTGGCCTTGGCGACGCGGGCGATGGCTTCGGCGAAGACCTTGTCGTCCACCAGCCTGCCGCCGCCATCGGCGGCCAGTCGGTAGCGCTCATGCCAGTTCACCAGATGTGGCGATGTGTGGACATGGACGCGGTAGCCGGCGGCTTCGAGCAGCGCCCGTGAAAAGGCGGCACAGGAGCCCTTGCCGTTGGTGCCGGCGATGTGGATGACCGGCGGCAGCTGGTCCTGCGGGTTGCCGAGGCGCTCGAGTAGCCGCGAAATGCGGTCAAGCGAAAGGTCGAAGCCCTTCGGGTGAAGCGCCATCAGGCTTTCGATTTCGCGGTCGGCGGCAAGCGTGGTCATGAAGGAATCCTAAGCGTGCGCACAACGGCACACAACAGCCGCCCGCGCCGCATGATGTCGTGTCAGGCTTGCGGCCTGGCCTCGACCGGGATCACCGACGGCGGCAGGATTTCCGGCTCCTGCGATTTTTGCTCTTCCGGCAGCTTGAGCAGCATTCTCAGCAGCCGCGCAATCGTCTGGCGCATCTCCAGCCGTGACACCACCATGTCGACCATGCCGTGTTCCATCAGATATTCGGCGCGCTGGAAGCCGTCGGGCAGCTTTTCCCTGATGGTCTGCTCGATGACGCGCGGGCCGGCAAAGCCGATCAGGGCGCCGGGCTCCGCAATGTGCACGTCACCCAGCATGGCGTAGGAGGCGGTGACGCCGCCGGTCGTCGGGTTGGTCAGGACGACGATGTAGGGAAGGCCGGCCTCCTTCAGTCTGTCGACGCCGACCGTGGTCCGCGGCAACTGCATCAGCGACAGGATGCCTTCCTGCATACGGGCGCCGCCGGAGGCCGCAAACAGGATCAGCGGCCGCTTGTGCTGCAGGGCGACCTCAAAGCCATGCACGATGGCGTCACCGGCCGCCATGCCGAGCGAGCCGCCCATGAAGGCAAAATCCTGCACCGTCACCACCACCGGCAGGCCTTCGACGGTACCCAGCGCATTGATGATGGCGTCTTCCATGCCGGTCTTGGCCTTGGCATCCTTCAGCCGGTCTACATAGCGCTTCTCGTCGCGGAACTTGAGTGGATCCTGCACCACCTTGGGGTTTTCCAGCGTTTCGTATTTGCCGTCGTCGAGGAAGAACTTCAGCCGTTCCTTGGCCGATATCTTCATATGGTGGCCGGAGGACGGGATGACGAACTGGTTCTGCTCCAGATCCTTGTGGAACACCATTTCGCCGGTCTCGGGATCCTTGATCCACAGGTTTTCCGGCATGTCGGTGCGGCGGCCGAGCATCGAATTGATCTTCGGGCGGACGTAATTGGTGATCCAGTTCATCGCTTCGGCTCCTGTCCTTACGAAGAGTTAGACCATGATCCCGAAAAGTGGAAACCGGTTTTCGGCAAAGATCATGGTCAACCAGATGATCAAGACTATTCGGCGGCAGCAAGGCGAGCCGCGCGAACCCCTTGCGACAGCCCGCTGACCAGCGTGGCGACAGCTTCTGCCGGATCGGCGGTCTTTTCGCCCTTCGGCCCGAGCACGTTGGCGACCGCATTGACGATCGCCGTGCCGACGACGACGCCGTCGGCCGAGGCACCGATGGTGCGCGCCTGCTCGGCGGTCTTGACGCCGAAGCCGACGCAGACGGGCAGGTCGGTATGGCTCTTGATGCGCTTGACCGCTGCCGCCACCTTGCCGGTGTCGGCCAGCGCCGAGCCGGTAATGCCGGTCATCGAGACATAGTAGACGAAGCCCGACGTGTTCTGCAGCACCTTGCGCAGGCGCTTGTCGTCGGTGGTCGGGGTCGCCAGCCGGATGAAGTTGATGCCGGCCTTGAGTGCCGGGATGCAAAGCTCCTCGTCCATCTCCGGTGGCAGGTCGACGACGATCAGCCCGTCTATGCCGCTGGCCAGCGCGTCGCTCAGGAAGCGCTTGACGCCGTAGATGTAGATCGGATTGTAGTAGCCCATCAAGACAATCGGCGTTTCATTGTCGCCGGCGCGGAATTCCGAGGCCATCTTCAGCGTCTTGACCAGTGTCTGGCCGCCCTTCAGCGCCCGCAGGCCGGCCGCCTGGATCGCCGGGCCGTCGGCCATTGGATCAGAAAACGGCATGCCGAGCTCGATGATGTCGCTGCCGGCGCCAGGCAGCGCCTTCATGATCGACAGCGACGTGTCGTAGTCGGGGTCGCCGCCCATGAAATAGGTGACGAGTGCCGGTCGGCCTTCGGCCTTCAGCTTCGCCATGCGGCGGTCGATACGGGTGGTCATGATCAGATCTCCATGCCCAGCATATTGGCCACCGTATGCACGTCCTTGTCGCCGCGGCCGGACAGATTGACGATGACGATCTGGTCCTTGTCCATATCAGGCACGATCTTCACCGCCTGCGCGATAGCGTGGGCGGATTCCAGCGCCGGAATGATGCCCTCGACGCGCGTCGTCAGCTGAAACGCCTCGAGCGCCTCGTCGTCGAGGATCGGCACATAGTCGACGCGGCCGGAATCGCGCAGCCACGAGTGCTCCGGCCCGACGCCGGGATAGTCGAGCCCGGCCGAGATCGAGTGGCCGTCCATGATCTGGCCGTCGGCGTTCTGCAGGAGGTAGGTACGGTTGCCATGCAGCACGCCGGGCGCGCCGGCACTCATCGAAGCGCAATGCTCGATGCCATCGAGGCCGCGGCCGCCGGCTTCGACGCCGATGATGCGAACCTCTTTGTCGTCGAGGAAGGGATGGAACAGGCCGATGGCGTTGGAACCGCCGCCGACAGAAGCGATGATGGTGTCCGGCAGCCGGCCTTCCTGCTCGAGGATCTGGGCGCGTGCCTCGGTGCCGATCACCGATTGGAAGTCGCGCACCAGCTCTGGATAGGGGTGGGGGCCGGCGGCGGTGCCGATCAGGTAATAGGTGTCCTCGACATTGGTCACCCAGTCGCGCAACGCCTCGTTCATGGCGTCCTTCAGCGTGCCGTGGCCGGCGGTCACCGGCCGCACTTCCGCGCCCAGAAGCTTCATGCGAAAGACGTTGGGGCTTTGCCGGGCGACATCGGTCGCGCCCATATAGACGATACAGGGAAGCCCAAAGCGCGCCGCCACTGTAGCGGAAGCGACGCCATGCTGGCCGGCTCCGGTCTCGGCGATGATCCTCGTCTTGCCCATGCGCTTGGCGAGCAGGATCTGGCCGAGGCAGTTGTTGATCTTGTGCGAGCCGGTGTGGTTCAGATCCTCGCGCTTGAAATAGACCTTTGCGCCCCCGCCGAGGCCCTTCGCTGCGGAAACCTCGCGAAGATGCCTGGTCAAGCCTTCGGCGAAATAGAGCTTCGACGGCCGCCCGGCGTAATGCGTCGAGAGATCGGTCAGTTCGGCCTTGAAGTCCGGATCGTTCTTGACCTCGTTCCAGTGCCGCTCCAGCTCAAGGATCAGCGGCATCAGCGTTTCGGCAACGAAACGACCGCCAAAAATGCCGAACATGCCCTGCTCGTCGGGGCCGGTGCGGAAGGAATTCGGTATCGCCGGCTTATCCATCGCCGATCTCCTGGTCTGTGGTTTGAAGCGTGGTCAGGCGGCGCGGTTGTCGCGTGCTGCCCCGACGGCCCGGAAAAATTGTTCGATCAGCGCCGGTTCCTTGACCCCCGGCGCGCTTTCCACGCCCGAGGAAAGATCTATTCCGGGCGGGTTCGCCAGCCCAAGGGCGTCGCCGATATTGCCGGCATTGAGCCCACCGGAAAGCATGTAATCGACGCCGGCGTCAAGGCCGGCCAGAATGCGCCAGTCGAAGGCAAGACCGTTGCCGCCCGGCAGTTCCGAACCCTTAGGCGGCTTGGCATCGAACAGGAAACGGTCGGCAATGCCGACGAAGGGTTTAACCCGCTCGAGATCGGCAGCCTCGCTGACCGGCAAGGCCTTCATCACCGGCAAGCCGTAGCGCGCCTTCACCTCAGCCACCCGGTCGGGCGTTTCGGCGCCGTGAAGCTGCAGCATGTCGGGCTGCATTTTTTCGACGATCTCGTCCAGGAACGCGTCGCTGGCGTCGACCGTCACCGCAACCGCCTTGGTCTTGCCGCGCGCCGCTTCGCGCAGGCGGCCGGCTTCCACCGGCTCGACATAGCGCGGGCTTTTGGCAAAGAAATTGAAGCCGACATGGCTGGCGCCGCCGGCCAATGCCGCGGCCAGTGCCTTGTCAGTCTTCAATCCGCATATCTTGATGTCCAGCGCCATGGCGCGGGATTGGCACGAAACGACCAAAGAGTCGAGAAAAAGCATCCTGTTTGCCGCCGGCGCGGAACGCGCTACCTTGCTAATGTAAGAGCGGAACGCGCCACCTTGCTAATATAAGAGCGCAACGCGCTACCTTGCTCAGGCACAAAGGCGGGAGAACAAAGACCATGCCGGAAAAGACCGTCGCGGAACTCAGGCAAAAGCTGGCGCAGGCCCATGAGGTCATCGCTCATTTGATGGACAAGGCAGCCTTCAACGGCGCGGAGGCGCATCGGGCGCTGGCTTATTTCAGCAACGATGGCTTCGAGAAGGATTTTCTGCCTTGGCCGCGCCATGTCGATGAGGGGTTGCGGCCGGAGGAGTTGAACGCGGCGAATGACGATTGATCGGACAACTACTCGAACGTGATCGCCTGCAGCGCGCCGCCATTGCGCTTGAGCCAATCCTTGCAGCGCTCGGTGTCCGGGCACAGCTGCTCGCATAATTTCCAGAATTTCGGGCCGTGGTTCATCTCCTTGAGATGCGCCACCTCGTGCGCCACGAGGTAGTTTATCACCGGCCGCGGCGCCATCATGATGCGCCAGGAAAACGACAGATTGCCGTCCGACGTGCAGGACCCCCAGCGGCTCGACGTATCCTTGAAGCGGATCGCCTTGGCGCGCTTGCCGACCGCAGCACTGTGCTTGGTCACCAGCGCCTCGATCTCGCGCTTGGCTTCGCGCTTGAGGAAATCGGCGATGCGGCGCGGCAGATGCAGGCGCTCACCATGCACGATCATCAGCGGACCGCGCTCGTCGCGCGACAGCGTGACTGTACCGCGTTTCGACGGTTCATGGACGATGCGATGCGACACACCGCGCACCGGTATCTTGATGCCGGGCCGCACCTGCGGCCGGTTGGGCACCTTGGCCAGCCTTTGCTCCAGCCAGTCCTGATGACGGTCGAGGAATTTTTCCACCTCGCCGCGCCGCAGC
This sequence comes from Mesorhizobium sp. M0894, assembly GCF_040319725.1. Lineage (NCBI taxonomy): Bacteria > Pseudomonadati > Pseudomonadota > Alphaproteobacteria > Hyphomicrobiales > Phyllobacteriaceae > Mesorhizobium > Mesorhizobium sp. M0894. The sequence continues at coordinate 89,460 of NZ_JAMYOG010000006.1, read as the reverse complement.
CCCGGCGGCACGGTGATGCGCAGGCCGCGGCCGCCGGAATCGATGCGCAGCGTCAGGCGCCGCGCCCTGTCGTTCTCGACGATCTTGAGTGGCAGCGTGCGGCCGGCAACGCAATGCTCGCGCTCCACGACGGGCGTGGGCTTGGGTTTCGTCGGGGTGCGAAAGAAGCCGAAGGACATTCCGGGACGATACGTGATTCGAGGGAAACGACTAGAACAAAAAAGAAACGGCGCCGCTGACGCGACGCCGTTGGATTATCTATCTGGGCACGGGACCCTTACTCGTCGAGCAGGCCTGGCGTGGACTTGCCGGTGGTTTTGTTGTTCGTCGTCGACCCGGTCGTGGGAGACGTCGACTTGTTGCGGTTGGCCATGAAACGATCGAACTCTTCCTGGTCCTTGGCGCGGCGCAATTCGCGGGCATATTCGTCGAACTCGCTCAGCATCTCGTCGAGCTTGCGGCGTTCCTCGGCAAGCCGCTCGAGTTCCTTTTCGCGCCAGTCGTCGAAAGCGACGTTGCCGGTGCGGGCGGAGCCATGGCCCCAGCGCGCGGCCTTGTCGGAACCGCGGCGGCAGCCGGCGAAGATGCCGTCGGTGGCGCGGTTGACGTCACGCTTGAAGCCGTCGAGCCGGTCGCCCCAGATGATGTAGGCGAGCATGGCGAAGCCGAGCGGCCAGAACACCATGAACCCGATCACCATCAGCGCGATGGTCGCCGGCGTCCAGGCCGGACGGATCAATGCAGATGTGTTCATTTCTCCCAATCCTTCAGTTGGAGACAGCCAAATCCGGCTGCGTGGAATCGAAATGGGATGGAGAAAACGGCGATTCAAGACAGCAACCGCCAAAACCGGACAAGCGGCTGAAATGATTATCGCTTTTTGAGCATTTCAAGGAAAAGCACGACCAATCCGGCGATCAGGCCCCAGAACGCCGCACCGACGCCGAACAGCGTCAGCCCTGATGCGGTGACGGCGAAGGTGACGGTAGCGGCCATCCGCTCGTCCTCGTCTTTCAAGGCGATCGACAGCGCATTGGCGAGCGGTGCCATCAGCGCCAGGCCGGCGACCAGCGCGATCAGGCTCTGCGGCAATACGGCGAAGATCGCCACCAGCGAGGCGCCGAACAGGGCAAAGACAAGATAGGCCAGCGCATAGAACGGGCCGGTCTTCCAGCGCTCGGCCGGATCGGGATGCACGTCGGGTCCGGTGCAGATCGCCGCCGAGATCGCCGCAAGATTGGTCGTCGAGGCGCCGAACGGCGCCGTCAGCAGCGAAAACAGGCCGGTGACGCCGATCAGCGGCCCGGGTTCGGGATGATAGCCGGCTGCCCTCAGCACGGCGAGGCCGGATAGGTTCTGCGAGGCCATGGTGACCAGATAGAGCGGCAATGCCAGGCCGATGATCGAAGCGGCGGTGAACTGCGGCATTACCAGCGTCAAGCTCGAGAGTTCCGGTGCCGGCAGACCGCCGACCCGGTCGGTAAGAAAGGCCGCGAGACCGCCGCCGATCAGCACCAACAGCACCGACAGCGCCGGGTTGAACAGGCGGATGACGAAGAAGACCGCAACCAGCGGCAGGATCAGCCAGGGGTCGACGGGCACGGCCTTCACCGCATTGATGGCGAAGGTTACGACGATGCCGGCCAGCATTCCGGACGCGACCGAAGCCGGTATTCTGGCGATCAGCTTGGTCAATGGCCCGAACAGGCCGGTGGCGACCAGCAGGACCCCGGTGACGATGAAGGCGCCAACCGCCTCGCCCATCGAAAAGCCGGTCGATGCGGCGATCAGCGCGACGCCCGGCGTCGACCATGCGGTGATGACCGGCATTTTCGTGCGCCAGGACAGCCACAGGCTCTCGATGGCCATCGCCAGGCAGAGTGCCGTCACCCAGCTTGCGGTCTCGACCTGCGTTGCGCCGACCGCCTTGGCGGCGGCAATGACGATGGCCAGCGTACCGCCGAAGCCGACGATCGCCGCCACAAAGGCGGACACCGGAATGGAAATGCGCATGTTTCTATCCCGCCTGCCGCACCATCGCGTCCACCGCCCGCACCAGCATGTCGAGATCCTGAGGCCGCGACAGGCGGTGGTCGCCGTCCGGAATGAGCGACAGCGTGACGTCGTCGGCCGGCAGCAGGCCGACCAGCTTGAGCGCATGGCTCGACGGCACGTCGGGATCGGCCAGGCCTTGCAGGATATGGACCGGACAGTGCGTGTCGACCGGCCCGGTCATCACCCGGTTGCTGCGGCCGTCCTCGATCAGAGCGCGCGTGTAGATGTAAGGCTCGGCTGAATAATCCGACGGCTCTTCGAAAAAACCCTTTTTCCTGAGGTCGCGCTTCTGCGCTCCGGTCAGCACCGGCTCCACCAGTTCGAACGTGAAATCGGGCGCCGGGGCCAGCAGCACAAGGCCGGCGACGCTGTTCTCGCCCGCCTTACGCAATTCCTGCACCATGCGCAGCGCGATCCACGCGCCCATCGACGAACCAACCAGGATTTGCCTGCCCTGGGTGAAGCGGCGGAAAACCGCCAGGCTCTCGCCTAGCCATTTCGAGATGGTGCCGTCGGCAAAGGCGCCACCCGATTCGCCATGGCCGGAATAATCGTGGCGCAGGAAGGCCCGGCTTTCTTTGCGCGTCCATTCCGACAGGGTTTCGGCCTTGGTGCCCAGCATGTCGGATTTGTAGCCGCCAAGCCAGACGATGCCGGGCTCGGCACCTGCCGCATGCCTGACGGCGATGCTCGTCCCGTCGACGTCTAGGAAGATCGGGGTGGTGGTGCTCATGGTGTATTCCCTCGCGCCGGTCTTTTGGCACAAGCGGGGGTTCAACGAAAAGTGCTCTGTTACTTTCTTCGCTTGGTGCAGAGGAGCATTCATCGAGCAGGTGATTTCCTGAGAATGCTGTGCTATTGACTCCGACCGCGCACTCACCACATTGCGCGTTCGCAATTCTGAACTGAAGAACCCCTTAACGAAACGGCTCAAGGAGACCACGACCATTCGCAGACCTTTCAAAGCAGCGGCGCCCACCAAGGAAGGCCCGCGCTCCAACCGTGATATCCGGGTTCCCCGGGTCCAGCTAATCGACGCCGAAGGCCAGAACCGGGGCGATGTCTCCATCAACGACGCATTGCTGCTCGCCGAAGAGGCTGGGCTCGATCTGGTCGAGATATCGCCCAATGCAGTGCCGCCCGTCGTAAAGATCCTCGATCTCGGGAAGCTGAAATACGCCAACCAGAAGAAGGCGGCCGAGGCGCGCAAGAACCAGAAGGTCATCGAGATCAAGGAGATCAAGATGCGCCCGAACATCGACAGCCACGACTATGAGACCAAGATGAAGGCCGTCCGGCGCTTTTTCGAGGAAGGCGATAAGGTCAAGCTGACATTGCGCTTCCGCGGTCGCGAGATGGCGCACATGGAACTCGGCATGCAGCTTCTGAATAAGGTTCGCGAGGAAGTGGCGCCCATCGCCAAGGTCGAAGCCGAACCGAAGCTCGAAGGCCGCCAGATGATGATGGTGCTGGCGCCCCGCTAAAGCGCGTTGCGCTTTAGTTCTGTTTTGTGCATGTCGTTGTCCCAAAACCGCTGCGCACTTTTGGGCGACATGCATTAAATCCGCCTGAATCATGTTGCAAGGCGTCCCGGCGATCGGCGGGGCGCCTGTTTTCTTGGCCAGACGCTGCGATCGCCGGCGAGAGCAACGACGCTCTGGTTCCCTCGACGATCGGATTCCCGACATGGTCAATGAAGTCAGATACGCGCAAGTTAAGCACGGGCTTGGCAGCTACCAGCATATGCGCAGGATGGTACTTGCCGTTCTCATCATGGTGATGTTCGCGGCGCTGCTGTTCGGCCAGTCGGTTTTCCCTCCCGATACGCCAGTGCATGAAACGATCGAAATGGTCGGCGTCGTGCTGATCTTTCTCGGCATCGTCGGGCGCTTGTGGTCAACGCTTTACATCGGCGGACGCAAATCCTCCGAAGTGGTGACCGGCGGACCCTATTCGATCACGCGCAACCCACTCTACCTTTTCTCCACTTTAGCTGCCGCTGGTGTCGGCGCACAGATCGGCTCCATCGCGGCCACGATCGGCTTTGGAGCGCTCTGCGCGGGTGCCTTTTACATCGTTATCCTGCGCGAGGAGAAATTCCTCAAGGAGGTTCTCGGCGCGCCATACCAGGCCTATCTGGCGAAAGTGCCGCGCTTCTTCCCGAAACTGTCACTGTATCAGGAAGGCGACACCGGCAGCTTCAAGCCGCGCCTGCTGCGAACCACGTTACTGGACGGGCTGGTGTTCCTCCTTGCCTTGCCGGCTTTCGAACTGATCGACGGCGCCCAGCAGTCGGGCATATTACCGGTGCTGTTCCGTTTCCCCTGAGCACTACAAGGTTGCTGAGCGCTGGGTGTTGCGCGCGCCCTCGCTTTGACGTATATGACCGCGTTCCAAAAAAACCGCCCGGCAGGGCATGCCGTGGCGGTTTCATTTGCTTTTCGGGCTTTGGTCGGCCTGAAGCGAACAAAAAGCGCATTGGTGCGCATATATACGGAGTAGCAAAATGCCCAAGATGAAGACCAAATCGGCCGCCAAGAAGCGGTTCAAGATCACAGGTACGGGTAAAGTTCTGTCGGCTGCGGCCGGCAAGCGTCACGGCATGATCAAGCGTTCCAACAAGTTCATTCGAAATGCCCGCGGCACGATGGTTCTGGCTGAACCGGATGGCAAGAAGGTCATCAAGAATTTTCTGCCGAACGGCCTCTAGGGCATGATGCCAAAAAGTTGCAAACTTTTTGGAAAACATCATGCGCCAAATAAGGGCATTCGGTCTGGACACGCATTTGTTTTACGCAATTCCGAACGGAAAACCGCTAGGCACTTTTCCTGGAATTGCTTTTAAGGAGATCATGACATGGCACGCGTAAAGAGAGGCGTCACCTCGCACGCCAAGCACAAGAAGGTCCTGAAAGCCGCCAAGGGTTTTTACGGCCGCCGCAAGAACACCATTCGCATCGCCAAGCAGGCGGTGGAAAAGTCGCTGCAGTACGCCTATCGCGACCGCAAGAATCGCAAGCGTTCGTTCCGCGCGCTGTGGATCCAGCGCATCAATGCGGCGACGCATGAGCATGGCTTGACCTATGGCCGTTTCATCGACGGTCTCAACAAGGCCGGCATCGAGATCGATCGCAAGATCCTGTCGGACATGGCCATCCACGAGCCGCAGGCTTTTGCCGCACTCGTGGCCAAGGCCAAGGTCGCGCTCGAATACCTCAAGAACACCACGCCGAACGCTTTTGAAAGCGCTGTCGCTTAAGACCAGCGCTTCCCAAGCTATTCGACACTTGATTTGGGAAACCCGCGCTGGCAGGGCTGGCGCGGGTTTTTCTTTGCTTCCAATCGGGTCTGGAACATGAGTGACATGGAAACTCTCGAAAATTCCCTGATGGCCGAGATCGCCTCTGCCGCCGACGAGCAAGCAATCGAGGCGGTGCGTGTCTCTGCCCTCGGCAAGAAGGGTTCGGTCTCCGAGATACTGAAGACACTCGGCTCGATGAGCGCCGAGGAGCGCCAGGTCAAAGGCCCGGCAATCAACGGCCTCAAGAACCGCGTCACCGAGGCACTTTCGGCCCGTCGCGCCGAGCTGAAAGATGTGGCGATCACGGCACGGCTTGCCGCCGAGAAGGTCGACGTCACCTTGCCGGTGCGACAATCGCCGGCCGAGCGCGGCCGCATCCATCCGATCAGCCAGGTTATCGACGAGATCGCGGCGATCTTCGGCGATCTCGGCTTTGCCATCGCCGAAGGTCCCGACATCGAGACCGACTATTACAATTTCACCTCGCTGAACTTCCCGGAAGGCCACCCGGCGCGCGAGATGCACGACACCTTCTTCTTCCAGCCGGACGAGCAGGGCGAACGCAAGCTTTTGCGCACCCACACCTCGCCGGTGCAGATCCGCACCATGGAGATGCAGAAGCCGCCAATCCGCATTGTCATTCCTGGCAAGACCTACCGGCAGGATTCCGATGCCACCCACTCACCGATGTTCCATCAGGTCGAGGGGCTGGTGATCGACAAATCGGCCAACGTCGCCAACATGAAGTGGGTACTGGAGGAGTTCTGTAAGGCCTTCTTCGAGGTGCCGAGCGTCAAGATGCGCTTCCGGCCGTCCTTCTTCCCCTTCACCGAGCCCAGCCTCGAGGTCGACATCCAGTGCGACCGTTCGCGGCCGGGCGAGGTGCGCTTCGGCGAAGGCTCAGATTGGATGGAGATCCTCGGCTGCGGCATGGTCCACCCCAATGTGCTCCGTTACGGCGGGCTCGATCCCGACGAATACCAGGGCTTTGCCTGGGGCATGGGCATCGACCGCATCGCCATGCTGAAATACGGCATGCCCGACTTGCGCGCCTTCTTCGACGCGGATGTGCGCTGGCTGTCGCATTACGGTTTTAGGCCGCTCGACATGCCGACGCTGTTTGGCGGGCTAAGCGCGTGACAATCGGGCCGCAGCAAATCCGCGGGCAGGTCGCCTTCCTGCACATGTCCGACGCGCGGCCGCATAGCTTCAAGTGCAGCGTGCCCAGACCAGACGGAACACAGTCATGAAACTCACCCTCTCCTGGCTCAAGGATCACCTCGAGACCGATGCCTCGCTGGCGGAAATCGTCGAACGTCTCACCTCGATCGGCCTCGAGGTCGAGCATGTCGACGACCGGGCGAGCCTGGCCCCCTTCGTCATCGCCAAGGTGCTGGCGGCGGTCCAGCATCCCGACGCCGACCGGCTTCGCGTGCTGACCGTCGACACCGGCGACGGCAGGGCGCCAGTGCAGGTCGTGTGTGGAGCGCCGAACGCCCGCGCCGGCCTGATCGGCGCCTTTGCAGCACCCGGCACCTATATTCCCGGCATCGACGTGACGCTGGCCGTCGGCAAGATCCGCGGCGTCGAAAGCCACGGCATGATGTGCTCCGAGCGCGAGCTCGAACTGTCCGAGGAGCATGACGGCATCATCGACCTGCCGGCCGATGCGCCGGTCGGCACCAGTTTCGCCGCCTATGCCCATCTCGACGATCCGCTGATCGAAATCAATCTGACGCCGAACCGGCCGGATGCGACCAGCGTTTATGGCATCGCCCGCGATCTGGCGGCGAGCGGGCTCGGCACGCTGAAGAGCGCGCCGATAGAGCCGATCCCGGGCAAGGGCGAGACGCCGGTCAAGGTGACGATCGAAGCGCCGGAGCTCTGTCTCGGCTTTGCGCTGCGCCTGGTGCGCGGCGTCAAGAACGGACCGTCGCCGAAATGGTTGCAGCAAAGGCTTCTCGCCATCGGCTTGAGGCCGATCAGTGCGCTGGTCGACATCACCAATTATGTCACCTTCGATCGCGGCCGGCCGCTGCATGTCTTCGACGCTGCGAAGGTCACCGGCAATCTCACCGTGCGCCGGGCACGCGACGGCGAAAAGGTGCTGGCGCTCGACGGCCGCGAATACACGCTGACGCCGGAGATGTGCGTCATCGCCGACCAGGATGGTATCGAGTCGATCGCCGGCATCATGGGTGGCGAGCATTCCGGCTGCGACGAGAACACCACCGACGTGCTGATCGAGTCGGCACTTTGGGACCCGATCGCCACCGCCCGCACCGGCCGCACGCTCGGCATCATCACCGATGCACGCTACCGCTTCGAGCGTGGCGTCGACCCGGAAATGATGATTCCCGGTGTGGAGCTGGCGACGAGGCTGGTGCTCGATTTCTGCGGCGGTACGCCGACGCAAACCGAAGTCGTCGGCTATGCCGGCCATCGGCCGAAGATCGTCTCGTTCCCATTGTCGGACGTGAAGCGGCTGACCGGCATCGAAGTGCCGCGCTCGACGAGCCTCGACATTCTTGCCCGCCTCGGCTTCAAGCCGGAGGGCACGGGCGATGTCGTCAATGTGGCGGTCCCGTCCTGGCGGCCGGATGTCGACGGCAAGGCCGACCTGGTTGAGGAGGTCATGCGCATCCACGGCGTCGACAATATCGCGCCGCAGCCGCTCGGCAGCCACGACGCGGTCAACGCCAAGATCCTGACTGTGCTGCAGATCCGCACCCGCGCCGCCAAGCGGGCACTTGCCGTGCGCGGCATGATGGAGGCCGTCACCTGGTCGTTCATTCCGGCAAAACACGCCGATTTGTTCGGCGGCGGCCAGCAGGCGCTGAAGCTTGCCAACCCGATCGCCGCCGATATGTCGGACATGCGGCCGTCGCTGCTGCCGGGCCTGATCGCGGCCGCGCAGCGCAACGCCGACAAGGGCATCGGCGATGTCGCGCTGTTCGAAGTGTCGGGCACTTACGAGGGCGACGGCGCCGACCAGCAGCGGCGTGTTGCCGCCGGCGTTCGGCGCGGCACCGCCAAGCTCGAGGGCTCCGGCCGTCATTGGGCCGGCAACGCCGGCGCCGTCGGCGTCTTCGACGCCAAAGCCGATGCGATCGCAGCACTCGAAGCCTGCGGCGCGCCGGTCGAGCGGCTGCAGATCGAGGCCGGCAGCCCGGCCTGGTATCACCCCGGCCGCTCCGGCACGATCAAGCTCGGGCCGAAGGTAATCCTTGGCACGTTCGGCGAGTTCCACCCGAAGACGCTGGAGGGGCTTGACGTCTCCGGTCCGCTTTGCGGGTTTGAGGTGTTCATCGATGCCGTGCCCGAGCCGAAGGCCAAGCCGACGCGGACAAAGCCGAGGCTCGATCTGTCCGCCTTCCAGGCGGTCAAGCGCGATTTCGCCTTCGTCGTCGACAAGGCGGTCGAAGCCGGCACACTCGTTCGCGCCGCCCTTGCCGCAGACCGGAAGCTGATTTCCGGCGTCTCGGTGTTCGATGTTTTCGAGGGTGCAGCGCTCGGCGCGGCGAAGAAGTCGATCGCCATCGAAGTTTCGATCCAGCCGGTCGAAAAGACGCTGACCGACGAGGATTTCGAGGCGCTGGCCAAGCGCATCGTCGAGAATGTCGGCAAACAGACCGGCGGCGTGCTGCGCGGCTGAGGGATTGCGGACGCATGGCGAATCGCCCTCCAAAGGGCGATGAACCATTTGCGCTATTCAGGGCTGCCCTTCGAGGAACAGCGTGCAGCCTTTCTCGATATCGTCTCGGCCGATCCGCTGGTCGGCGAGACGCTGTCGCGGGTACGGGCGCTCGACCTCCCCGACTGGCTGGTCGTGTCCGGCGCGCTTTACAACAGCGTCTGGAATCATCTGACGGCGAAGCCTTCGGGATATGGCATTCGTGATGTCGATCTGTTCTATTTCGATGAGAGCGATCTGTCTTACGAGGCCGAGGACACGGTCATCCGCCGGGCGGCGAAGCAGTTCGAAGGACTGACGCTGCCGGTCGAAGTGCGCAACCAGGCGCGGGTGCATCTGTGGTTTGAGGCGCGCTTTGGCGGTTCCTATCCCAGACTGTCGTCGTCCGCCGAGGCGCTGTCCTATTTCGCTTCGAAAACCCATGCGGTCGGCGTTAGATTCGGCACCGATGGGCAACTCGCGCTCGTGGCGCCGTTCGGGCTCGACGACATCTTCTCGTTTCGCGTTACCCCGAACCGTGCACTGGATAATCAGCAGACGCACGAGATGAAGGGCGCGCGTGCGAGGGAGAACTGGCCGGAGATCAGTGTCGTGCCTTGGTAGGAAATATCGGCGGGACAGCACCCCCCTCTGTCCTGCCGGACATCTCCCCCTCAAGGGGGGAGATCGGCAGCTTCGGCGATCCGCTCGCTCCTGCAACGTCCGTGATTGGCGAAAGCCGAGGTGACGTCCAATCTCCCCCCTTGAGGGGGAGATGTCCGGCAGGACAGAGGGGGGTGCCTCGCGCCAATATCTCGCAATTATTTGCATTGCGGTGCGACCGAAAACGGGTCGCCGAAACGCCCCGTTTCGATTACGCCGTCGATCGCCGTTCAACCGTTGACCAGGGCCAGCAGCTCCTCGGTATAGCGCTTGCCGACCACCTTTTCCGGCGACAGCGCGTCGCCGATGGACGCCACTTCGGCCTGGCTCAGCACAATATCGGCTGCCGCCGTATTCTGCTCCAGATGGCGGATTTTTCGCGCACCGGGGATCGGGACAATGAAGTCGCCCTGATGCAGCACCCAGGCGAGCGCCAGCTGCGCCGGCGTTACGCCCTTCTCGGCAGCAATCTTTTCCAGCACCGCGATGACCACCGCATTGGCCGCCATGGCGTCGGCCTGGAAGCGCGGCAACCCGCGGCGCCAGTCGTCGGCGCCGAGAACATCGGGCTTGGCGATCGTGCCGGTGAGCAGGCCGCGGCCGAGCGGGCTATAGGGGACAAAGCCGATGCCGAGCTCGCGACAGACGGCAAACACCTCTTCCTCCGGATCGCGGCTCCACAGCGAATATTCGCTCTGCACCGCGGCGATCGGATGCACCGCATGCGCCCGGCGGATGGTCGCCGCACTCGCCTCCGACAGGCCGAGCGCCCGCACCTTGCCCTCGCGCACCAGCTCGGCCATGGCGCCGACCGTATCCTCGATCGGCACGTTGGGATCGACGCGGTGCTGGTAATAGAGGTCGATGACCTCCGTATCCAGCCGCTTCAACGACGCTTCGGCAACCGCCTTGACGTGTTCCGGGCGGCTGTCGACGCCGGCCATGCGCTCCATGCCGCTGCCTTCTTCCAGGATCTTGAAGCCGAATTTCGTCGCAATCGTCACCTTGTCACGCACAGGCTTCAGCGCCTTGCCAACCAGGATCTCGTTCTCGTAGGGGCCGTAAACCTCGGCCGTGTCGAAGAAATTGACGCCGATGTCGACAGCGTGGCGCAGCGTGGCGATCGCGTCCGCCTCCGGCTGGCCGCCATAGGCAAAGCTCATCCCCATGCAGCCGAGGCCGACCGGGTAGACGTCAAGTTCATTGCCGAGCTTGCGGGTTTGCATCACGTATCTCCTTGTTGTGATGGTTGTGATGCCGCAGAGATAGCGTCTTGCGCTGCGTTCGATAATCGGCTCTCATTTGCACAGGCTGTTCCAAAAAATAGATCAATGAAGCGAACCCATCTTTCACAGCTCGCTGTACTGGCAACGGTCGCCCAATGCGGCAGTTTTCGCGGCGCGGCCAAGGAGCTGGCAATCGCGCCATCGGCGGTCAGCCACGCGGTTTCCAGCCTGGAAGCGCGCCTCGGCGTCCGCCTTCTGGCGCGCAGCACGCGCAGCGTCGCTCCGACCGAGGAGGGCGCGCAGCTGCTCGAGCGCCTCAGGCCGGCGCTGTCGGAAATCGACCTGGCGCTGGAATCGGCGATCGAGGCGCGCGACCGGCCGGCCGGCAATCTCAGGCTGACCGTGCCGCGCACCGCGGCCCACCTGACGCTGACGCCAAGGCTCGGCGCCTTTGCCGCTGCCTATCCCGACATCGTGCTGGAGATCGTCATCGAGGACCGCTTCACCGATGTGGTCAAGGGCGGCTTCGATGCCGGCGTGCGGCTGGGCGAGAGCCTGCAGCGCGACATGATCGCCGTGCGCATCGGGCCGGACCTTCGCGGCGCAGTCGTCGGCGCGCCATCCTATTTCGAGACCATGCCCAAGCCGCAGCATCCGCGCGATCTTGCCGGTCACCGCTGCATCCGCTTCCGCTTCTCCAGCGGCATTCTCTATCGCTGGGAATTCGAGAAGAACGGCGAGGAGATCGAAATCCCGGTGAAAGGGCCGCTGATCCTCGACGAGGACCATCTGATTGCCAACGCCGCGGTCGACGGCGCCGGGCTCGCCTTCGTGTTCGAGGACTATGTCCGCGACGCGCTCGCCGCCGGCAAGCTTGTTCGCGTGCTGGAGGACTGGTGCCCGCTTTTCGACGGCTTCTTCGTCTATTACCCAAGCCGCCGCCAGATGCGGCCGGCGCTCAGGGCCTTTGTCGATTTCTTCAAGGTCGGCGAGTAAGCCAACCCTCCCCACAAGGGAGAGGTGGAAGAAAGCCGACCTGGCATTCGTTCACCGACCATGTCAGCACTGCCCAAAAACCAGGCCACCGGCTACGGCTGGACGGCGATCATCCTTCACTGGCTGATCGCGGCGCTCTTTATCGGCCAGTTCGTGCTCGGCTTCGTCATGGTGCGACTGTCCAGCCAGCGCACCGCCTTCGAACTGATCCAGCTGCATAAATCCTTCGGCTTCCTGCTGCTTGGGCTGGTCATCCTGCGCATCGCCTGGCGCCTTGGCAGACCGGCCCCGCCGCTGCCGCGCTCGGTCGGCCCGTTCGAGCGCCGCATCGCGCCACTTGTCCATCTTGCGCTTTATGCGTTTCAGCTCGCTCTGCCGCTGTCCGGCTGGGCGCTGGTCTCGGTCTCGGTGCTGGAGATCCCGAGCGTGCCGTTCAATCTGTTTGTTATGCCCAATCTGCCGCTTGGCGAATCGGACGTGGCTGAAAGCTTCTGGGCAGCGACGCACTGGTATCTCGCCTATGCCGGCATCGGACTTGTCGCTTTGCATCTGGCCGCGGCGCTGCGTCATCATTTCTGGCTGAGGGATACCGTGCTGCTGCGCATGATCACGGCTTCGTCACATCGCGACACGGAATAGAGCGGGCGGCTCATTCGTTCATGGGGCGAGGACGCAAGAAAGCGTTGCCTGCCAAGAGGACCATTTCCATGTACGCGCGCATCTTCGGATTTGCGGCAGCCGCCGCTTGTTTTGCTATGCCTGTTTTCGCCGCCGTCGCCCTTGGCGACGCGGCCGGCAGCTACACCATCAGCCCGGGGAGTTCCAGCATCCACTTCTCGATCGGCAAGCTCGGCGGCGGAGGGCTCGACGGTGCTTTCTCCCGCTTCAAGGGCAGTATCCTCATCGACAACAGCGATGTCGGCCGGTCCCAGGTCAATTTCACCATCTTCCCCGAAAGCGTCGGTACCGGCCAAAGTCGCATCGACGCCTTTCTTCGCTCGGACGCGGTTTTCGACGCGGCCAACAATCCGGAGATCCAGTTCCGTTCGACCAGCGTCAAACGCACCGGCGCCACGTCAGCCCTTGTCACCGGCCGGCTGACGGCGCGCGGCAAGACCTTTCAGGAAAAGTTCACGGCCGAGCTCGGCGGCCTCAGGGCGGGCACGATAAAATTCCATGTCACCGGCAAGGTGTTGCGGTCGCGCTACGGCATGGATGTCGGCACGCCGATTTACTCCAACGTCGTCGACTTCGACATGACGCTGACGGGTAGAAGGGGATAGTCTTTGCAGGACCTGGGTTCGTCGCCCCCGCAAGGGCAGCGCCGGCATCCGGAAAAGCCGCAGATGATCGCCCTGTTCGCCGCCAGGCTCCCGCATTGGCTTTTCTCCTGAATTAGGGCAAACCTCCAGGCCTGCAATCGAGAGGAGAAATCTGATGTTCCGATGGGGTGTTTTGTCGACGGCCAAGATCGGCCGCGAGCAGCTTTTGCCGGCAATCGTCGAGGCGGAGAACGGCGTGCTGTCGGCGATCGCCAGCCGCGATCTGTCGAAAGCCCGGGCACTGGGCGAACGCTTCGGCGCGCGCCACGCTTTCGGCTCCTATGAGGAGCTGCTCGCCTCCAGCGACATCGACGGCGTCTACATTCCGCTGCCGACCTCGCAGCATGTCGAATGGACGGCCAAGGCGATCGAGGCCGGCAAGCATGTTCTGGTCGAAAAGCCGCTGGCGCTCGATGCCAAGGATATTCCGCCGCTGATCAAGCTGCGCGATGCCAGGAAGGTGCTGGTCTGCGAAGCTTTCATGGTCGTCTACCATCCGCAATGGATCAAGGTGCGCGAGCTGATCGCCAACGGCGCCATCGGCCGGCTGCGCCATGTCCAGGGCGCGTTCTCCTATTACAATGTCGACCCCAACAACATGCGCAACAAGCTCGATCTCGGCGGCGGCGCGCTGCCCGACATCGGTGTCTACCCGACGGTGTCGACACGCTTTTCGACGGGCAAGGAGCCGCTGCGCGTCCAGGCGACGATCGAGCGCGACAAGACGTTCGGCACCGACATCTATTCCTCGATCCGCGCCGATTTCGGCGATTTCGAGCTGTCGTTTTACCTGTCGACGCAGATGGCGGCACGCCAGGTGATGGTGTTCCACGGCGAGAAGGGATTCATCGAGGTGTTCTCACCGTTCAACGCCGGGCTCTATGACCATCACCGCGTCGAGCTGCACAACCAGAACCACAGCGAGGCGCAGGTATTCCGCTTTCCCGGCACGCAGCAATACCGGCTGGAAGTCGAGGCCTTCGCGCGGGCGGCACAGGGCGGCAAGGACCGCGTTTTCACCCTGGAAGAATCGGTGCTCAACCAGAAGGTCATCGATGCCATCTTCCGCGCCGGCGAGAAGGAAGGCTGGGAGACAGTCTAGGCCGGCCATGATCCCAAAAAATGAGGGACCGGTTTTTGGACGAGATCATGGCCAAATAGATGCCAAACGACGCGGATGTGATCATTGTCGGCGCCGGCCTTGCCGGTCTTGTCGCGGCGGCCGAACTGACTGAGGCCGGCAAGAAGACCATCATCGTCGAGCAGGAGCCGGAGCAGTCGCTTGGCGGCCAGGCGTTCTGGTCGCTCGGCGGCATCTTCCTTGTCGATTCGCCCGAACAGCGGCGCATGCGCATCCGCGATTCGTATGAGCTGGCGCTCGAGGATTGGCTGGGCACTGCAGCCTTCGACCGCACGGAAGATCTCTGGCCGCGCCGCTGGGCTGAGGCCTATGTCGGCTTCGCCGCCGGCGAGAAGCGCTCCTAGCTCGGGCAGCGCGGCCTGAAATTCTTTCCGGTGGTCGGCTGGGCCGAGCGCGGCGGTGGCAATGCCGCCGGCCACGGCAATTCGGTGCCGCGCTTCCACATCACCTGGGGCACCGGGCCTGGTGTGCTCGAACCGTTCGTGCAGCGCGTGCGCGAGGCCGAGAAGCGCGGATTGATCCACTTCAAATTCCGTCACCGGGTCAACGAATTGACCCGGACGGGCGGCGTCGTCGACGGCGTGCGCGGCGACGTATTGGCGGCGAGCGATGCCGAGCGCGGTCGCAAGAGCTCGCGCGAGATCACAGCCGATTTCGAGTTGAAGGCGCAGGCCGTCATCGTCGCCTCCGGCGGCATCGGCGCCAATCACCAGCTGGTCCGGGAGAATTGGCCGCAGCGGCTGGGTTCGCCGCCAAAACGCATGATCACCGGCGTTCCCGACCATGTCGACGGCCGCATGCTGGCGATCGCCGAGGCTGCCGGCGGCAGGCTCATCAACCGCGACCGCATGTGGCACTATGTCGAGGGCATCAGGAACTGGGCGCCGCTCTGGACCGACCATGCGATCCGCATCCTGCCCGGCCCGTCATCGCTGTGGCTCGATGCGCGCGGCAAACGCCTGCCGGTGCCGCTCTATCCCGGCTTCGATACGCTGGCGACGCTCAGCCACATCATGAGCACCGGATACGACTATTCCTGGTTCATCCTGACCAAAAAGATCATCCAGAAGGAGTTCGCGCTGTCCGGCTCCGAGCAGAACCCCGATCTGACCGGGAAGAGCTGGCGCCAGGTGCTTGGCCGTGCCACCAGCGGCGTGCCCGCGCCGGTCAAGGCGTTCATGGAGAAGGGTGAGGATTTCATCGTCGAGGCCGAACTGCCGGCGCTGGTCGCCCGCATGAACGCACTGGCCGGCGGCGAGCCGCTGCTCGAACTGGCGCAGGTCGAGCGCGAAATCCGCGCTCGCGACCGGCAGCTCGACAATCCGTTCTCCAAGGACATGCAGATTACCGCGCTGCGCGGCGCGCGCGCCTATCTCGGCGACCGGCTGATCCGTACCGCAAGGCCGCACAAGCTGCTCGATCCCGCCAATGGCCCGCTGATCGCGGTCAGGCTCGGCATCCTGACCCGCAAGACGCTCGGCGGGCTTGAGACGGACCTCGACAGCCGCGTGCTGGGCGCCGGCGGCCAACCGGTCGAAGGGCTGTACGCGGTGGGCGAGGCAGCCGGTTTCGGCGGCGGCGGCATGCACGGCTATGCAGCGCTCGAAGGTACGTTTCTCGGCGGCTGCATCTTTTCCGGCCGCAGTGCCGGACGGGCAGCGGCGCGAGCGGTGGGGTGAAACAAGGCGCTTTAGGCGAAGGGTTGCAAATTGACGTCTTGAAGCTTGGAACCGGCAAGCAAAGCCTCGAGCACCTGCTTCTTGAGGAACAGGCACTGCGCACGGGCAAGTTTCACGATGGCGGAAACGTCGCCTGCCTCGCAGGCAAGAACCAGTTCCTTTTGCTGGGCGATGATCAACTGGGTGAAGTCGCGCGACTTGAAGCCGAGGTGGAGAACCCGCGCCGACTGGTCGAGTATCTGGTCCAGGAGATGCGCCAGCCGCAAATTTCCCGAGAGCTCCGCAAGGGCCAGGCGAAAAGCACGATCGGCCGCAAGGAAGGCAATGTGGCTGCGTAGCGTCTCCGGCTTCAGCACTTTTTGCGCTGCCAGCCTAACATCCTCGAGCCCGCGCTCGGTCATGTTCGATGCCGCCACCCTGAACACTTCCGGTTCGATCAAGCTGCGGACATCGAAGATCTCGTTGACGTCGCGCAGGCTGAGCGTCGCAACGACGTAGCCGCGGCGCGGCTCGCTCCTGACCAGCCCTTCCTGCATCAGGCGGGCCAACGCCGCGCGGATGGTAGCCTTTTTGATCAGGTATCGATCGCCGATCTGTTTCTCGGTGAGCGCTTCGCCGGGGCGCAGCACACAGGCTATGATGTCGTTCCTCAGCTGCTCATATGCCTGTTCCCTGCGAAGGACGTCGGCGGCTGACAGTGCTGTCGCCTCGGCCGTGGCCGGCCCTGCCGGTTCGGCGGTCAACTTCGTCGTTTTCATATTCTGTCCGTCTGGCTGTCCCGTTGACGCTGGCCTCAGCATTCGCTAGCGTGAGCACATCAGATTGATAATCTGAGCATCTCAGGGAGGATAACTGATATGCCTTTAGCCGCCAACTCACCTCTCTACGCCGTTGCCGATGATATCGTCAATGCCGCGAGAGGCCCAGATCCCCTCGAAGCGGTAAGGACGGTCCTGGGCGACTACACGAACCGTTTTCACGCATCGGGAACACTCGCTCACGAAGAAGACGACGACGAGGTGCTTCTGCATGCGAGCCCTAACCTGACGATCTATCACATCACGCTGTCGCCCGGCCTGCAGTACCCGCCTCATAACCACCTGATGGATGCCTTGATCGGCATCTACAAGGGCAGCGAGACGAACTTCATCTATCCTGTTGCCGGCAGCGAACTCGATGTCCCGGAAAGGCAGGACATCGCAGCGCCTGCCGTGGTGCACATGGCCTCAAATACCGTGCATGCGGTTGCGAATACCGGCAGCGCGCGATCGGGTGCGCTGCATGTCTACCTCGGCGATCTCACACGAACCCACCGGCAGCTGTGGAGCCCGGAAAGCAACCAGGCCGAGCCGTTTGACAATGACCGCTACCTGGCCGGCGCACGGCCCATTCAGCAGTCCGGGCGCGAATGAGCGCAGAGGCGTCGCGGGCGGCGAAATTGGCCGTGATCAGCGAACCCGTCGGAATCGCGTCACACTTGTCACTCTCGCCAATCCGCTATCACCCCTATCCTATCTCACGACCCAACACGTCGCGCCGGTGCGGCGACCAGCAAGGGAGATGCACAATGACGGCACATCAGAATGGCACAGGCGAGCAGGCGACGCGGCTCGCGATGAAGACACCACCGGTCGTTTCGCCTGACGCATGGGAGGCCGCGCGCCAGCAGCTGCTCGTGAAGGAGAAGACCATGACCCGGGCTCGCGACGCACTGGCCGCCGAGCGCCGGCGGATGCCATGGGTGGCGGTGGAGAAGTCCTATATGTTCGAAGGGCCTGACGGAAAGGTGAGCCTGCTCGACCTGTTCGAGGGCCGCCGCCAGCTGGTCGTCTACCGTGCCTTCTTCGAGCCCGGCGTATTTGGCTGGCCCGATCACGCCTGCCGCGGCTGTTCGCTGGGGGCGGATCAGGTCGGCAATCTCGCCCATTTGAACGCGCGCGACACCACGCTTGCCTACGCCTCGCGCGCACCGCAGGCCGACATTGCGCGGCTAAAGGCGCGGATGGACTGGAAGATGCCCTGGTACACCATCACCGACAGCTTCGATGCTGATTTCGGCGTTGACGAGTGGCACGGCCACAACGTGTTCATCCGCGACGGCGATCGCGTGTTCCGCACCTACTTCATCAACAACCGCGGCGACGAGGCGATGGGGACCGTATGGAGCTACCTCGACCTGACGCCGCTCGGCCGCCAGGAGGTTTGGGAGGATTCGCCCGAGGGCTATCCGCAGACGCCGACATACAAGTGGTGGAACTGGCACGACAATTACGGCGCCGAAGCCGTCCCCGACAAAAAATGGGTCGAGATATCGGACGCCGGAGAGGCCGCGTTCCGGAATCGCACCGAATAGAACATCTTTGGCGTCGCAGAAATGCGGCTAAGACAAATGGAGGAGCGGGATGCGCTGTTCATTCGAACGCATCCCGCTCACTACCAGGGACAACGGACATGAGCGAGATTCATGCAGGCGGATCCGGCGGCGATGCGAGCCCGGCCGCCCTTGGCGCAGCCGACTGGCTGTCCTTCGCCGCCGCGCCGACCTTCGCAACCATGGCGTTGTTGACACTGCTCGGCGGCGCGCCGGATATGATGTGCTCGACCGGGCAAGAGACCTCACCGCTGGGCGGCATGGTCCCGATGTACCTGCTGATGAGCGCCTTTCATTTGGGGCCTTGGCTGAGGCGGGTTTCCGGGCGGCGACGCAGCCGCAAGTAGAGCTATCCCGGCGGATAAAAGCCCGTCGGGGTGAGGAGGACATCCCTCACCAGATCCATTCGCCCTTCCCCAGAACCGTCACTGCATCGACAATCCGGGTAAAGCTCGAGCGGGCGCGGCCGACCGTGTGCCTGGCGCGCAAATAGCCATGCACCAGCCCCGGCTCCTCGAGCCACCAGGCACGTCCGCCCGCGGCAACGATGCGGTCGCGATAGGCTTCGCCGTCCGACGACAGCGGGTCGCATTCGGCGGTGATCACGACGGTGGGCGGCAGATTGGCAAAGTCGGCGTCGGCGAGCGGCGACAAGGTGAGATCGCCGGTGCGGTCCTCGCCCCCGGTCCTGATGTCCCTGTAGAAAACGAGGTCGCGCACGTTAAGCATCGGCGCTTCCGCGTGGGGGACGTAGGAGCCGGCGGAGCTGTCGCCGCCAAGGCCGGGATAGACCAGAATCTGGCCGATCGGCTTGCGCGCATGGCCGCGCGTCGCGTGGCTGACGGCGGCGGCGAGATTGCCGCCGGCGCTATCGCCGCACAGCAGGATAGGACGCTCGTAGGTGGTCGACGCCCATTCGAAGGCGCTGATGGCATCGTCGAAGGCGGCCGGATGAAGGTGTTCCGGCGCCAGCCGGTAGTCGACCGAAACCACTTCGTAGCCGGTGCGGCTGCAAAGCTCGGCGCAGAGGTCGTCATGGCTATCGAGCCCGCCGAGGACAAAACCGCCGCCATGGAAATAAAGCACCATCGCCGCTGTTTCCGGCGCCGGGGCGCGGTAGACGCGGATCGGGATGTGCCAGGGTGTGGCAATGGCGGTGGTTTCCGCCGTGACGCCTTGGGGATAGCCGGCAAAGAACTCGCGGCACATCTGGTTATAGATCTCGCGCTGCTCGGCGATGGTGTAGTCGATCGTATCGGGTGGATAATAGGAATTGGTCCGCTCGATGAAGGCCCAGGTCTCGGCGTCGATGAGGGTTTTGTAGTTGGTCATGGGCGCCGAATGGGCCGCCAAGGTTGAGCTTGGACACCCCCCTCTGGCCTGCCGGCCATCTCCCCCGCAAGGGGGGAGATCGGCAGCTTTGGCCTTGCCGCTTGTCCTGCAACGCTGGAAATTGGCGAAATCCGATGCGACATCCGATCTCCCCACTTGCGGGGGAGATGCCCGGCAGGGCAGAGGGGGGTGTGAAGGATCGCCATCATCTCCGCAGCGTCACTTCCCCTTCCACACCGGGTCGCGCTTCTCGGCGAAGGCGCGAAAACCCTCGAGATTGTCCTCCGAGCCGTAGAGTGCGTCAACCGTTGGCAGCTGCCGGCGCGTCACCCGGTTCATCGCGTCCTGGAACGTCAGCGATTCAGCGACCCGAGCCGTCTCCTTGATCGCGGCGAAGACCAGCGGCGGGCCGCTGGCGAGCAGCCGCGCGATCTCCCAGACGTGGTCCTCCAGTCTTTCCTTGGGCAGCACCTCGTTGACCAGGCCCCAGCGATGCGCCTCGGCGACATCCATCCAGCGGCCGGTGAGCAGAAGGTCCATTGCGACATGGTAAGGGATGCGCTTCGGCAGCTTGATCGTCGCCGCATCGGCCAGCGTGCCGGCGCGGATTTCGGGCAGCGCGAAGGAGGAGTGGTCCGACGCATAGATGAGGTCGCAGGACAGCGCCAGCTCGAAGCCGCCGCCGACCGCCATGCCGTTGACGCAGGCTATCACCGGCTTGTTGAGGTCGCGCAGTTCCTGCAGCCCGCCGAAGCCGCCGACGCCATAGTCGCCGTCGACCGCGTCGCCGCCGGCCGCGGCCTTCAGGTCCCAGCCGGCGCAGAAGAACTTGTCGCCGGCGGTCTTGACGATGGCGACGCGCAGCTCGGGATCGTCGCGGAACGCCTTGAACGTCTCGCCCATCAGCCGCGACGTCTTCAGGTCGATGGCGTTGGCCTTGGGCCGGTCGAGCGTGACTTCGAGGATCGTGCCCTCGCGGCGGGTGGTGATGATTTCAGCCATTCTTCTTGCCTCCCAGCACCAGCAGCGCATCGGCGATCCAGGCGCCCTTGCCCTCGGCGCAGACGATCAGCGGATTGATGTCGAGTTCCTCGATCTCGCCGGCATTTTGCTGCACGAAGCCGGCAATGCCCGATATCGCCTCTATTGCCGCCGTGACATCGGCCTTCGGCCGGCCGCGATAGCCGTCGAGCAGCGGGAACAGTTTCAGCCCGCGCAAAGCGGCCTCGATGTCGTCACGGGTCGCCGGCAGCATCAGCGTGACGCTGTCGCGCAACAGCTCGACCAGCACGCCGCCGGTGCCGAGCGTCATCACCGCGCCGAACATCGGGTCGCGGGTGAAGCCGACCAGCAGCTCGGCGACGCCATCGCGCACCATGCGCTCGACATAAAGGCCGGTGCCGAGCGGGCCGAGATCATGGGCGGCGGTGCTGACGGATTCGGCATCCCTCAAATTGAGCCGGACCGCGTCGAGCTCGGATTTGTGGATGACGCCAAGAGCCTTCAGCGCTACCGGGAAGCCGAGCGCCATCGAGGAGATCACAGCCTCGACCGCGTTGCCGGCGCGCTCGCCCTTCGGCACCGGGAGCCCGGCCTCGATGAGCCGCGCTTTCGCCTCCGCCTCGTCCGGGGTGACATGGTCGCCGGCCGGCGCGCCAGACGCCGAGGTGTCGATCGGCTGCGCCAGCGGCTCGCGCCACGCCCAGCCGATGAAGGCTGCCGCCTGGGCGGCGTCCATGGCCTCGGAAATGCCGAACAGCGGCACCATGCCCCGCGCCATCAGCCCTGCAGTGTATTCCTCGGGCAGGTTCTCCGGCAGCGAGGAGACGATCGCGCCTTGCGCGCTGTTGGTCTTCAGCGCCGCTTCGAAGGCGCGCAGCGTCGCCCACCAGTCGGTGTCGGAGCAGCGGTCGGGGCGCGGAAAGTCGAGCACCAGCATGTTGAGGTCGAAGCCGCCAGACACCATGGCGGTGAAGGTGGCGGTCATCGCCGGCTCGTTGTTCCAGATGAAGGTATGGTAGTCGAGCGGGTTGGCCACCGCGACCAGCGGGCCGAGCGTCGATTTGACCTGAATGCGATGCTCGGCGGTGAGAGGCGGAAAGGTCACCCAGCGGCCTTCGGCGCTGTCGGCCATGACGGACGCCTCGCCGCCCGAACAGCTCATCGACGACAGCCGGTAGCCGGGCAGGGGACCGGTGACGTGCAGCAGCTTCAGCGCCTCGATGAAGGCCGGGATCGAATCGATGCGGGCGATGCCGAGCCGCTTCAGGAACGCGCCGGACGCTGCGTCCGAGCCGGCCAGCGACGCGGTATGCGAGACGGTCGCCTGCCGCGCCTGCTCGGAGCGGCCGACCTTCATGGCGATAACAGGCTTCTTCAGCTCTCGTGCCCGTGCCGCCAGCCTTTCGAAGCCGGCTACCGAGTCGAAGGCCTCGATATGCAGGCCGAGCGCGGTGACGCGGTCGTCCTCGATCAGGCCGAGCGCCATTTCGGAAAGCCCGGTCTGCGCCTGGTTGCCGGCGGTCATCAGAAAGGCGATCGGCAGGCCGCGCTTCTGCATCGTCATGTTGATGGCGATGTTCGACGACTGGGTGATGATGGCAACGCCGCGACCGCCTTCAGGCAGCCTGATGCCGCCATGCTGGTCGGGCCACAAAAGCGCGCCGTCGGCGTAATTGATCAGCCCATAGCAGTTCGGCCCGATGATCGGCATGGGACCCGCCGCCGCGACCAGCTCGGCCTGCAGCCGCTCGCCGTCCTCGTCATAGGCCTCGGTTTCGAGGAAGCCGGCGGCGAAGCAGACCGCACCGCCGGCGCCGCGCTCGGCCAGCGCCTTGACCACTTCGATGGTCAAGTGCCGGTTGACGCCGATGAAAGCGGCATCCGGCGCACCGGGCAATTCGGCCACCGAGCGATACGCCTTGCGGCCGGCGACCTCGTCCTTGCTCGGATGCACGGGCCAGATCTCGCCGGCAAAGCCCATCTTGATCGACTGCGCGACGACGGCAGCAGCCTGCACGCCACCGAAGACTGCGATCGTTCGTGGGCGCAAAAGCCGCTCAAGTTTGTGCATCGTCATCTTTTCGTTTGAGCATGATCTTTTCCAAAAACCGGATTCCACTTTTTGGGATCATGCTCTAGCCCCCGAACGGGCGCAGCAGCGCCCGCGAAATGATGTGGCGCTGGATTTCCGAGGTGCCTTCCCAGATGCGCTCGACGCGGGCGTCGCGCCAGATGCGTTCCAGCGGCAGATCGTCCATCAGCCCCATGCCGCCATGGATCTGGATCGCCTCGTCGGCGACGAAGGCGAGCATCTCGGTGGCCTTCAGCTTGGCCATGGCCATGTCCTGATCGGTGACGGTGCCCTGATCGTACTTCCAGCCGGCTTCGAACACCATCAGGTCGGCGGCCTTCAGCTCGGTCGCCATGTCGGCGAGCTTGAACGACACGCCCTGGAACTTGCCGATCGGCTGGCCGAATTGCTGGCGCTGCGCGGCGTATTCGATGGCGTGGCCAAGCGCCCGTTCGGCGCGGCCGAGGCAGGTGGCGCCGACCTGCAGGCGCGTCGCGCCAAGCCATGAATTGGCGACGTCGAAGCCCTTGTGCACCTCGCCCAGAACCTGAGTGGCCGGCAGACGGCAATCGTCGAATTCGAGGATGGCATTGGTGTAGCCGCGATGCGAGACGTTGCGGTAGCCGTCGCGCACGGTAAAGCCCTTGGTGCCCTTGTCGACGAAGAAGGCGGTGATCTTCTTGCGTTTTCCACGCGAAGACTCTTCCTCCCCCGAGGCCATGAAGACGATGGCGAAATCGGCGAGGTCGGCGTGGCTTATGAAATGCTTGGTGCCGTTCAGCACCCAGTCGTCGCCGTCCTGCACGGCGGTTGCCTTCATGCCGCGCAAATCGGAGCCGGCGCCCGGCTCGGTCATTGCCAGGCAATCCCATTTTTCGCCGCGAATGCACGGGAACAGATACTTCTCGCGCTGCTCCGGCGTGCCGGCAAGGAGGATGTTGGAAGGCCGCGCCACGCAGGTCCAGTGCAGCGCGTAATTGGCGCGGCCGAGCTCCTTTTCATAGAGCAGCCAGGTCACCGTATCGAGCCCGGCGCCGCCGACATCGGCCGGCATGTTGGCGGCATAGAGACCAGCTTCGATCGCCTTGGCCTTGATCTCCTCGATCAGCTCACGGCGCAGCACGCCGGTGCGCTCCACTTCGCGCTCATGCGGGTAAAGCTCGTTCTCGACGAAGGCCCGCGTCGTCTCGACGATGAGCTTCTGTTCCTCCGAAAGACCAAAATCCATGGTCTCAGCCTTTCTTCTTTTTCTTCGGCTTTTCAGCCTTGGCCTTCTCGGCAGCCTTGGAGGCGGTGGGCTTCTTCGCCGCAAGCTTGGCCAGCTGCCTGGTATAGTCCTTATGCAGGGCGCCGGCGCCCCAGCCTTTGCCTTTGTTCTGCTTCGACAGTGCCTCCATGATCGCGACCAGATTGTCGTCGCGGATCTTTTCGAGTTCGCGGATCGACAGACCGTGCGCCTGGTCGTCCGACTGGGTCGCGATCAGCTCGACCAATTCGTCGTTGAACTCCGGCACATCCATCAGCTTGGTCCATGGCCATTTCAGGCACGGGCCGAACTGCGCCATGAAGTGGCGCATGCCGGCCTCGCCGCCGGCGACACGATAGACCTGGAACATGCCCATCTGCGCCCAGCGCAGGCCGAAGCCATAGCGCATGATGTCGTCAAGCTCCTCGACCGTGCAGATGCCGTCCTTGACCAGCCACAGCGCCTCGCGCCAGGCCGCTTCGAGCAGGCGGTCGCCGACAAAGGCTTCGATCTCCTTGCGGATCACCACCGGCTTCATGCCGATCGAGGCATACATCTCCTTGGCGACTTCGATCGCCTCGGGAAAGGTCTGTTCGCCGCCGACGATTTCGACCAGTGGCAAGAGATAGACGGGGTTGAACGGATGGCCGACCACCAACCGCTCCGGATGCTTCTTCATCGCCACCTGCATGTCGGTCGGCTTGATGCCGGAGGTGGAGGAGCCGACAATGGCGTTGGCCGGCGCATAAAGGTCGATCTCGGCCAGCACGCGGTGCTTGAGGTCGAGCCGCTCCGGCACGCTTTCCTGGATGAAGTCGGCATCGGCGACCGCCTCGGCGATCGTCTTGGCGAAAGTGAGCTTGCCCTCTTTCGGCAGGCCGCCGGGCAGCATCTGCTTGTAGGCGCGTCGCGCTCCCTTCATCACCTCGCCGACCTTGCGTGACGCCTCGGGGTCGGGATCGAAGATCGACACGTCGATGCCGTTGAGCAGCAGCCGCGCGACCCAGCCGGCGCCGATGACGCCGCCGCCGACGGCTGCCGCCTTGTTGATGATGCTCATGCGGAGGCTCCGGTTCTTGTGCTGGCTGTTGCGGGGTCGGTGAGGGCGACACGCTCGCCGGCACGGATCACGGACGCGTCATAGGCCTTGCGCGCGAACACTTCGAGCACCAAGGGCCGGAAGAAATCGATCGGCAATGTCTCGTAGTCGGGATCGAAGCTCGACCGGTCCCAGCGCTCGCAAAACTCATCGCAATCGTGGAAATAAATGTGCCCGGCGAAGCGGTCGCGGGCGTGCGGGTTGCCGCCGAGGTGATGTGCGTAATAGAGGCGCTGGAAGTCGCCGTGCTTTTCCACCACCCAGGTGCATTGCTCGCGCACAAAAGGCTTCAGGATCGACGCTGCATATTCGTCGTGATTATAGGGCGCGTAGATGTCGCCGATGTCGTGCAGCAAGGCGCAGGCAATCCAGTCGGTGTCGGCGCCGTCGCGCCAGGCCCGCGTCGCCGCCTGCAGCGAATGGCCGAGCCGGGTGATCTTGTAGCCCGACAGCCCTTCGTCGAGCTGGACAAGCGCGTCGAGCAGACGCTCGCCGGTCTTTGCCGCATGGTCGATCTCATGCTCGGTGAGGAAGGCATAATCCTCGCGGTCGCCGTCCTTCATGGCGGTGAACTTCACGGTCTTCATCGGCGGCTCCTCCCAACCGGGTTCTTCCCGCCCTTGCTCAAAGCGGTGCGCGCTTCGTCAGGTTCAGCTTCTTTCGCACCTCATCCGGGCCGATGACCCTGGCGCCCATATTCGACACGATACTGACCGCCCGCTCGACCAGCTGCGCATTGGTCGCCAGCACCCCCTTGTCGAGCCAGAGATTATCCTCCAGCCCGACACGGACATTGCCGCCGGCCAGCACCGCGGCAGCGACATAGGCCATCTGGTTTCGGCCAATGGCGAACGCCGACCAGTTCCAGGTCGACGGTACATTGTTGACCATGGCCATGAAGGTGTTGAGGTCGTCCGGCGCCCCCCACGGCACACCCATGCACAATTGCACCAGCGCGTCCGGCTTCAGCACTTGTTCCTCGACCAATTGCTTGGCAAACCACAGATGCCCGGTGTCGAAGGCCTCGATCTCCGGCTTGACGCCGAGCGTCGTCATCATGCCGCCCATGGCGCGCAGCATGCCGGGCGTGTTGGTCATGACATAGTCGGCTTCGGCGAAATTCATCGTGCCGCAGTCGAGCGTACAGATTTCCGGCAAGCACTGGCGAACATGTTCCACGCGGTTGGTCGCACCGCCCATATCCGTGCCTTTTTCGTTCAGCGGCAGGGGGGTTTCCGGCGGGCCGAATACCATGTCGCCGCCCATGCCGGCGGTCAGGTTCAAAACGACATCAACGTTTGCCGCGCGGATGCGCTCGGTTACCTCGCGGTAGAGATGCACGTCGCGCCTAGGCTTGCCGGTCTCGGGATCGCGCACATGGCAGTGCACGATCGCAGCCCCTGCCTTTGCCGCCTCGATGGCCGAATCGGCGATCTGCTTGGGCGAGCGCGGCACGTGCGGGCTGCGGTCCTGCGAACTGCCGGACCCGGTCACGGCACAGGTAATGAAGACCTCACGGTTCATCCCTAACGGCATCGGACTCTCTCCCAATAGAACATAGGGCAAGAATGCCTGACTTGCCGGAAACTGTTTTGCGTTTTACGAAGATCATGTGACCAAAACCGAAAAACCGACGATCTTTCGTGCCGAACGTTTGTCGCTCAAGGTGACGCTGCTGGTATTCTCCGGCTCGTCGATCATGTGTGTTGCGTCGGCTGTCGATCCGTTGCGCGCCGCCAACCGTATTGCCGGTGAGACCCTGTTCGATTTCAGGCTGGTCTCGGTCACAGGCGAGGCGCCGGTCACCACATGCGGCCTGCCGGTGGCGGTCAGCGGCCGCTTCGATGCGGCTGACACAACCGACATGCTGGTCGTCGTCGCCGGCTTCGGCACGCAGAATTATGCCACTTCAGCCTTGCTTTCCGGACTGCGCCGGG
Organism: Mesorhizobium sp. M0894; assembly: GCF_040319725.1. Lineage (NCBI taxonomy): Bacteria > Pseudomonadati > Pseudomonadota > Alphaproteobacteria > Hyphomicrobiales > Phyllobacteriaceae > Mesorhizobium > Mesorhizobium sp. M0894. The sequence goes on along the minus strand of NZ_JAMYOG010000006.1, from coordinate 62,346 downwards.
CGGCGCGCGCGGCACGCGCCTGCGGCGGCGTCGAGGCCGGCACCTGGCTGGTGGCGCGCGCGGGCTTGCTGGAGGGGCGCAGCGCCACCACCCACTGGGAGGATATGGAGGATTTTTCTTCGGCCTTTCCCGGCGTAGACGTGCGCCCCGACCGCTACGTCATCGACGGTCCCGTATTCACCTCCGGCGGTGCCTCACCGACTTTCGACCTGATGCTGCATCTGATCCGCACGCGGCTCGGCATGGCCGTGGCGCTCGATGTCGCGAGCGTCTTCATCTACGACCAGGCGCGCGCCGCGACGGACGCGCAGCCGCTGGTCTCGCTCGGCCGTCTTGACGGCTACGATCCCAGGCTCGCGCAAGCCATCCGGCTGATGGAAGCGCATGTCGACCAGCCCCTGACTGTCGCCGCCGTGGCCAAGCGCGCCGGGGTGACGGCGCGGACGCTGGAAAGTATCTTTCGCAAGTCGATCGGCGAAACGCCGGGCGCCTATTATCTCAGGCTGCGCCTCGGCGCCGCGCGCCGGCTGGTGGTCGATACGCGCATCGCCATGGCGGACATTGCCGGGCGAACGGGGTTTTCGTCCGCCGCGGCATTTTCCAGAGCGTTTTCAAGAGCGTTCGGCGAAGCGCCGGTCAGGCTGCGCCTGAGATAGTGGGGATCAGGCAGCGTCTTGGCGGACGCTGTTGCCGTCGATCTGCGAGCGCATCTGTCTCGCCAGATGGGTCTCGAAGCGGCTGGCGACCGCGCGATCCCATTCGTTTGCACTCAGCGCACCATGCTTAGGGTGCGGCAGCGCCATCAGCCGGTCGATGATCGATCCGGCCTCGCCAGATGAGAGCAGGGCGTCGATTTCGCGTTCGTGCTGCATATCGTTTCGCCTCCTTCTTTCTGATTCCCGCCACGAACCACACTATAGGAACTCCGTGACGGCTGTTTGAAGGCAAGAGCGAGGCGATTGATGGGCGATGCCGGGCAAAGTTTTGTCCGCCGCCGCCCATCTTGGGCACGATCTTTCCGACAGATCAGGCGGTGCGTCAGCCGAGCCGCATGGACAGTTCGACATCCTCGCCGAACGGCGTGGACATGTAGCCGCTTCCGGTCGAGCGCACCCGCGAGAGGTATTCGGGGCAAAGATCGGCATTGTCGGCAACGACCAAGGCGCCCGGCCTGAGGCGACTTTCAACTAGGGTCAAGACCTCGGGATAGAGCGCTTTGGCGCCATCGAGCAGCAGCAGGTCGACCGTTTCGGGAAGATCGACGCTTAATGTTTGCAGCGCGTCTCCCTCTCGGATTTCCACCATGTCGATGAGACCGCCTGCTGTTAGGTTGCTCCTGGCGCGCGCCACCTTGGATGGCTCGAACTCGCTGGTGATCAGGCGGCCGCCGCCATTGTCCCGCAAGGCTGCGGCAAGGTGCAGGGTCGAGATGCCGAACGAGGTTCCAAATTCGACGATCGTCCGGGCGCCGCTGCTCCGTGCCAGCATGTAGAGCAGCATGCCGGTCTCTCGCGAAACGGGAAGCCAGAGATCCTTTAGCCGCCCGTAGAAATCGAGGTATTCGGTCTTGCTCCGAATGAAGCGGCTCCGCTCCTCGGCGGAGAGCTCCGCCACGGCAGGGCTCGTTGCCGCAGCGGCTTCCTCGAACAGGCGGTCCAGCAGGGGCGCCAGCGGCGTTGTCGTCAGTGTGGTCATATTGGTCTCCAGTCAAAATTGAATGCGTTCTTGTGCGGCATTTAAAATACGACTAATCATTCGCATTCACCAATCGCATTGGCGCGCCTCTCAATGAGCGATCACCGAAGTCCGCGGATTTCCTCGCGAAAACAGCCCAAGCAGGCCCGCTCGGCGGAGCTCGTTGCTGCGATTTTGGAGGCTGCTGTTCAGGTTTTGGCGAGGGAAGGCGCGCAGCGCTTCACCACGGCGCGGGTGGCCGAGAAGGCCGGTGTCAGCGTCGGATCGCTGTATCAGTATTTTCCGAACAAGGCGGCGATCCTGTTCCGGCTCCAGAGTGACGAATGGCGGCAGACGACCGATTTGCTGCGCGACATCCTCGAGGATATCAGGAAACCGCCGCTTGAAAGGCTGCGTGGCCTGGTCCACGCCTTCCTCCGCTCGGAGTGTGACGAGGCCGCGGTGCGTGTGGCGCTCGACGACGCCGCACCGCTTTACCGCGACGCGCCTGAGGCGCGGGCGGCAAGGGCGTCCGGAGACCGCACCATCCAGCTCTTCATGCAGGAGGCGTTGCCCAACGCCGCGCAAGTGACCCGCGAATTGGCCGGCGACCTCGTCATGACGACGCTGAGCACGGTGGGGAAGCAGTTCTCGGAGGCGCCTCGAACCGCCACGGAGATTGAAGCCTACGCCGACGCCATGGCCGACATGTTCTGCGCCTATTTGAGAGGCCTCGATCACGGCTAGGGCAAATGCCAGGCCCGGTCAGCAAGCAGACCGAAAGTTTCGCAGGGGCAAACCTTGTCGGTTTCAGCCCCGCGGAAGCCGCCTTTATCCGCGGCCGCTGAAAATGCGGCCGCGAAACGGCACGCCTCAGACGTACCGGTTGACGATGTTCTCGAGCAGTTCCTGGCGGCCGGATCGGGGCTGCGGCTCGATCTTCTCCTTGACGACGCGATCAGCAATTTCCTCCAGCGTGCGCTTGCCGGCAAGCATCGCCTTGGCCTCGGCCGAATCCCAGCCGGCATAGCGCTCGGCGAGCGGCGCCGACAGCGCCTTGTCCTCGACCATGCGTGCCGCTGCCTTGAGGCCTCGAGCGCAGCAATCCATGCCGCCGATATGACCGATCAGCAGATCCTGCGGATCGAGCGACTGGCGCCTGAGCTTGGCGTCGAAATTGGTGCCGCCGGTCTTGAAGCCGCCCGCCTGCAGTACGTGATAATAGGCGAGCGCCATCTCCGGTACATTGTTTGGGAACTGGTCGGTGTCCCAGCCCGATTGGTAGTCGTTGCGGTTCATGTCGATCGAGCCGAAAATGCCGAGCGCATTGGCCAGCGCCAGTTCATGCTCGAACGAATGGCCGGCCAGGATGGCGTGGCCTTGCTCGATGTTGAGCTTGACCTCGTTCTCCAGTCCGAAACGCTTGAGGAAGCCATAGACGGTGGCGACGTCGTAATCATACTGGTGCTTGGTCGGTTCCTGAGGCTTCGGCTCGATCAGGATGGTGCCTTCGAAGCCGATCCTGTGCTTGTAGTCGACGACCAGATTGAGAAAGCGGCCGGCCTGTTCCTGCTCGCGGGCAAGGTCGGTGTTGAGCAGCGTCTCATAGCCCTCGCGGCCGCCCCACAGCACGTAGTTCTCGCCGTTCAGCCGCTTGGTGATGTCGATGCAGTGTTTCACCGTCGCGGCCGAATAGGCAAAGACGTCCGGATCGGGATTGGTGGCGGCGCCCGACATGAAGCGGCGGTTGGAGAACAGGTTGGCCGTGCCCCACAACAGCTTGACGCCAGTCTGCTTCATCTTTCCCGAGAAATAATCGGCGATCTCGTCGAGCCGCGCCGCACTTTCGGAAAAGTCCCGGCCCTCCGGCCGCACATCGGCATCGTGGAAGCAGAAATAAGGCGCGCCCAGCAGCGAAAACATCTCGAAGGCGACGTCGGCCTTGAGCTTGGCCAGCTCCATCGTGTCGGTACCGCCGGCCTTGGGGAACCACGGCCGGTCAAACGTCTGGCCGCCGAACGGATCGCCGCCTGGCCAGGCAAAGGAATGCCAGTAGGCGACGGCAAAGCGCAGATGGTCTTCCAGCCGCTTGCCGGCGACGATCTCGTCGGGATTGTAGAACCGGTAGGCCAGCGGATTGGTCGAATCCGGTCCCTCATATTTGATCTGTTGGATGTCGCCGAAAAAACTGCTCGTCATGTTCTTTTCCTCTCGCATGGTTCGGCCTGATTACCTCAAGCGTAATTGGTTTCGCGCTGGCGCTTGGTCGAAAAGGCTCATGTCAAGAGCATCCAACGAAGGAGACAGACCATGACCGACCTCAACACCATTGCCGAAAACTACATCGCCGCCTGGAACGAGAGTGACGCCGCGCGCAGGAAAGCCTTGCTCAAGACGACCTTCACCGAGGATGTCGGCTACCGCGATCCGATCATGCAGGGCGACGGCCATGACGGCATCGCCGCGCTGATCGAAGGCGTGCAGCAGCGCTTTACCGGCTTCAGGTTCTCGCTGAAAGGCGAGCCGGACGGCTTCGCTGACGCCATCCGCTTTTCGTGGAACCTTGGGCCGGACGGCACCGAGCCCGTCATCGAAGGCACCGATATCGGCGTCATCGAAAATGGCCGGCTGAAAAGCGTCACCGGCTTTCTCGACAAGGTGCCGGCACAGTGAGGAAATTTCGGCAAAGTGGGGGCCAAGCACCCCCCTCTGCCCTACCGTGCATCTCCCCCTCAAGGGGGGAGATTGGCTGGCCTTTCCGCCTTCGCCAATCACCGATCTTGCAAGACTTGCATAGCCGTCGACGCTGCCGATCTCCCCCCTTGAGGGGGAGATGCCAAATGGTGGCAAAGACGGCAGGCCAGAGGGGGGTAAGCGCCAGCTCACGCGGTTACAGTCCTGATCGCCGGGTAAAGCTGGCGGTAGCGCTGATAGGCCTGCGCATAGGCGTCGCCGAGGGCGGCGACCGGCTCGACCGTGGCGTCCGTCGCCGGCGCCGTGCACACGGCGCGCGGATCGGCAGCGGTCGCCGCGATCAGGCCAAGCCGGGCCGCACCGAACGCGGCGCCGAAATCGCCGTCGGCGGGAATATCGATGGGCAGGCCAAGCGCGGTGGCGATGGCCTTCAACCAGTAGCGCGAACGCGAGCCGCCGCCGATCGCCGTCACCCGGGTCAGCGTCGTGCCGGCCTTGGCCAGAGCTTCCAGGCTGTCGCGGAAAGCGAAAGCGACGCCTTCGAGCACGGCCTGGGTCAGCGCCGCGCGGCCGGATTCGTGTGCAAGCCCCGTAAACGCGCCGCGAATGGCGGAATCATTGTGCGGCGTCCGTTCGCCTGAGAGATAGGGCAGGAAGGAGACACCGGTCGGCGCCTGCAGCGCATCGCCGAGTTCGGCGGTCAACTCGCCAGCACCTTTGCCCGCGATTGCCGATAGCCAGTTGAGCGAATCGGTTGCCGACAGGATGACGCCCATCTGATGCCAGGTGCCGGGCAGGGCATGGCAGAATGTATGCACGGCGCTTTCCGGGTTGGGCAGATAGGCCGCGTTGGCGGCAAAAAGCACGCCGGACGTGCCGAGTGAGACGAAAGCCTGGCCGGCGCCGACCGTGCCCATGCCGCAGGCCGAGGCTGCGTTGTCGCCGGCGCCGCCGGCGATCGGGATGCCCGCCTGCATACCCCATTTCGTAGCCAGTTCGCTGCGCAAGGTACCGGCCTTTGCCGTGCCTTCGACCAATGACGGCATCTGCCTTTCGTCGAGCGACGTGGCGGCGAGCAGTTCGGCGGACCAGGCTCGTTTGCCGACGTCGAGCCACGACGTGCCAGCCGAATCCGACATTTCCGAAATATGCTCGCCGGCGAGCCAGAGCCGCAAAAAGTCCTTCGGCAGCAGGACCTTTGCCACCTTGGCGAAAACAGCCGGTTCGTTGTTTTTCACCCAGGCGAGCTTTGGCGCGGTGAAGCCGGGAAAGACGATGTTGCCGGTCAGCTTGCGAAAGCGCGGGTCGGCGTCGAGTGCGGCCGCCTCGGCGTGGCTGCGTGTGTCGTTCCACAGGATGCAGGGGCGCAGCACCTGGTCGGCGGCGTCGAGCAGGGTGGCGCCATGCATATGGCCGGAAAGGCCGATGCCTTTGACCGCCGCGAGCTCCTTCGCATGCGCGGATCGCAGCTCGGCGATCGCCGCTTCGCAGGCGCGGATCCACTCGGCCGGGTTCTGCTCGGACCAGCTGGGATGCGGGCGCGACACGTCGAGCGACGCGTGGCCGGAACCGACGATGCTCTGCTTTGCATCGATCAGCAGCGCCTTGACGCCCGACGTGCCGAGATCGAGGCCGAGATACATGTTTCCTCCCATGTCCGTCAGGCCTGGCGGCGACGGTCTTTCTTGCTCCCCCGCCTCTGCCTGCGACAGAGGCGGCGAAGATATCCCGGCAATCGTGCCGCCGGACAAGCGCTCCGGTCAACACGTGAAGATTTTTTCGACACTCGAAAAAATCTTGCCGGGGCAGTTTTTAAGGCAAGATTTAGTCTTGGTCAATTCGCCGCGAGAGCGGTTGCGCGCCGTGAAAACAGTGCCGATAGCGGGCTGTCCGGCCGTGCCAGCGCGCGTTCCGCCGCAAGCGCCCGCGCCAGCGCGCCATTACCGGAACGCAATGCCGCCTCGATCAGCGTCAGGTCGATGACGTCGCGTTGGGCGTGGCTGCCGCCGAAGCGATGGGCGATCGCCCGAATCGGCCGGATCAGGCGTATCGTCTCGGCATAATGGCCGTCGCCGAACGCCTTGATGGCGAGCGTCAGGGGATGGCCGACATCCCTGGTGAAAGCAGCGTTGTCGTCTTTGCCCTGCATCGCCTCGCGCTGCGCCTCGAGCAAGCCGCGGGCCGGCGCTTCGAGGGCGGCGCCGACAAACGCCATCATCGCGTGGGCGTCGTTGAAGGCATAGTTGCCGGCGCTGGCCTTGGGCAACCAGTTGGCGGCCAGCGCCGTCCAGCGGTCGCCGACATCGACGCCGCCGAGATGCAGCCGCCACAGGATCGCCGAGGCATCGACCATGTTGAGCGCCAGCGTCGAGCGTTCGGCATAGATCGGCCCGTCGTAGAGCGTCAGCACCTCGTCGGTCTCGCCGAGATCGTAATGGAACAGCGCCAGATGCCACCAATTGTGCACCTGCAGAAAGCTTTCCCGCGTCCACGCTTCGGGGTTGGCGCGCATCCACAGAATGCCGTCCTTCTGCCGGCTCTGCATCTCCATGACGTGGGCGACGGCATGCTGGGCCCAGCCGTCGCGCGGCTCGATATCGACCGCCGTGCGGCCAAGTTTTTCGGCGCGCGCGTAGTCGCCCATTTCCTCCAGCCCAAAGGCCTGCATGCCGAGTATGGCGTGGTAGCCCGGCATGCCGCTCTGCCAGGACGGCAGCGCGCGGCCGATGCGGTCGCGCAGCATGCGGGCGTTGCCGGTGAAGAAGTCGATCTGGTGGCCGGTCTGCAGCGCCAGCGCATCGAGCGGGAACTCGATGGCGATATCCTCCAGCACGCGGGCGGCCTCGTGCCAGCGGCCCTCCGCAAGGTGGCCAAGCGCGGCGACATGCGCCTGCTCGCGCGTCGTCGCGGCAAGCGGCAGCGCTGCCTCGTGACATGCCTTGGCCACCGCCGTCGCTTCACGCTCGGTGGCGAGGCCAAAGAGATAACCCTTGAACACATGCGCCATGACGAAGCCGGGATCTTCGGCGATTGCCCGGTCAACGGAACCGACAGGATCGCCGATGAAGCACTGCAATTCGCGCACAGCCTGGCTGTAGGACGAAAACCCGGCCTCCGTCGCGCCAGACAGCGCTAGGCCAAATGCATCCCTGACCGCCATGGCTTGTCCTCAGTTGCCCGAGCGCATCGCCACCGTGGCGATGCCGGCGCCGACCAGCAGCGTGCCGCCGGTGCGGTTGAAGATGCGGATCGCCTTGGGATTGCGCACGACGTTGCGCGCCCTTGCCGCAATCAGCGCATAACCGAAGGCATTGGCGAAGGCGAGCGCCAGGAAGGTCGTCTCGAAGATCAGCATCTGTGTCCAGAAATCCGCATGCCGGTCGACGAACTGCGGCAGGAAGGCGACAAAAAAGGTGATGCTTTTCGGATTGAGCGCGGTAACCAGCCAGGCATGTGCCGTCATCTTGGCCGATGACACCGCATCGGTGCGCGCTTCGGCCCGCAGCGCGCCGCCGGCGCGAAACAGCTTGATGCCGAGATAGATCAGATAGCCGGCGCCGATCACCTTCAGCACGGTGAATACGGTGGCCGACGCCGCCAGCAGCGCGCCGATGCCCAGCATCGACAGTGTCATTGCGGTGAGGTCGCCGAGCGCCACGCCGACTGCCATCGGCAGCGCGGTGCGCCAGCCCTGGCCGAGCGCATAGGAAACCACCAGCAGGATGGTCGGGCCCGGAATGACCAGAAGGACTGCCGAGGCGGCGGCAAATGCGGCCCAGTCTTCGAAGGACATTTTCTTCTCCTTGAGCTCAAAGAGGAGGATAAATCCTTGGCCTCGCGAAGATGTAAAGAGGCAAAAACCGAAAAAGCCCCTCGTTAACGGCAGATGGCTGGCCTTCACGCTTTTTCAACCATGATTGGTGAAAATGCCTGCTATCCGGCCGGACCGTGTTTCCCGCCGATAGCGTGGGGTTTGGGTAAATGCGTGAGTTGCCGCACGGTCTGTCGCTGCCGCATAATGGCGACGCAATCGAAACCGAGATACAGCTTTCCCGCCGCACGGTGCTGTCCGGCGCCGGTGCGCTGGCGCTGCTTGGCGTCGCCGGCTGCAGCCAGACGCTGGATCTGCCGTCGCTTCAGCTCGACGACGTCACCACCGGCTCGATCCGGCCCGTCCGCCCGAGCATCAGCGTCGACAAGAACATCACCAGCCCAGACGTGATGTACGCTTCGCTCACCGACGGTGGCTTCAATGTGCCGGAGGTGCCCTACCTCAAGGTCAAGCCGGAATTCCGCCGCCAGATTGTCGTCGATCCGACCGGCGAGCAACCCGGCACGATCGTCGTGCATTCGCAAGAGCGGCTGCTCTATCTGGTGCAGCCCGGCGGCGAAGCGATCCGTTACGGCGTCGGCATCGGCAAGGACGGATTCCGCTGGTCGGGCCGCGCCAACATCCAGTATGGCAAGGAATGGCCGGTCTGGACCCCACCGGCCGAGATGATCGCCCGCAAGCCGGAGCTGGTGAAATGGCAGAGCGGACAGCCGGGCGGCCTCGACAATCCGCTCGGCGCGCGTGCCCTCTACATCTATCAGAACGGCAGCGACACCGGCTATCGCATCCACGGCTCGCCCGAATGGCGTAGCATCGGCCAGGCGATGTCGTCGGGCTGCGTACGCCTGATCAACCAGGACATCATCGATCTCTACAGCCGCGTCTCCAAGAAGAATCCGGTCGTCGTCGTCTGACCGGCGGCTTCGCTTTCAGCGATCACTCTGCCGTTGCGCGATGCCGCAAGACAGGCGAATGTGCCTGCGATTTTCATCGCCCGGGAGACGTGAACAATGGCCGGAACTTTTGTCATCGCGCAAGGCGGCGGCCCAACCGCCGTCATCAACCAGACGGTGGTCGGCGCCGCGCTCGAAATCCGCAAGCGGCATCCCGGCGCCAAGGTGCTGGGATCCATCCACGGCGTGCGTGGCATTCGTGACGGCAATTACGTCGATCTTTCCGCCATCCCCGAGGACCGTTTGCGGCTGATCGCGGCGACGCCGAGCGCCGCGCTTGGTTCGACGCGCGACAAGCCGGATGCCGCCTATTGCGACCTCATCCTCAACGGCTTGAAGAAAGCCGGCGCCGACGCCTTCATCTACATCGGCGGCAACGACACGTCGGGCACGCAGCAGATCCTGACCGACGCCGCCGGCGGCAAGATCGCCTTCGTGCACGCGCCGAAAACCATCGACAACGATCTCGAGGAGAACGACCACACGCCCGGCTTCATGTCGGCGGCCGAGTTCGTCGCCGGGGCGTTTCTTTCGGTCGATCTCGATTTCCGTGCTTTGCCGGGCATCTATGTCGGCATCGTCATGGGGCGGCACGCCGGTTTCCTGACGGCCGCGTCCGCGGCATGGCAGCTCGATCAGGACAGCGGCCCGCATCTCGTCTACGTGCCGGAGCGGCCGTTCTCGGCGGCCGGCTTCATCGACGACGTGCGCGCCACGCTCGACCGCCACAAGCGCTGCATCGTTGCCGTCTCCGAAGGCGTCAGCACCGCCGACGGCAAGGCGCTGGTCGAAAGCCTGGTGCCGCCGGAAAGGCTGGAGCGCGACCAGCACGGCAACGTCAAGCTGTCGGGCAGCGACCTGCCGGCAGCCTTGGAGCGCGCGCTGGCCGAGGGATTGCCGGGCAAGCGGGCGCGCGTCGATGCGCTCGGCTACATGCCGCGCGGCTATGTCGGCGCCATCAGCGCGGTGGACGCGCAGGAGGCCTTCGACGCCGGCGCCTTCGCGGTCACGGTCGCCGACGAGGGCGGCGGTTCGGTGGCGCTGCAATATGACGGCAAGAAAACCGTGCTGAAGAAGGTGCCGCTGAAGAACGTCGCCGGCAAGACGCGCCATATGCCGGATGATTTCATGCTGCCCGATGTCAACCGGCTGTCCGATGCGGGGATGGCCTATCTGAAGCGGCTGGTCCCGCAAAAATACAAGGTCGGCAAGCCGTTCGTCTGATGCCGGCCTTGATCTGATGGACAACTGGTTCAGCAAAACCATCGTCGACGCAGAGACGACCATGCTGACCGAGCCCTTCGTGCATGAATTCGTGTGCGCCAATATCTGGCATTTGCGCGGCCGCGACGTCGACCTGCTGGTCGACACCGGCATGGGGATCTGCCCGCTGGCGCCGCAGATCGACACGCCGGCCGGCAAGCCGCTGCTCGTCGTCGCCACGCATATCCATCTCGATCATGTCGGCTCGCTGCACGAGTTTCCGTTGCGGGCAGGGCCGCGCCACAGCGCCGCGCAGTTCGGCAGCATGGATGAAGCGATTACCTACGCCTACATGTTCCATGATCTGGAAGGGGCTGTCTCCAGGCTGCCGGCGGAGGGCTGGAAAGCCGCCGATTACAGGATTCCGCCGGCGCCGCTGACTAGGACCCTGGACGAGGGCGATAGGGTCGACCTCGGCGACCGCCAATTCCGCGTCCTGCATCTGCCCGGCCACTCTCCTGATTCGATCGCGCTGTTCGACGAGGCCGACGGCCTGTTCTTCGCCGGCGACGCCATCTACGACGCCACGCTGATCGACGACCTGCCGGATTCGGATCGTGCCGCCTACCGCCACACGATGCAGCGGCTGCTCGAGCTGCCGATCCGCATCGGCCATGGCGGTCATGGACCGAGCTTCGACGGCAGGCGGATGCGCGAGATCGCCACCACCTATCTCCGCCGGACCGACGGGACAGCGGCATAGGAAGCCTTGGCGGGGTAGTGAGGGGGCGGCACAAATCTGAAGCGATTTGTCTTGGGTAGGCTATTTTGTTCTTGTTTTGTGCCGGCAGCTATGCTACTAATTTGGGTATGGTGCTGATTCGCCCCAACAACCCGCCGCAAGGCGGGTTTTTGTTTTCGGGTTTCGGCGCCAGCCCGGCAAGGCGGCTGCCAGCCGGAAATTAAATCTTCGTAATATTATCTGGAAACCACGATCGGCGCCCTAGATGCGGGGCTGTCGATTCGGTCGGCCGCCGTGCCAGGCGAGACAGGCAAGGCCGACACGCCGATGGAGCGTTCCGGTGACGGAACGCTGCGGCGCCCGATCAATCTCTCGCCCGGACAACGGCCATGTCACCAATCCAGACCCTTCGCAGACATCGCGTCGCCGCTTTGCTGGGCGCCGCGCTGATCGTCAGCCCCTTCGCCCTGCCTCTCGCTCCCAGGCTGAATGATGTCCTGGCGGCAACAGTGACGCCACCTGTCACCGGCATGACCGCTCCCAGCGGTTCGTTCGCTCCGGTCGTGGCGGCCGACAAACCGGCAGTGGTGACCATCACGACGGTCATGAAAGCCCAACAGCCGGACACCATGAGCGACGCCTCTCCCTTCGGCGGAAACTCGCCTTTCGACGATTATTTCCGCCATTTCTTCGATGACCAGGGACAGCCCGCCCCCAAAACACCGCCGGAGCAGGCGCCGCGCACCGAGGCCCTCGGTTCAGGCTTCATCGTCGGCGCCGACGGCACCATCGTCACCAACAATCACGTCGTCGACGGCGCCCAGTCGATCAAGGTGACGCTCGACGACGGCACCGAGCTTCCCGCCGAATTGATCGGCCATGACGCCAAGAACGATCTTGCCGTGCTCGAGGTCAAAGCCGGCAAGCCCTTGCCGACCGTCAAATGGGGCGATTCCGACAAGCTCATGCCGGGCGATCAGGTGCTCGCCTTCGGCAATCCTTTCGGCCTTGGCACCACCGTCACGGCCGGCATCGTCTCGGCGCGCGGCCGCGACCTGCACAGCGGGCCGTTTGACGATTTCATCCAGATCGACGCACCGATCAACCGGGGCAATTCCGGCGGCCCGCTGACGGATGTGAACGGCAATGTCGTCGGCATCAACACGGCGATCTTTTCGCCGAATGGCGGCAGCGTCGGCGTCGGCTTCGCCATCCCCTCGGACCAGGCGCAAAAGGTCGTCGCCAAGCTGATGAAGGGCGGCTCCATCCAGTACGGCTATCTCGGCGTCCAGATCCAGCCGGTGACGCCTGATATGGCGAGCGCCATCGGCCTCGATCACCCCGCCGGCGTGCTGGTCGCGCAGGTCAGCGACGGATCGCCGGCCGCCAAGGCCGGCATCGAGACCGGCGATGTCATTACCAGCTTCGCCGGCCAGGACATAAAAGATCCAAGGGACCTGTCACGCGCCGTCGCCGACATTGCGCCCGGCACGAGGGAAGCGCTCAATGTCTGGCGCAAGGGGAAGGGCCTGCAGATCTCCGTCGAGATCGGGCGCAACGAAGACGATATGGCGACGGGATCGGTGGCCGGCGATCAGGGTCAGCCGCCGACGGGGCAGGGCCTTCGCGCACCAACGCTCGGTCTCGGCCTGATGGACGTCACCCCGGATGTGCGCCAGGCAATGAACCTGGCAGGCAACCAGCACGGCGCACTAGTCCAGCGCGTCGACCCGAACAAGGCGGCATCGGCTTCCGGCATTCAGCCCGGCGACATCATCGTCGCCGTCGACCAGCATCCGGTGAGGAGCGCCAGGCAGGCTAACCAGGCGATTTCTCAGGCTGCCAAATCCGGCAAGAAATCGGTGCTGCTGCTTGTCGAGCGCGGCGACGCCCAGATGTTTGTCGCCGTGCCCTTTGCCAGTGGCTGAGGCACGCGCCGCGCTGCCAAGATCGACGTAGAGCACTGCCGCCAGGCCGAGCCAAGAATTTCGGTTGCCCGCGGGCGCGTCTTCGAGAAAACTGACAAGGGTCGATTGGACCTTGCGCAAACGGATATTCTCGATGGTTACCCGAGGCTTCTCTTCCGGACGAAAGCCCCCGACGGATACGAATGCACGTATCCCGCCGGGGCAGTATCTCGAGCAAGGTTTCCCGGTCCTGTCGGCCGGCCCGACGCCGCATGTGCGCACCGAGGATTGGTCGTTCACGCTTAAGCACGGGCCGCGGCCGATCAAGAAGTGGAACTGGGCCGAGTTCAATGCGCTGCCCTTGACCAAGATGACGCGCGACATCCATTGCGTGACCGCATGGACCAAGTTCGACACGGCGTGGCAGGGCGTGCTGGTCGACGACATCCTTGCCGACGCCGGCATCGAGCCGCCCACCGCCTTCACGCTGGCGCTGGGTTTCGACGGCTATTCCACCAACGTGCCGACGAAGGATATCACCGGCGGCAAGGCGATGGTGGCACTGCTTTACGAGGGCAAGCCGATCACCCCCGATCATGGCGGGCCGGCGCGGCTGCTCGTTCCACATCTCTATTTCTGGAAATCGGCCAAATGGCTGAACGGGCTGCAGTTCACCGAGCGTGACGAGCCGGGTTTCTGGGAGTTGCGAGGCTATCATATCTATGGCGACCCGTGGCGCGAGCAGCGCTACACGAACGATCCATGAGCGACGCACCGGCGGCGCAGTCGCCCTGGCAGACAGTCACCATCACCCGCATCCAAAAGCGCACGCCGCGCGTCACCAGCTTTTTCCTGCAGCCATCGCGGCCCTTCGCTTACCGTGCCGGACAGCATGTCGACGTCAGGCTGACGGCGCCTGACGGTTATCAGGCGCGCCGCTCCTATTCCATCGCCTCGGCGCCGGAGACCGGCGAGACCATCGAACTGGCGATTGAAAAACTCGAGGACGGCGAGGTCTCGCCGTTCTTTCACGAGATTGCGGCGGTGGGCGACGACGTCGAATTGCGCGGGCCGCTCGGCGGCCATTTCGTCTGGTCCGACAGCGATGGCGGACCGCTCCTGCTCGTCGGCGGCGGGTCGGGCGTAGTGCCGCTGATGTCGATGGTCCGTCACCGGGCGATGCGGGGGTCGCTGGTCGCCGCCGCCTTGGTATTTTCCGCGCGGGTCTGGGACGAGGTGATCTTTCGCGACGAGTTGATCGACCTCGCCGAGCGCCGGGATGGCTTCGACCTGGTGCTGACGCTGACGCGCGAGCCGGCCCGCCGTCCGGCGGATTATGCGCGGCGGATCGACGCCGCGATGATGGTGCAAGCCATGACGAGGCTGCCCGCGCCGCCGAAGCTGGCCTTCGTCTGCGGCTCGAACGCATTCGTGACGGCCGCCGCCGAGGCACTGATCGATGCCGGCGTCCCGGCGGCACTCATCCGCACCGAACGCTACGGGGTCTGATCCGGTTCTGCTTGCTCCGTTGCAGTCTTCGCTGCCCGGCATAAACGGGCCGAAAACAGGTAGAACGGCAAGGTCGCGTTTGGCTGAAATGGTTAACGATTCGACAAACAACCCCCTGCTGCTACTTTTATCGGTTTAAAAAATCGAACCGAACGGTTCGTTTCTGTTGACAATGCGTGCAGGACGCTGTGAACGCTGTCTCTCCAAGTCACCTGGCGGCCAGACCGATGCTATGGGCTATCTACTTGATGTTTAGCAATAAAATTGTGGCGAAGGGAATCTCTGGCACAATTTCAAGGTGTAGATTCTTGGTCCACACCAAACAACTTCGTGATTGGAAACTGGCCATTGGCTTTCCCACATCGGGGCTGTCCGGACGACGCGAATTCCTCCCAAGACACGCCGCTAGACGGACCGAAAACTAAGATACTGGAGTACTAAAAATGAAAAAGATCGCTCTTGCCGCCGTCGCCGTTTTGGCCATCACCGGCAGCGCCTTCGCTGGCAGCGACAACTTTGGTTCCAAGGGTGCGAACCAGCCTGCCGCTTCGGTCGACAGCTCGTACACGGCTTCCATTCAGAAGCCGGCTCATGCTGACGAGCAGCCTGTCCAGGGCGCCGACCGCAACCTCTTCGGCAACAACTAACAGCCGATCCCAGCATCAGGGCGGCGGGCATTATCCGCCGCCCGGGACCCGAGAAATTCAGGAGTATTAAAATGAAAAAGATCGTTCTTGCTGCCGCCGCCGTTCTGGCCATCACCGGCAGCGCTTTCGCCGCTAGCGACAATTATGGTTCCAACGGTGCCAACCAGCCTACTGTCTCGGTCGACACCTCCTACACGGCTTCCGTCAAGACGTCGGACCAGGCTGAAAAGCAGCCGGTCGTCCAGGGCGCCGACCGCAACCTCTTCGGCAACAACTAACAGCCGATCCCAGCATCAAAGCGGCGGGTGAGCCCGCCGCTTGATTCGAAAATCCAGGAGTACCCAAATGAAAAAGATTGTTCTTACTACCGCCGCTCTCTTGATTGCCGCCGGCAGCGCCTATGCCCGCAACGATAACGTTGGCGGGACCGACATCAACAAGCAGTCGACCGTCAACGTCGACAACACGCAGACGTATTCAGTGCGTGACAGCAATTCGCCGATCTACAAACTGCTGAATTCGTCTGGCGATGTGCCCAAGTCCGCGCCTCAGGGCGCCGACCGCAACCTCTTCGGTAACAACTAGTGTGAAACGGTTTTCCGTCCGGAATTGCGTCAAAACAAAGAGATAGAGCGGTTCGGCGTTTCCGTGAAAACGATGAACCGCTCTAACAGCCGAACTGGAATTCCAAACAAGAGCGGCGGGCCATCCCCGCCGCTCTTGTCTTTTGCATGGCGGAAAAACGCCTGCTTCAAGCCGCCTTCGCTTCTGCTTCATGGAGCGCGAAAGAGCGCCCGTCCGCGTCGAAAATATGCAGGTCGCCGGCGTCCGCCGTCAGCCGCAGCGTCGCTCCGCGCTTGACCTCGACATTGCCCGGCAGCTTGGTCACCAGCGGCAGGTCGGCGCGGCCGATGTCGACATAGACGAGTTGGACCTCGCCGAGCTGCTCGACATAATCGACCGTCCCTTCGAACAAATAGTCGGCGCCGGTGGCAATCATCAGATCCTCCGGCCGCACCCCGAAGCTCACCGCAGCGCCTTTCGCCGAGGCAGGCGTTGCGATCGGCACCGTTGCCTTGCGGCCGCCGACATGGCTGACGACGGTGGGGTTGCCGGTCCTGTCGATCGTTGCCGGCAGGATGTTCATCGCCGGCGAGCCGATGAACTGGGCGACGAACAGATTGCCGGGCCGCTTGTAGAGCTCCATCGGCGTGCCGACCTGTTCGATATGGCCTTCCTTCAGAACCACGATGCGGTCGGCCAGCGTCATCGCCTCGACCTGGTCGTGGGTGACGTAGATCATCGTTGTGGCCGGCATCGATTCCTTGAGCTTGGCGATCTCGATGCGGGTAGCGACGCGCAGCGCCGCGTCGAGGTTGGACAGCGGCTCGTCGAACAGGAAGACCTTGGGATTGCGCACGATGGCGCGGCCGATGGCGACGCGCTGGCGCTGGCCGCCCGACATCGCCTTGGGCAGACGGTCGAGATATTTGGTCAGCTGCAGGATCTCGGCCGCCTGGCGCACCCGCTTTTCGATCTCGGCCTTGCTTTCCTTGCCGATCTTCATCGAGAACGCCATGTTGTCGTAGACGGTCATGTGGGGATAGAGCGCATAGGACTGGAACACCATGGCGATGCCGCGCTTCGACGGCGGCACGTCGTTGACGATTTCGCCGTCTATCTTGAGCTCGCCCGAGGTGATCTCCTCCAGCCCGGCGATGCAGCGCAGCAAGGTCGACTTGCCGCAACCAGACGGACCGACGAAGACGATGAATTCGCCCGACTTTATGTCGAGGTCGACGCCGTGCAGAATGTTGAGATTGCCATATGATTTCTTCACTTGCCTTAGCGTGACATCGGCCATGGTACCCTCCAGTTCTTCCTTGAATTCAGTCGATACGCCCGAACCAGGCGCCGTAGCCGCCCAGGCGGATAGTGCCAGCGTCAGTCTGTCCCGAAAACCCGTGTCCCGGCAAGGGGTGCAGTGAGCGGCCGCCGAGATCGACCTCGGCCGGCTTTGCTCCGAGATTGAAGGCGCAGACGATCTGCTCGTTGCCTTCGCGGCGCGTGAAGGCGACGGTGTCGCCCTCGCTTTCGATGAACTCGATATCGCCCTTGGCCAGCGCCGGATGGGCGCGGCGGAAAGCCAGGAAGCGCCGATAGTGCTCGAGCAGCGAGCCGTCGTCGCCCTGCTGCACATTGACCGCTTGCGCAAGATGCTTGCTGGGCACCGGCAGCCAGGGCTTTGCCGTCGAGAAGCCGCCATTGCGGGCAGCGCCGTCCCAGACCATCGGCGTGCGGCAGCCATCGCGGCCCTTGAATTCCGGCCAGAAGCGGATGCCGTATGGGTCCTGCAGATCCTCGAAGCTGAGCTCGGCCTCGCTAAGCCCGAGCTCCTCGCCCTGATAGATGCAGACCGAGCCGCGCAACGACATCAGCAGCGCCGAGATGACCTTGAGGTAGGCGGTCGGGTCGGGCTCGCCGGCTGCCCAGCGCGAGGCAGGGCGCATCACGTCATGGTTGGAGAAGGCCCAGCACGACCAGCCGTCGCTGGCCACCTTGCCGAAGGTTTCCAGCACCGAGCGCACCTTTGCCGCGCTGATCTTCTCCGGCGCCAGGAAGTCGAAGGAGTAGCACATATGCACGCGCTTGCCGCCGGCCGTATAGGCCGCCACCACTTCCAGCCCACGCTGCGAATCGCCGACTTCGCCAACCGCGGCCGTCGCCGGATATTCGTCGAGCAGGGAGCGGAAGCGTTCGAGGAAGCCGAGGTTTTCAGGCCGGCTCTTGTCGTAGAGATGGTCCTGGTAGTTGTAGGGGTTGACGGCCGGCGCCGTCTGGTCGTTGCGCTGCTCGGGCGGCAGCGGCGGATTGTCTTCCAGGCCTTGGCTGTGGAAGTAGAAATTGATGGTATCGAGGCGGAAGCCATCGACGCCGCGCTCCAGCCAGAAGCGGGTGACATCGAGCAGCGCGTCCTGGACCGCGCGGCTGTGGAAGTTGAGGTCGGGCTGCTCGGCCAGGAAATTATGCAGATAATATTGCTGGCGGCTGGTGTCCCACTGCCAGGCCGAGCCGCCGAAGATCGACAGCCAGTTGTTGGGCGGCGTGCCGTCCGGCTTGGCATCCGCCCAGACATACCAGTCGGCTTTTGGATTGCTGCGGCTCGAACGGCTTTCCTTGAACCATGGATGGATGTCTGCGGTGTGCGACAGCACCTCGTCGATCATCACCTTGAGGCCAAGCCGGTGCGCCTCTGCGGTCAGCGCGTCGAAGTCGGCCAGCGTGCCGAACATCGGATCGACGTCGCAATAATCCGACACGTCGTAGCCGAAATCCTTCATCGGCGATTTGAAAAATGGCGAGATCCAGATGGCGTCGGCACCGAGCGAGGCGATGTAGGGCAGCCGGCCGATGATGCCCCTGAGGTCGCCGATGCCGTCGCTGTTCGAATCCTGATAGCTGCGCGGATAGATCTGGTAGATCACGGCACCTCGCCACCAGTCGCGATCGATCGCGAGATCGGGCTTCGGGGTCGCCTTCAAAGCGGATTGCATGATTTCAACCTCCTTTCACCGAGCCGGCAAGCAGCCCGCGGACGAAATAGCGCTGCAGCGAGAAGAACACGATCAGCGGCACGATGATGGTGACGAAGGCCGATGTCGTCAGGATCTCCCAGTCGCCGCCGCGCGAACCGAGCAACGCATTGAGCTTGGCGGTCAGCACGATCTGGTCGCCCTCGGTACCGAGGAAAACCATCGCCACCAGCAGATCGTTCCACACCCAGAGAAACTGGAAGATGGCGAACGAGGCCAGCACCGGGAACGACAATGGCAGCACGATCTTGACGAAGATCTCGAAATCGCTGGCGCCGTCGATGCGCGCCGATTCCATGATCTCGCGTGGCAGGCCGGCAATATAACTCCTCAACAGATAGATGGCGAAGGGCAGGCCGAAGCCGGTATGTGCCAGCCAGATGCCGAGATAGGTTTTCGACGGCACGCCGAAGAAACTGCCGACGCCGTTGTAGAGCTTCAACAGCGGGATCAGCGACATCTGCAGCGGCACGACCAGGAGGCCGATGATGACGGCGATGAGCAGCGCCCGGCCGGGAAAGCGCATCCACGCCAAAGCGTAGGCGGCGAACGCGGCGATCAGGATCGGGATCACGGTCGCCGGAATGGTGACGGTCAGCGAATTCATGAAGGAGCGGCCGATGCCTTCCGAAAACAGCACCGTGTCGTAGTTGTCGGTGGTGAATTTCGGCGGCGCCGACGAGGCGTAATAGACGCGCTGGCCGCGTTCGCTTTCGAAAGCCTTCGGCGAGGTCATGACGAAACTGCCGTCGGCATTGAGCTGCAGGGTCACGCCGTCGCCGAGATCGGCTGTCGTGCCGGCGGGATATTGCGTCGGTGCGGCCGACTTGACGCCGAAGGCGCTGATGTTGCGGGCAGGACCGTCGCCGAAGATATTGCCTTGCAGGACGAACTTGCCGTCCTTCTCGACCTGCGCCGAAGCGGGCGGCAGCCGTCCGGCTTCCGTCTGGCTGGAACTGGTGAACGAGTTCCACCAGCCCGAAGCGATGATCTGGTCCTTGTCGCGCAGCGACGAGACCAGGATGCCGAGCGTCGGGATCGTCCAGATCGCAACGAAGATGAAGACGGCGATATGGACGCCGAAACGGCTGACAAAGGACTTTCCGGTCGCCACGGCCATCTCAATGTCCCTCCGTCTCTTTGTTCGCCTGGCGGATGTTCCAGACCATGATCGGAATGACCGCGATCATGATGATGATGGCGATGGTGGCGCCGCGGCCGAAATCGCCGCCGCCGCGGAACATCCAGTCGAACATCAGATTGGCCAGCACCTGGCTGTTCCACTGGCCGTTGGTCATGGTCAGCACGATATCGAAAACCTTCAGCACCAGGATGGTGATGGTGGTCCAGACTACGGCGATGGTGCCCCAGATCTGCGGCACCATGATCTTCCAGAAGATCTGGAAAGGATTGGCGCCGTCGATGACGGCGGCTTCCAGCGTCTCTTCCGGAATGCCGCGCAAGGCCGACGACAGGATGACCATGGCAAAGCCGGTCTGGATCCAGATCAGGATGACCATCAGGAAGAAGTTGTTCCAGAACGGCAGCGATATCCAGACCTGCGGCTGGCCGCCGAAATACTGGATGATGGCGTTGAGCAGACCGATCTGCGTCTGGCCGTCGCCGCGATACTCGTAGATGAATTTCCAGATGACGCTGGCGCCGACGAAGGAGATGGCCAGCGGCAGGAAGATCAGGCTCTTGGCGATGGTGCCCCACCAGATCTTGTCGGTGAGCACGGCGATGATCAGCCCGAGGAAGGTGCAGGCGGCCGGCACCACTGCCAGCCAGATGATGTTGTTGAGGATCGAGTTGCGGAACTCGCGGTCGCCGAACGCCCAGTGATAGTTGGCCAAGCCGACGAAATGGCCGCCGCCGCGATCGAGGAACGACAGCCTCAGCGTCTCCACCACCGGGTAGATCAGGTAGATGGTGAGGATGATCATCGCCGGCCCGACGAACAGCCAGGGCCGGATCACCCCCTGCCGCCGCAGATTGTTAATCGCCGCCTTGCCGGAAACGCCGCGTGCCGGAAAGATCGTATCGAGTGCCTTGTTGGCGCCCCAGAAATAGGCGACGCAGCCGCCCACGCCGATGATGATGACGAATATCGCCGAAAAAATCTGAGCCGCCATGGGTCCCTCCCCCTGCGCACGGATCCGCCAGTCGAGAATGGCTTTGGCGACGGGATCATGCGCCGATTCAGTTGTCTGGAGCGCGACCAGCCGAAAAGCAGGTCACTGGGCGCGCATCATGCCGGAATGCGTTGTGCTCACGACAATCGACGCGACGCCAAGCACCGGATAAGGTCCGGGCCGTTTGAGGCCCGGACCGCATCACATTGGGAACGCAAGCCGGCCGCTTACTTGATCGCGTCCCAGCTTTTCTGGATATCGGTGGCGACGTCCTGGGCGGACTTGCCGCCGACCAGGTCGATCATGCCGGTCCAGAAGGCGCCGGCGCCGATCTTGCCCGGCATCAGGTCGGACCCATCGAAGCGGAAGGTCGAGGCGTTGGCCAGGATTTCGCCCTGCTTCTTCAGCGCGTCGCTGGCATAGGCGTCCTTGTTGACCGACTTGAACGGCGTCACGAAGCCACCCTGCGCCATCCAGATCTCATGAGCGAGCGGCAGCTTCAGGAATTCGATGAACGCGCGGGCACTCTTGCTATCCTTGGTGATCATGGCGAGCGTGCCGGCGCCCAGCACCGGAGTGCCGAGATCGGGCTTGGAGGCGTAGGGCGGGTAATAGAAGAAGTCGGCATCCTCGCCGATCTTGGTGCCTTGCGGGAAGAAGGTCGGGATGAATGATGCCTGGTGGTGCAGATAGCATTTTGGCGGCACCGAGAAGAGGCCCTTCGGGCTGTCGCGGAAATCGGTCGCCGCAACCGCCTTTGCACCGCCCTCGACCATTTTGTCGTCGGTCGCGATCTTGCCGAAAATGTCGATGGCGTTGACCACGGCCGGATCGTTGAACGGAATTTCGTTCTTCACCCATTTGTCGTAGGTCTCGGGCGTCTGGGTGCGCAGCATGATGTCTTCGACCCAGTCGGTCGCAGGCCAGCCGGTGGCGCCGCCCGAACCAAGCCCGATGCACCATGGCGTGCCGCCGTCGGCGATGATCTTCTTTTCGAGCTCGGCAAGCTCTTCCTGCGTCTTCGGCACCTTGTAGCCGGCTTCCTCGAAATTATCCGGCGAGTACCAGACTAGCGATTTCACGTCGGCCTTGTAGGGGAACGCGAAGAAACCGGGCTTGCCGTCCTTGTCCTTGAAGGTGCCGAGGTCGACCCAGGATTGGCCGGCGCCGTAATTGTCCTTGACCCAGTTGGCGGTGTCGTCGCCGAGCGGCGTCAAAAGCCCCTTCGATGCCAGATCCTGGATCAGACCCGGCTGCGGCAGCACGGCGATGTTGGGCGGGCTGCCGGCCTGCGTGTCGATGACGATCTGCTGCTCGTAATTCTCCGACGAGGAGTACTTGATCTCGGCGCCGGTGGCTTCGGAGAAATAATCGAGAACGGTGCGGACAAGCCCTTCGTCCTCGCCGCGCCACGGTCCGAAGATCGTCAGCGTCTCGCCCTTGAGGTCGACCTTCTTGAGCTCCTCGTAGTTGGCCCAGTTGAAACGGGGATCTTCGCCCGGCTTGAACTTCAGTTCGGCTTGCGCCGGCATGGCCAGGGCGAGCGTGGCAAACGCAGCGCCCAGCAGAAGCATTTTCTTCATCGGTATTCCCTCCCAGTGGTGACAAACACCGAACGAAACCTCCATTCCGTCCGCCGGCGCTGCAGGACTGTGACTCAGTCGGAAAGGAACTGCAACCTTTCGTAGAGTCTTCCAAAGCGCTTTGGTGATTTTGATCACGCCACTGAATTGATCCGGAGTCAAGAGAAAGCCAAACTAATCGATTTAATTTCTGCGGTCGAGTGCCAGCGAAAGTGCGCTGCAGCACAGTTTTCTGGCGGTGCAGCAGCAAATTCGGCTTCAAACCGGTCCGAACCGTGCGTATGGTCATTGCGCTCGGCAAGGCGGTTCGTAGCGGCCAGCTCGATTCAGATTAAAAGCGCTTTGAGGTTTGGAGGCCTCCGGTGAACCTCAAGCAGCTCTCCCACATGCTGGCGCTTTCGCAGACCACGGTGAGCCGCGCATTGAACGGCTACCCGGAAGTCAACGAGGAAACGCGCCGGCGGGTGGTCGATGCCGCCAAGCGTCACGGCTATCGCCCCAATCCGAGCGCGCGCCGGCTGGCGACCGGCAAGACCGGCATGATCGGCTATGTGCTGCCGACGGGGACGACCGTCGACATCGACCCGCATTTCGTCGAGTTCCTGTCCGGCCTCGGCGACTATGCGCGTTCGCACGAGCTCGACCTGGTGCTGTCACCGGCCGATGCCGACGACCAGGAGACGACCTACCGCCGTATTGTCGCCAACCGGCAGGTCGACGCGGTCTATATCTCGTCGCCGAGGCCGGCCGACCGCCGGGTGGCGCTGGTCAATACGCTCGGCATTCCTTTCATCGTCCATGGCCGCAGCGAAGGCTTCGATTTCGACTATCCCTTCACCGACATCGACAATGAGGGCGCCTTCCACGAGGCGGCGCGGCTTCTCGTCCAGCTCGGTCACAGGCGTCTGGCGCTGATCAATGGCGACGATCGCGAGACCTTCGCCATCCACCGCGAGCGCGGCGTTCGGCGCGCGCTAGCGGCAAGCGGCCTGGTGCTTGGTGATCAGCATGTCTGTTCCCTCACCATGACCGAGGAGAATGGCTACCGCGCTGCCCGGCGCTTGCTGGAACAAAGCGACGCGCCGACGGCGATCGCCTGCTCCAGCCTGATCATGGCGCTCGGCGTGGTGCGCGCGGTGCGCGATCTCGGCCTGACCATTCCGGGCGACCTGTCGCTGATCGCCCATGACGACGTCTTTCCCTGGCTGAAGCCGGAGAATTTTTCGGTGCCGCTGTCGACGACGCGTTCGTCGATCCGCCTGGCCGGCGCGCGCATCGCCGAACGGCTGGCGGCGCGGATTTCCGGCCTGGAGGAGGGGGCTCGCGGCGAGGTCTGGCCGGTCGACCTGGTGGTCAGGGGATCGGTCGCCGGCGCACCGGCCTAGAGGTCAAAACTCGATCACGGGCGAGGTCGACGTTGGCGGCTGTCAGCCAGCGCCAGCGTTTGCTGTGCGTCCTGATCTCAGGCCGCGGATTTGAGGTGATCGATGAAGGCGCGCAGCTTCGGCAGGACTTGGCGCTTGCCAGGATGATAGAGGAAGACACCCGGCGTCGTCGTGGCGATGCTGTCCAGCACCGACTTGAGTTTTCCTTCTTCTATCAGACCTTCGGCGAGTGGTCGCGGTGTCTGCGCCAGCCCAACGCCCCGCGTCGCAGCCCCGACCAATGTCGAATAGTCGTGCGCGATCAGCGGGCCTGAGACGATCGCTTCGATCGCGCCATTGCCGTCGACGAAGGACCAGGGCGCGATAGCGCCATTCGAGCGGCGCAAGCGTAAGCAGGCATGGTGGCGCAAGTCGTCGACACGCTCGGGACGGCCGTGGTGCTCGAGATAATCAGGGCTGCCGACGACCACGAACGAGAACGGCGCTGTCAGCCGCACCGCGACCATGTCGGCGGCGATGAGCTGGCCGAGGCGGATGCCGGCATCGAACCCGCCGGTCGCCAGATCAACCATCTGGTCGCTCACGGCGATCTCCAGTTCGATCTCAGGATAGGCTTGGCAGAACGACGCGAGCACCGGCTCCAACATCAATGGCACGATGGCGCGGGGCACAGACAGACGCAGCAGACCGGTCGGCCGTTGGCCGATATCGCGGGCAGCCTCGCCGGCCGCGACGAGCTCTTCGAATGCAGGGCCGGCACGGTCGAGGAACCGCTGGCCAGGCTCGGTTAAACCGACGCTCCGCGTCGTGCGGACGAACAGCGCCGTACCCAGGCGAGCTTCCAGCGCGCGCACCGCTTGGCTCACAGCGGACGGCGTCACGCCGAGATCGGCGGCAGCACGGCGGAAGTTGCGGCGCCTGGCGACGGCCAGGAACGCCTCGACGCCCTCCAGCGCACCATGTCGGACTGTGTAGTTCTGCTTCATAGGTTGTTGTGATTACACCGGATAGTCGAATTGCGGTAGCGGGCTTAAAGCCGCGTGAATCAACTGTTGAGAGAAGGCCAAATGTCCACGGAAATAGTGTTCCAAACCCATCTTGTTCTCGGCTATGTCGCGTGGCTGCTTTGCTTCGGCGCATACGGTTTGCCGTGGCTCAGGTCGATGGACCGGGTCGCAGCGCAACGTGCTATCGCTACGCTGCACAGCTTCCGCTTCTTCGGGCTCGTCTTCATCGTTCCGGGCGTCGTAAGCCCCAATCTGCCCGCCGATTTCGCCGTGTTTGCCGCCTACGGCGATTTCGCGACTGGCGTGCTGGCCATGCTGGCGCTGCTCACGGTGAGGATACGCCCGCTCTTCTGGCCGTTGGTCGTCGCCTTCAACGTCGTCGGGACGGTCGACCTCATCGTCGACTATTACCACGCCATTCAGATCGGGCTTCCTGCACGCGCGGGGGAACTGGGCGCCACCTACGCGATCCCGATCATCTACGTACCGCTGCTGATGATAACGCACATCGCCGCATTCTATTTTCTGGCGCGTCCTCGGCAAAACGCGACTTGAGCCGTCGTAGTCGATCCGCCTGGCCGGCGCGCATTGCCGAACGGCTGGCGTCGCGAATCTCTGGCCGGAGCAGGCCGCGCGCGGCGAGGTCTGGCCGTTCGACCAGTGGTCAGGGCATCCAGGGCCGGCGCGCCGATGTAAAGGTCAAAACTCGATCACTCC
The DNA here is from genome assembly GCF_040319725.1 of Mesorhizobium sp. M0894. Lineage (NCBI taxonomy): Bacteria > Pseudomonadati > Pseudomonadota > Alphaproteobacteria > Hyphomicrobiales > Phyllobacteriaceae > Mesorhizobium > Mesorhizobium sp. M0894. Next base: position 36,765 of record NZ_JAMYOG010000006.1, on the reverse strand, counting down.
CGGCGACCGAGTTCGACCCAGAGCGGCCGTCCGACCCTGCGAGCCCGATGACGCTGGCCAACCCTTAGCAGAAAACGGACTGAAGAATAGCCGCGCTGCAGCAGCAAAGGAGATCGATCGCTTCCCCAATACCACAACCGCTATCGGCGGAGTACCGAATCGGCCGGCTGAGCCGTCGTTATCGGATCGGCATGACGATGCACAATCTTCCACAGACCATCTTCTGGGCGAAAGACGCTCGTCGCGCGTAACGCAAGAGGCGTGACATCGCTCCGACCGCCAACCTTGGACCTGAGCCGCTCCACTTCGACGATGTATGCCAGCTCAGACGTCACACACTTCGCTATGTTCTCGAAGCCGCTAGCGTCGCCGTCCCTGTAGTTCGATGCCGCCTGCTCCATCGTCTCAACGACCTGCTTCCATCCATGAGCGAAAGGGCCAAAGGGATTGCCCAGTGTTACATCGTCTCGTTGGGAAAAGAGCTTCTTCGCTGGCGCGGGGTTTCCTTTCATGAACTCATCCAGAGCCAGGTGGTATTCTTCAACTGCTTGATCGAAGCCACTGGCGTCGAGGGACACGTCATCCTCCCTGTCGTTTTTATTTCTGATCCGGATTGGCGACCACAGGTCTACATTCTGTGCGCCCGCAGCGGTGAAGCATTTTCCCTACGGCGGCGTAGTGCAGGTTGGCTTGGTCATTATAGCACGGCGTGAGACAAGTTTCGCGACAGCGTTATGAGACGGCTCGGTTCAAACACGAGACTTAGTCCTTGGCCGCCTCGGCCGCCTTGGTGTCCAGCAGCCCAAAGCCGAAATCATTGTCCCGCCCCTTGGGGCCGAGATCCTTTGCCGTGGCGGCCAGTGCTTTCTCGACCCAGTCGGCCGAACGGTCGGGCGCGGCATGCAACAGGTTGGCGACCGCGCCGGTCACGATCGCCGCTGCAAAGGACGTCCCGGTCACCACATCCGAGCCGGCGCCGCTTGGCGCCACCATCTCGACGCCGGGAGCGGAGATGAAGACGTAGGCGCCGCGATTGGCCTGCGGCATCAGCCCGTCCTTGGCATCGGTGGCCGTCACCGCGATCACGCCGTCGAAGGCGGCCGGATAACCATAGGGCGCCTTCGGCCCGTTATTGCCGGCGGCGGCGACCAGCACGATGCCGAGCGCGCGCGCATTGCGGCAGGCGATGCCGAGCAGGTCGTTCTTCGGGCCGACGAAGCTCATATTGATGATACGGACATCCTGCTCCGCCGCCCAGTCGAGCGCCGAAAGGATGACGTCCATCGTCGACTTGCCGCCCTCGAAGGCGCGGGCGTGATAGATCCTGGCGCCCGGCGCCATGCCTTTGAACGCGCCGGTGCCGGCGATCAGTCCATCGACCGAAGTACCGTGGTCGCGTGCCTTGATCGGCACGTCGGGCATGGCATCGAACTGCTCGGCGATGACACCGGAGAGCGCGGGATTGCTGTCGTCGATGCCGGTGTCGATGACGCCGACGCGGACATTCTCGCCGCTGGCTTCCTTGGCGTCGAGCGCGATGCGCTCGAACGCATAATTGACGATGCTGGCCGCCTGCTGCAGCGAATAGACGTGGTTGGCCTCACGCCGCAAAGTGCGGCCGTCGGCGGCAAGCTGCGCCAGCACGACGCCGACTGGGCGGCCATCGGGAATGCCGAAGCGCACCAGCGTGTTGCCGAGCAGCCGCGACTGCCGCTGCGAGCGTATTTCGAGGCCGAACGAGGCGGCGATCTGCTGGACCGCGCCGGCATCGCCATTGACCGTGACCAGCACCTCGTCGGGCACGAAATCGCCGATCACGGCGCGCGGCGGCTCGGTTGCGACAAGATCGGTGGGTGCTACGATCGGACCGCCCGGCGCGGCCGCCGGTATTGCCGGCAGGCCCGAAGGCGGAGCGGTCGGCGGGGCCGCGGTATTGCCGGGAGGTATCGGCGCCTCGGTGACTAGGGCAGGATTGGGGAACAAGTCGACGATCAGCGCGGGAAGAAACACGGCACTCACCGTTGAAGCCTTAGCCGGCGTTTTACCGCCGCTATCCTTCCCGTCGTCGCCGTCCTTGGCGCAGTCGGTGCCGGCGGCACTTGCCCGGTTCAGGCAGTCGATCTCCGCCTGGGTGAGGTTCGGGTCGTTGGTCTGCGCCATCGCGGACGTGGCGAAGATTGTCATCGCCGCCGTCAATCGAATGACCGCCTTAGCCGCCATCAGCCGGTTTCCTTCCCTCCAGGGCAGCTTCGGTGAAAGGCTGGGCGGCAATAAGGCCAAGCAGCTTCTGATAGTCGGCGGCGGTCTTGGCCGGAACGCCGAGGCGGAAGACACCGTCGGCGGTCGGCCCGCCGGCGATCTTCAACTGGTTCTGGTCGAGAAAAGCGACGATATCGGACAGCTTCGCATCCGGTTTGAACTTCACCAGTGCAAACGGCATTTTGGCCAGATCGTCTGCCGATCCGGCAATCTTGAAGTCGCCACCTCTGCTGCCGGTCTGGACAAAGGATTGCGCGACGACCAGGGCCAGCAGCACCGCGGCCGCGGCCCAGGCGACGCCGGCCGGCACCGCCATGAAGCGGCTCCAGGCCTGCGCCAGCCAGGGCGACGCCGCCGGCGCGCGGGCCGGGCCGGCCTCGGCGTCGAGCGCCTTGGCAAAGCGGCTGAGCGCATCGGCCGGCGGGCGGATTGCCTCGTTTGCGGCAGCAGTGCCGGAGAATTCGGCCTCGGCCTCGCCAAGCGCGGCCATCGCCGCCGGATCGCTCTCCAGCCATTCCTCGATGGCTTCCAGCTCGGCGCCTTCCAGCGAGCCGTTCAGATAAAACGGCAGCAGCATTTCCATTTCGTCGCGGCGTGACATTTTTTCAGCGGCGCTCATGGCCACCCCCTGTCGTAACCGGCGGCCTTGAGAGCTTCGCCGAGTTTCTTGCGGGCGTAGAACATCCTGGTCTTGACCGTGGCGACCGGAATACCGAGCACCTCGCCGATCTCGCTCACCGATTGCCCGTGATAATAGGCAAGGTCGATCACCGTGCGATGCTCTTCCGGCATGGCATCGATGAAGCGTCGCAAGGCAGCGGCCTTGTCTTCCTTCATCGTCACGACTTCCGGCGTGTCGGCACCGTCGGCGACCTGGGCCGCGTCATCGTCGTCGATCCAGTCTTCCTTCTTCCTGCGTAGCAGGGACAGCGCCTTGAAGCGGGCAATGCCGAGCAGCCATGTCGAGACCTCCGAGCGCCCCTCGAAGGCCGGCGCCTGCCGCCAGAGCTCGAGGAACACCTCGTTCGCGATATCGTCGGCCATCAGTTCCGATCCCGTCTGGCGTGCCACGAAGCGGTAGACCCGCGCGTGGTGGCGCATGAACAGGAGCCGCACGGCTGCACGGTCGCCCTTCGCGACCCGCTCGACGAGCGCGCGATCGGTCTCCGCGGCTGTCATCGCCGGTCGAGCCGCCTGGCTCCTGCCTGCTCTGTCGCTGATCGGCCCAAAAAGGTTCACCGCCTCCGCCGGATATTTGCGGAGGCTAACCGAAGAGCGGAGAGGTTGCCAGAGGTGCGCTTTCTCCTTCTCCCTGCGGGGGAGGGAAGACGCCGCCTTTGCAAACATCGCTGCAGCGAATACGCTCCGCAAATGATCAGGAATCCCACAGTTACGGTCGGTGCATTGCTGGTGAACCACGACCGGAAGGTCTTGATGGGTCTTCGCGCTGCCTGGAAGAGCGCGTGGCCTGGGCATTGGGACACGATCGGCGGCCGCGTTGAAGCCGGAGAGACGCTGGAAGAGGCACTCGTTCGCGAGATTCAGGAAGAAATTGGAGTGACGCCAACAGATTTCGGTTGGATGCGGTGCATTGGAGAGCGCCATCCCGAGCTCTATGGGAAGGCGTTGCACCACGTTTTCAAGGTCATCGGCTGGGAAGGCGGGGATCCAAGCAACATTTGCGAGGAACACACCGAGATCCGGTGGTTTGATGTCGAGGAACTTCAGCGCCTCCCCAATCTGGTGGATTGCGATTATCGCCGGCTCGCAAAGCTCGCCGCGACGTGACCTCCCGAAAGTACCCGTTCTCGCACGTGATCCGCCCACCGATCCTCGGCATTTCCCGTGACGCGAGGGAATCCCTAGGTGCTCAATTTCCCGCGCTTGCCATCCGCCGTCCCTTGATTCGCCTTCTCCAGCCCGCCGATCTCCACTTCGGGCATCTGTCGCTGATCGGCCCAAAAAGGGTTCACCGCCTCCGCCGGATATTTGCGGAGGCTAACCGAAGAGCGGAGAGGTTGCCAGAGTGTACCGTTCTCCCCCTTTTTAGCGATACTGTCTCGGCCGTCAGGCTCGCAATGACGGCGGCCACAAGGCGGCTCATAACCATCGGGTAAGGTGCAGTCGTTCAGCCTCGGGCGAGGCGTAATTGGACGCCATCGCCGTGCAGGGATTCCCGACAGTTTTGTAACTCAACAGTCCGCTGCCGGGCGACTAAGGTCCCGATCGCAAATGGCAATCCAGCCTGAAGAAACGAAATGTCATGACCAACAACAGCTTTGCGGCCGCGATTCTCGTGGATCAGTCGCCCATGGCGGTGTTCGCCGCGGTCAAGCGTCCACGCGAGTGGTGGGGCGCATGAAGCCTTGCGCGGTCGGAAGGAGCTTTCCATGAGATTGATTAGGCTGAAAGCGCCGGGAGGCTTGGAAAATCTCAAGCTGGTCGAGGAAGATTGCCCAGAACCAGGGCCGGGTGAGTTGCTTGTCAGGATACGAGCGTGTTCGTTGAATTTCCACGACAGTATGGTGGCGCTGGGAAAGAAACCGTGCGCCGATGGCCGTATCCCGCTGTCCGATGGCGCCGGAGAGGTGGTTGCGGTCTCAGACGATGTCCAAGAATTCAAGGTCGGAGATGCCGTCGTCAGCACCTATTGGCCCCATTGGCTGGCAGGCGAACCGACGCCAGCCAATAAGAAGGGCGAATTGGGAGATGATGTTGACGGCTATACCCGCGAGTATGTGTGCATGCCCTGGCATGCCTTCACAAGGGCACCGGCAGACTTCACGCATGTGGAGGCGGCAACGCTTACTTGTGCCGGCGTCACCGCCTGGAAAGCCCTGATGGTGTGCGGCCAGGTGAAGCCTGGTGATACGGTGCTGGTCCTTGGCACGGGAAGTGTATCGCTGTTCGCGCTGCAATTCGCAAAAATTGCAGGCGCTCGGGTTATTGCCACCTCCTCATCGGAGGAGAAGCTGGAAAAGTTAAAGCGATTTGGAGCCGACATTGTCGTCAATTACAAGGCGGTGCCGGATTGGGGCCAGAAGGCAAGGGTATTGACGGACGGACGCGGCGTCGATCATGTGATCGAGGTTGGCGGGCCCGGCACATTGGCGCAGTCGATAACAGCTTGCAGGATGGGCGGCCACATCGCACTGATCGGTGTCTTGACTGGTTTTGCCGGGCAAGTTTCGATCCCGGCCCTGTTTTCCAATCAGATCAGGATCAGCGGAATCTCGATTGGCAGCAGGGCAGACCAGAACGACATGATCCGTGCCATAGAGGCCAACCGTTTGAAGCCTGCGATCGACCGCGGTTTTCCCCTGCAGGAGATCGCCAATGCCTTCAAGCACTACGAGTCCCAAAAGCATTTTGGCAAGGTCTGTCTCGAACTTTGACTCCTGTATCTGGCCTCCATTTGGCGTCGCGCATTTCGACCGGCTTTATGTTCTCCGCAAGCAAAGCAGGCCAGGCACCAATCAGTCGAGAAATGGCTTTGCCTTCATCGTCGCCGGCACCGGCACGCCGAGGCGCGCAAGCACCGTTGGCGCGAGCTGCAGCTGATCGAGCAGCGTCTTGGCTTCCGGACCCTCGCCGGATCCGAAGTAGTAAAGTGCGAAATCCTGCATCTCCTCGTCGTGGCCGCCATGATGGCCGCGATCGGTCTGGCCATGATCGGCGGTGACGATCACCTCGTAGCCGGCCTCCCGCCAGCGCGGCAGGAAGCCGGCGAGCATGGCGTCCATTGCATAGACGGCATGATCCATCTCATGGCAGTCATGGCCGAAGCGGTGGCCCATCGAGTCCAGCGTGCAGCTGTGCAGGATGCCGTAGTCGATGCCGTAGCGCCTGGTCAGCATGGTCAAGGTAGCGAACAGGTCGACGTCGCTCGGCGTCATCTGGTTCCTGGCATTATAGCCGGTCATGGTGTGGAACCGGCCGTGGCCGATCGGCCCGCCCGGCTCGTCGAACTCCATGTCCTCGACCAGGTCGAACGGATAGGCCCGGAAGAATTCGGACCAGTAGGAATGGGTGACCGCACCCGTCTTGCCGCCGGCCCTGCTGACTTCGGAAAAAATGTCCGGCTGTTCGACGCGAAACCGGTTCTCGTTCGACAGGATACCGTGCACTTGGGGCGGCACGCCGGTGTGGATCGAGGCGTAGCAGGATGCCGAGGTCGACGGCAGGACGGAGCGCATTTTCCATACGCGGGCTTCGCCTGATTGCACCCAGCCTTCGAGATTGCCCATCAGCCGCCGCCAGTTCCGGTAAGGCACGCCGTCGAGGATGATGACCAAAAGTTTTGTCTTGAGCGCCACGGGAGTGTCTAATTTCCCGCGCTGGCCATGCGCCGTCCCTTGATCGCCTTTTCCAGCCAGCCGATCTCCATTTCGGGCACCGACGACAGCAAAAGATCGGTGTAGGCATCGAAGGGTGGCGTCAGCACGGTGCTCTTGGCGCCGTAGCGCACCACCTCGCCGCGATACATCACCGCGATTGAATCGGCGATCGACTTGACCGTGGCCAGGTCGTGGGTGATGAACAGATAGGCGACGTTTTCCTCTTTCTGCAGCCCGAGCAGCAGCTCCAGTATGCCATGGGCGACCAGCGGGTCGAGCGCCGAGGTCACCTCGTCGCAGATGATCAGCTTCGGCTTGGCGGCGAGCGAGCGGGCGATGCAGACGCGCTGCTTCTGGCCGCCCGAAAGCTCGGCCGGATAGCGGTCGATATAGCCTTTGCCCATTTCAATCTTGTCGAGCAGTTCGGCGACGCGTTTGTCGCGCTCGCGCCCGCGCATCCCAAAATAGAATTCCAGCGGCCGGCCGATGATGGTGCCGACCGTCTGGCGCGGGTTCATCGCCACATCGGCCATCTGGTAGATCATCTGCAATTGGCGCAGATCCTCTTTCGGCCGGTCGGCAAGCCGGTTGGCGAGCGGCCGCCCGTCGAAGGTGACGGTGCCTTGTTCGGGCGGCAAGAGGCCGGTGATGGCGCGCGCCAGCGTCGATTTGCCGGAGCCGGACTCGCCGACCACCGCCAGCGTCTGGCCCGGGAAAATATCGACCGAGACGTTCTTCAACACCTTGATGTGGCTGCGGCCATAGGCGGCGGTGATGTTCTTGACCGACAGGAACGGGCTCGTGCCGGGCTTCTGCTCCTGATGTTCGATCTCATGCACTGAAACCAGCGCGTTGGTGTATTCCTGGCGCGGCTCCTTGATGATCTGGCGCGTGCCGCCCCATTCGACCAGCCGGCCGTGGCGCAGCACCATGATCTCGTCCGATACCTGGGCGACGACGGCAAGATCGTGGGTGATGTAGAGCGCTGCGACATGCGTGTCGCGGATGGCATCCTTGATCGCCGCCAAGACGTCGATCTGCGTCGTCACGTCGAGCGCCGTGGTCGGCTCGTCGAAGACGATCAGGTCGGGCTCCGAGCACAGCGCCATTGCCGTCATCACGCGCTGCAGCTGACCGCCCGACACCTGGTGGGGGAAGCGCTCGCCGATGCTTTCGGGGTTCGGCAGGCTGAGCTTCTTGAACAGCGCCACGGCGCGCTTTTCGGCTTCGGCCCGCGTCGCCGTGCCGTGCAGCAGTGCTGCCTCGACCACCTGGTCCATCAGCCTGTGCGCCGGGTTGAAGGCAGCTGCCGCCGATTGCGCGACATAGCAGACCTCGCGGCCGCGCAATTTGCGGAACCCTTCGTTGCCGCCCTTCAGGATGTCGCGGCCATTGAGGATGACCTCGCCGCCGGTGATGCGCACGCCGCCGCGGCCGTAGCCCATCGACGACAGGCCGATGGTCGATTTGCCGGCGCCGGACTCGCCGATCAATCCGAGCACCTTGCCCTTTTCGAGCGTCAGCGAGACATCGTGCACCAGCACGATGTTCTTCGGCGCCTCGCCCGGCGGATATACCGTGGCCTCGATGCGCAGATTGCGGATGTCGAGCAGCACGCCGGACCTCGGTTGCCCGGGCTTAGGTTGCTTGTCAGCCATTACCCGCGTCCTCCCTTCAGGCTTGTCGTGCGGTTGAGCACCCAGTCGGCGACGAGATTGACGGAAATCGCTAGCGCTGCGATCGCCGCCGCCGGAATGAGGGCGGCGCCTATGCCGAAGACGATACCATCCTTGTTTTCCTTGACCATACCGCCCCAATCGGCGTCCGGCGGCTGTACGCCAAGCCCAAGGAAGGACAGCGTCGACAGGAACAGCACGGCATAGATGAAGCGCAGGCCGAGTTCCGAAACCAGCGGCGACAGCGCATTGGGCAGGATTTCGCGGAAGATGATCCAGCCGCTGCCTTCGCCGCGCAATTTGGCCGCCTCGACGTAATCCATGACGTTGATGTCGACGGCGACCGCCCTCGACAGGCGGTAGACGCGGGTCGAATCCAGAACGCCCATGACCAGGATCAGCGTCACCAGATTGGATGGCAGCACCGAAAGCACGACAAGGGCCATGATCAGCGTCGGGATCGACATCAGGAGATCGACGAGACGCGACAGAAGCGTGTCGAACCAGCCGCCGAAAACCGCCGCCGAGAAGCCGAGTATGGCGCCGAGCGAGAACGATAGCGCGGTCGCCAGCACCGCGATGAACAGGGTGATGCGGGCGCCATAGATCATGCGCGACAACAGATCGCGGCCCAGATTGTCGGTGCCCAGCCAATGCGCCGCCGACATCGGTTCCCAAGGGACGTCGCTGACGATCTCGGCATTGCCATGCGGCGCGATCCACGGTGCAAAAATCGCCGCCAGAACGAACAGCGCCGTCAGCACAATGCCGATCAATGCCGGGATGGGGATGCGTTTGATGACGAGCATACCCGACCCCTTCATTTCGGATGTCTAAGGCGCGGATTGGCGACTATCGCCGCTATGTCCGCGATGATGTTCAGGCTGATGTAGACGGCGGCGAAGATCAGCCCAACCGCCTGAACCACCGGCACGTCGCGCTTGGTGACGTGGTCGACGAGGTATTGTCCCATGCCTGGATAGACGAAGATCACTTCGACAACGACGACGCCGACGATGAGGTAGGCGAGATTGAGCATGACGACGTTGATGATCGGCGCAATCGCATTGGGGAAGGCATGCCTGCGGATGACGGCGAAGGCCGAAAGCCCCTTGAGTTCGGCGGTTTCGACATAGGCCGACTGCATGACATTGAGGATCGCGGCGCGCGTCATGCGCATCATATGGGCGAGCACCACCAAGGTCAGCGCCGCCGCCGGCAGTGCTATGGCCTGGATGCGCTCGCCGAACGGCATTCCGTCATAGACGGTGGAAATGGCGGGAAACCATTGATGTTGCACCGCGAAGAAAAAGACGAGCACATAGCCGACGAAGAATTCCGGGAAGGACGTCGAGGCCAGCGCCAGTCCCGAGATCAGCTTGTCGACCCAGCCATTGCGGTAGCGCACCGCGATCAGCCCGAGGATGATCGCCAGCGGCACCGCGACGACCGCCGCCCAGAAGGCGAGGAACAGCGTGTTCCACAGCCTTCCCTTGATAGAGGTTGCGATATCCTGACCGCTCGACATAGCCGTGCCGAGATCACCGGTCAGAATGCCGCCGAGCCAGCGAAAATAACGGATGTAAGCCGGATCGTTGAGCCCGAGCTGTTCGCGCAGATTGGCGAGCGACTCCGGTGTCGCCGACTGCCCGAGAATGGCTTGCGCAACATCGCCGGGCAGGATCTGGGTGCCGGCGAAGATCAGGACCGAAACGGCCAATAGAAGGATGATGCCCAGCGCAATGCGCTGGGCCACCAGTTTCACGATGGGTGAGGACATATCCGCAAGGCCGGGCTCAGGCTTCGAGCCAGCACTTCGCGAGAGCATATCCGTTCATCAACTCCTGATGCGGATCATCCACCCAGCCGGCAACCTTGGCGCCCGTCGCGTCGATGAACTGATTGAACATCGGCAGGATCAGGCCGCCCTCGTCGCGCACCATCACAGCCATGTCGTGGTACATTGCCTTGCGCTTGGCCTCGTCGAGCTCGGCGCGAGCCGCCAGCACCATCTTGTCGAAATCCGGACGCTTGAACCGTGTGTCGTTCCAGTCGGCCGTCGACAGATAGGCAGTCGAGTACATCTGGTCCTGCGTCGACCGGCCGCCCCAGTAGGAGGCGCAGAAGGGCTGCTTGTTCCAGACTTCCGACCAGTAGCCGTCGCCCGGTTCGCGCTTGATCTCCAGCTTGATGCCGGCCTTGGCCGCGCTTTGCTGGAATAGCTGTGCGGCATCGACGGCACCGGGGAAGGCGACGTCCGACGTCCGGAGCAGGACGGCACCGTCATGGCCCGACTTCTTGTAGTGGAACTTGGCCTTGTCGGGATCGTATTTGCGCTGCTCGATCTCGGTGAATAGCGGGTACGATGCATTGATCGGGAAGTCGTTGCCGAGCGAGCCATAGCCACGCAGCACCTTGTTCAGCATCTCCTCGCGGTCGATCGCCAGCTTCAGCGCCATGCGCAAATCGTTGTTGTCGAACGGCGCGGTGTTGCAGTGCATGATGAAGACGTAGTGGCCGGGTCCCGAATGGTTGCGGATGGTGACGCCGGGCACACGCTTGATCAGGTCGACGATCTTCGGCTCGACGCGGTTGATCATGTGGACCTGGCCGCCCTGCAGGGCCGCCGTACGCGCCGTGGCGTCGTTGATGACGATGATCTCGATCTGGTCGGCATGGCCCATCTTGTCGCCCTGCCAGTAGTTGGCGAAGCGCTCGCCGCCATGGCGCACGCCGGGCTCGTTGGTGGTGACCTTGTAAGGACCCGCCGAGATGCCGGCATCGGCCTTGTCCTTGCCGCCGTTCGGCTGGATGATCAGGTGATAGTCGCTAAGCAGATAGGGAAGATCGGCATTCGGCTCCTTCAGCGTCAACACCACTTCCTTGCCGCTGGCCTTGATGCTCTCGATGCCTTTCATATAGCCGAGCGCGCCGGATTTCGACTTCTCGTCCGAATGGCGTTCGAGGGTGGCGGCCACGTCCTCTGCAGTCACTTTCTTGCCGTTGTGGAACTCGACGCCGTCGCGGATCTTCAGCGTCCAGGTCTTGGCGTCGTCCGACGAGCCGATCTCCTCGGCAATGCGGTTCTCGAGCTTGCCTTCGGGAGACAGCTCGACGATCAGTTCGCCCCACATCTTGCCGAAGGCGAACGGCACCTGCGTCATGAACAGCGCCGGATCGAGGCTGTTGGTGGATTCGCCACCGACGAGGCCGGCCTTGAGCGTGCCGCCCTTGACCGGACCCGCCGCGCGGGAAGCGCTGGAAAGCAGCGAATTGGCGAAGGTTGCGGTGACGCCGAGCGCTGCCGCCCGGCCGAGAAAATCGCGACGGCTCAGCTTGCCGGACGCAACGCGCCGGCTCAGATACTCCAGTTCGTTCGACATGTTGAGTTCCTCACTCTGTTGGTCCGACCTTATGGTCGTTTTTTCTCATTTCAATCGGGAGAATAATGACCGTAAGGGAAAGGGGTAAGCAAGACCGAATGCGACATGCCGTGGCGTAAATCGTGCGTCGCAATTGGACCAATCGCTATAAGCGCTCAAAGCAGTACCCGCGGGATATTCTCCTCGAAGTCGCGCTCGAAGACCAGTTTCTCGCCTTCATAGGCTTCAATTCTGGCGCTAACCATGAAGCTTTGCGCGTCGGAGCGCATTTCGGCGAAGGTTTCGGTGCGCACCGACCATTCATTTCGCGACAGCGTCTGGGTCCAATGCGTCTTGCCCAAGGCTGACAGCGGATTGTCAGGACGGATCGCCCATGTCTCTCTGGCGATGCTCCCGTGGGCGAGGCCATGCTCCAGGTCGCGCACCTCACCGAAATCGTCGACGATAGAAAGCGTGATCATTCCGGTCTTTTCGTCGCGATCGACATGACGCTCGGAATTGGCGGCGCGGACCGTTTCGGTTGCCCAGGGCGTGGCGCCCTCGGGAGCGGGGAAGACCACTTCGTCACCTGGCGCCAGCGGGCGCAGCGGCAGCATCAATGTCGCGGCCGACAATTCCAGCCGGACAGGCTCCGGCGACGGCCAGATCATCGGCCAATAGCTGTTGGAGATGGCAACACGCAAGCGGTGGCCGGCCGGCACGCGATAGGCGCATTGGTCGAGGACCACCCGGGCGCTGACGGTTTCGCCGGGCACCAGCGCTTCGGGAAATTCGTGCGAGTTGCGATGCGTCAGGTTGAGCACGCCGTAGGAGATCAACTCCGACGCTCCGTCCGGATGGACGTCGCACAGCCGAACCGCGATGTTCGCCTGGCGCCGGTCCGACGAGACCCTGACCACAACTTCGGGAGCACCGACGATGTCGACCGCTTCGGTCAGCACCGGCTGGTCGAAGCACACCGACAGCGCATCGTCGGTGCGCTGGTCACCCGGCAGTTCCGGTCCAAAGGTGAAGGGGAAATATTCGCCACCGGCAAGGCCGCAGCTTTGCGGCGAAGTGACGATAGCGTGGTTGCCTTCAGCGATAAGCTCAACCTCTTGCGTCTTGATGTTGGGTGACGGCCATTCCGTTTCAGCGACCCAGCGGCCCGGCCGCTCGGGATGCCAGCGCGCCGGACGCACGCTGTCCATCACATAGGCGCGGTAGGCCGGGTCGGCCTCTACGCCGGTGTCGAGGTCCTTCAGCCAGCGGTCCCACCAGCGCAACGCCTCCTGCAGGAAGCCGATGCGCGGTTCGGGCGCGGCGTAATGCGGGTATTTGTGGATCCACGGGCCGACGATGCCCTTGACCGGCGCCTCGATATTGGCGGCGAGATGGGAAATCGTATTGCGATAACCGTCATGCCAGCCGCCGATCGACAGCACCGCGGCATGAATGGCGGAATAGTCCTCGCAGATCGAGCCGCGTTTCCAATAGGCGTCGCGATGCTGGTGCTTCAACCACAGCGGCGCCAGGGAGGGCTGGTTCTCCAGCCGGGTCAGCCACAGCTCGCGCCATCTGTTGTCGCCGGCCAGCAACGGATCCGGCGGCCGCGACGAATAGGACAGCATGGTCGAAGCCCAGCCGAAATTCTCGATCAGCAGGCAGCCGCCCTTGTAGTGGATGTCGTCGGCGTAGCGGTCGACTGTCGAACAGAGACTGATAACCGCCTTCAGCGCCGCCGGCTGCTTGGCTGCTACCTGCAGGCAGTTGAAGCCGCCCCACGAAATGCCCATCATGCCGACATTGCCGTTGCACCAGGGCTGCGCCGCCGCCCAGGCGATGACGTCGCAAGCGTCCTGCAATTCCTGCTCGGAATATTCATCGTCCATCAGCCCTTCGGAATCGCCATTGCCGCGCATGTCGACGCGGATCGAGGCGTAGCCGTGGCCTGCGAAATAGGGATGCGTCAGCTGATCACGATAGATCGTGCCGTCGCGCTTGCGATAGGGCAGATGTTCGAGGATTGCCGGCACCGGATCGTCGGCAGCATCGGCCGGCATCCACACCCGCGCCGACAGCCGGCAGCCGTCGGGCATGACGATGCCCATATCAGGAAATTCGACGATCTTTCGTGGGAATTCAGTGACGATTTTCATGCGGGCAGACTCCAGGAGCGCCAGATGATGGAGTCCGCAGGATGTCGTCGTGGGCCAGCCAACGAATTCGGCTGGTCAATCCGCGTCAATTCAACGGGATGTCGTTTTCGGCCTTGCTCGCCTGGTAAGCGCCGGACAGTTCGTCGTAGATTGCCGAGACGGCGCTGATCCGCGCCCCCAGCCGCTCGCGCTCAGGCCCCGACAGCGATCGTACCAGTCTGCGGATCGAAAAGCTCTTCCAATAGGCATTCTCGGCATTGTAGCCGCCGGGATCGAGGGTGAAGACCTCTTTCAGGATCTTCAAATCGTGCGGGATAGCGAAACTGTCGCGCGAATCCTCGTGGCTGAACAGATAGTAGAAATTGTCGAAGCCGGTCCAGGTGATCGCCGACAGGCAGAGCGAGCAAGGTTCGTGCGTGGCGAGAAAGATGGCATCCGCGGTGTCGACGCGCTCGGCCTTCGGCATTTCGTAGAAGCGCTTCAGGCAATGCACCTCGCCGTGCCACAGCGGGTTTTCCGTCTCATTGTTGGTTTCGGCAAGCACCAGCGAGCTGTCGTCCTTGCGCAGGATCGCCGCGCCGAACAACTTGTTGCCATGCGCGACACCCTTCGCCGTCTTCGGCACGATGTCGTGCTCTATGACGTCGAGCAGGCGGTCGATCAGCGAAATGTCAGCCATCACCGGCTCCCATCGGGAAGATGAATCTCATAGGCGTGCGAGAAGTGGCACTCTTCGAGGTTGGAGCCGTCGCCGCCCCGGTCGACGACCAGGAAGTCCTGGGGCTCGCCGATCGGCGTCAGCACGCCGTGCCACAAATTGCGCGGATAGTTGACGCCTTGCCCGGGCGCGGTGATGAACGCATGCGGCTCGCCCGGGCCTTCCTCGCCGTCATGGCAGACGATGACCAGGAACGGCCGTGGTGACAGCGGAATGAAGGCCTGGCTGCCAAACGGATGGCGCTCGACCATGGTAAGCTTCAACGGCAGCTCATAGGGCGTGCCACGCACCATCGAGATCAGCACGTGCGCATTCGGGCCTCGTGCTTCAGCGGTGGCGAGATCGTGATAGCGCTCGGCCTTGCCGCCATTGATCGGATAATGGTTGTCGCCGCCCATATCGATGACGTCGCCGAATTCGGCGAAATTCTCGCGGGTCAGCGGCCGCGCGACGATGCGGATCACCGCGCGCGACCCTCGATGCCCACACCGCCGAGCTTGGCGTGGCGGTTCACGTCCTTGTAGAGGAGGTAGCGGAATTTGCCTGGCCCGCCGGCATAACAAGCCTGCGGGCAGAAGGCGCGCAGCCACATATAGTCGCCGGCCTCGACTTCGACCCAGTCCTGGTTGAGACGGTAGACCGCCTTGCCCTCCAGCACATAAAGCCCGTGCTCCATGACATGCGTCTCGGCGAAGGGAATGACCGCGCCCGGCTCGAGCGTCACGATGGTGACATGCATGTCGTGGCGGATGTCTTCAGGATCGACGAAGCGCGTTGTTGCCCAGCGGCCTTCGGTACCTGGCATCGGCGTCGGTACGATATCCTGTTCGTTGGCGAAGAACGCTTGCGGCAGCTCGATGCCGTCGACCGCATCGTAAGCCTTTCGGATCCAGTGGAAGCGGACGGCAGCGCCGCTTTCGTTGCGCACCGTCCACCCGCTCGCTGGCGGCAGAAACGCGAACCCGCCCGGCCTGAGCACATGCTTCTTTCCGGCTAGCGACACGCTCAGCTCGCCTTCAACCACGAATATCGCGCCCTCGGCATCATCATCCGGTTCTGGCCGGTCGCTGCCGCCGCCGGGCGCGAGCTCGACGATGTATTGCGAAAACGTCTCGGCAAAACCCGACAGCGGCCGCGACAGCACCCAGACCCGTGTCCCATCCCAGAACGGCAAGGCGCTGGTGACGATGTCCTGCATCACGCCTTTGGGGATTACGGCATAGGCCTGTGTGAACACGGCGCGTCCGGTCAGCAATTCACTCTGGCCGGGATGTCCGCCCTGCGGCGCATAATAGGTTCGCTCGGCCATTTTCATCATATCCATAAATTCAAGCCTGTTGCGGAAGCCAGGGCCCATCGCGGCAGCCAAAGCCTATTGTGGAAGCATGTCCTTGAGACGAAGCAGCGCGATGCGCTCGACCTGTCTGCAGGCGGTTTCGAATTCGACATCGCGGCTGTTGCCGATACGCGTTTCGAACTCGGCCAGGATGTCCTCCTTGGTCTTGCCCTTCACCGCAATGATGAACGGGAAACCGAAACCGGTGACGTAGGCGGCATTGAGCTTTGCGAACAGCTCGCGCTCGTTGTCGGTCAGCGCGTCTAGCCCGGCCGAAGCCTGTTCCCTGGAGGATTCCGCGGTTAGCCGCTTGGCCTGCGCCAGTTTTCCGGCAAGGTCGGGGTGGGCATTGAGCACGGAAAGCCGCTCGGCCTCGCTGGCCGCGCGAAAGACGCGGCAGAGCGCGTTGTGCAGGCCGCCGGCACTGTCATGCGCCGGGCCGAGTTCCAACTCGTAGGCGCGCTCGGCAATCCACGGCGAATGTTCGAAGACGCCGCCGAATGCGTGGACGAAGGCCTCGAATTCCATTTTCGACGGGCGCAATGCCGGCAACCGGAACGGATGCGTCTCCTGCCAATGTTTTGCAATGTCGATGCGCCGTGCCAGCCAGACCTTGTCGTGTGATTTGACGTAGTCGATGAAGCGCTTCAGTGCCGCGACCCGGCCCGGCCGCCCAACCAGGCGGCAGTGCAGGCCGATATTCATCATGCGCGGCCGCCCTGCCTTGCCCTCGGCATAGAGCGTGTCGAAACTATCCCTGAGATAGGCAAAGAACTGGTCGCCGGAGTTGAAGCCCTGCGGCGTGGCAAAGCGCATGTCGTTGGCGTCGAGCGTATAGGGGATGACCAGCTGCGGCTTCGCCGACCCGTTCGGTGTCACATGCTCGAACCAGTAGGGCAGTTCGTCGTCATAGGTGTCCGACACATAGTCGAAGCCGCCTTCTTCCGCCGCCAGACGCACCGTGTTGATCGACGTGCGGCCGGTGTACCAGCCGGCCGGCCGCGCGCCGGTCACCTCATAATGCAGCCGTATCGCCGCTTCCATGTCGCGGCGCTCGTCTTCTGGCGCGTGGTCGCGGTAGTCGATCCATTTCAGCCCGTGCGAGGCGATCTCCCAGCCGGCCTCCTGCATCGCTGCGACCTGGTCGGGCGAGCGCGCCAGGGCCGTGGCGACGCCGTAGCAGGTGACCGGCACCTGTGCCGCGCTGAACAGGCGCAGCAATCGCCAGAAGCCGGCGCGGGCGCCGTATTCGTAGATCGATTCCATGTTCCAGTGGCGCTGGCCGGGCCAGGGCGCGGCGCCGACGATCTCCGACAGGAAAGCCTCCGAGGCCTTGTCGCCGTGCAGGACGCAATTCTCGCCGCCCTCTTCGTAATTGACGACGAACTGGACCGCGACATGCGCCCCGCCGGGCCATTTCGGATCCGGCGGATTGGCTCCGTAGCCGCGCATGTCTCGTTCGTAACGCATTCTCGCTCCTGCCGGAAATTGTGATCAGGATAGTCGAAAGGAGTGCCTGCGCATTCCCCCGAAATTTTTGAAAGTGTTTTTGTCGCGCTCCGCTCGACCGGGACTTATGCATCGCCTTTAATTGGCGCACAATTCATGAATAGTGTTCGACTGTGCAGGGAATGGAGCAGCCAGTGGCGGAAACGTCGAAAGCCGAAGGCGGGCGCCTGACGACCCATGTCCTCGACACCGCGGCCGGCAAACCGGCGGCCGGTCTGTCGATTGAGCTCTATCATCTTGACGGCCAGGCCCGGACGCATCTGAAAACGGTCGTCACCAATGATGACGGCCGTTGCGATGCTCCGTTGCTTGCCGGCGCGGAGTTCCGTACCGGCGAATACGAATTGGTCTTTGCGGCCGGCGATTATCTGCGCCGGCAGGGAACAAAACTGCCGGAACCGGCCTTCCTCGACCATGTGCCCATCCGCTTCGGTATGGCCGAGCCGATGCACTATCATGTGCCGCTGCTTCTGTCGCCGTACGGCTATTCGACCTACCGGGGAAGCTGAGATGGCCGGGATCAAGACACGCAACGAAATCCGGTTCATCCTCAATGGCGAGGACGTCGCGCTCGGCACGGTTGCACCCGACCAGACACTGCTCGACTGGCTGCGGCTCGACCGCTCGCTGCGCGGCACCAAGGAAGGTTGCGCCGAGGGCGACTGCGGCGCCTGCACGGTGCTGGTCGGCAGGCTCTCCGGTGGAACACTGGTCTATGAAAGCGTCAATGCCTGTATCCGCTTCCTTGGCTCGCTAGACGGCGCGCATGTCGTGACCATCGAGCATCTGCGCGGCGACGCAGGAAAACTGCACCCCGTGCAGCAGGCGATGATCGATTTCCACGGCTCGCAATGCGGCTTCTGCACGCCGGGTTTCGTCATGTCGCTTTATGCGCTGTGGATGCGGTCGCCGGAGCCGTCGGACGCCGCCATCGAAAAGGCACTGCAAGGCAATCTCTGCCGCTGCACCGGCTACGAGGCGATCATGCGCGCCGCACGTGCCATCTCCAGCTACGGCAAGGCGGCAAAGGATCCGTTGGCGGCCGAGCGCAAGGCAGTCACGGCCAAGCTCGACGCGATGAAGGACGGTTCGCGCATTGAGATCGGCTCCGGCAACAAGCGGCTGATCGTGCCGGCCAATGCCGACGATCTCGCCAGCGTGCTGGTCGAGGAGCCGGGCGCCACTATCGTCGCCGGTTCGACCGATGTCGGCCTTTGGGTGACCAAGCACATGCGCGATATTTCGCCGGCGGTTTTCATCGGCAATCTCGATGGTCTGTGCGGGATGTCCGAGGACAAGGGCGTCATCTCGATCGGCGCCGGTGTCACCTATAGCGAAGCCTTCTCGACGCTGGCAAAATGCATCCCGGCGCTAGGCCCGCTGTTCGATCGCATCGGCGGCGATCAGGTACGCAACATGGGCACCATCGGCGGCAATATCGCTAACGGTTCGCCGATTGGCGACACGCCGCCGCCGCTGATCGCACTCGGTGCCCGCATGACGCTGCGTCGCGGCCACAAGCGGCGGACGATCCCACTCGAAGATTTTTTCATCGCCTATGGCCGACAGGACCGGCAGCCCGGCGAATTCGTCGAGGCCGTGCATGTTCCGCTGCCGGGCAGCGAGACGAAATTTGCCGTCTACAAGATCACCAAGCGCCGCGACGAAGACATCACCGCAGCGCTAGGCGCGTTTTTCCTGACGCTGGCCGCGGACGGCACGGTGGCGGAGATACGCATCGCCTATGGCGGCATGGCGGCAACGCCGAAGCGCGCCTTTGGCGTAGAAAAGGCATTGCTTGGCAAGCCCTGGACGGAAGCGACGGTCGAGGCGGCGATGGCCGCGTACGCCGGCGATTTCACGCCGCTGACCGACATGCGGGCAAGCGCCGAATACCGGGCGCTGGCGGCGCGCAACCTGCTGCTGCGCTTCTTTGCCGAAACCATGGGCACCCGGGCGCCGATCCAGGTATCACGGCACGAGGCGGCATGATGAACAAGCACGCCACTCCGAACTTGAAGGCGCAAAAAATCGCCGGCGGCGTCGCCACCGATCAGCGCCATGATTCCGCGCACAAGCATGTCAGTGGCACGGCCGTCTATATCGACGACATGCCGGAACCGGCCGGCACGCTGCACGGCTGTCTTGGGCTTTCGGCGGCGACGCATGCCACCGTCACCAGCATGGACCTGTCGGGGGTCCGCGCCGCACCCGGCGTCATCGACGTGCTGACGGCGAGCGACGTGCCCGGCGAAAACGATATTTCGCCGACCGGCCGCCACGACGAGCCGGTGCTTGCCGACGGCAAGGTGCAATTCTTCGGCCAGCCGATCTTCTGCGTCATCGCCGAAACCCGCGAGCAGGCGCGCCGGGCGACGAGGCTGGCCAAGGTCGAATACAAGGAATTGCCGTTCGTCGCCGATATTGGCGAGCTCGATCCCCGGAAAGACAAGCTGGTCACGCCGCCGCTGACCCTGAAGCGCGGTGATGCAGCGGCTGCGATCAAGGCAGCGCCACGCCGGCTGAAAGGGCAGATGCGCATCGGCGGCCAGGAGCATTTCTATCTCGAGGGTCATATCGCCTTGGCCATCCCTGGCGAGGACCACGACGTCACCATCTATTCCTCGACCCAGCACCCGAGCGAAATCCAGCACATGGTCAGCCATGCGCTCGGTGTTCCGAGCCACGCGGTGACGGTGGAAATCCGCCGGATGGGGGGCGCTTTCGGCGGCAAGGAAACGCAAGGCAATCAGTTTGCGGCATTGGCCGCTATCGCCGCGAAGAAACATCATCGGGCCGTGAAAATCCGGCCCGACCGCGACGACGACATGATCGCCACCGGCAAACGCCACGATTTCCTCGTCGACTACGAGGTCGGCTTCGACGATGAGGGCAATATTCTCGGCGTAGATTTCATGTTCGCGGCGCGCTGCGGCTTCTCGGCCGACCTCTCCGGCCCGGTCACCGACCGCGCGCTGTTCCATTGCGACAACACCTATTTCTGGCCGGCGGTGCACGCGCAATCGGCGCCGCTCTACACCAATACGGTATCGAACACCGCCTTTCGCGGCTTCGGCGGCCCGCAAGGCATGGTCGGCGCCGAGCGCGTCATCGACGAAGTCGCGTTTGCCGTCGGCAAGGACCCGCTCGAAATCCGCAAGAAGAATTTCTACGGCACCAGCGACCGCAACATCACGCCCTACCACCAGACGGTCGAGGACAACATCATCCACCGCATCGTCGCCGAGCTGGAGGCGAGTTCCGACTATGCAAGGCGCCGCCGCAC
This sequence comes from Mesorhizobium sp. M0894, assembly GCF_040319725.1. Classification (NCBI taxonomy): domain Bacteria; kingdom Pseudomonadati; phylum Pseudomonadota; class Alphaproteobacteria; order Hyphomicrobiales; family Phyllobacteriaceae; genus Mesorhizobium; species Mesorhizobium sp. M0894. The sequence continues at coordinate 16,123 of NZ_JAMYOG010000006.1, read as the reverse complement.
CATCGATGCTTTCAATGCCAACAGCCGCTTCATCAAGCGGGGACTGGCGCTGACGCCGGTCAAGTTTGGCATCTCGTTCACCGCCACCCATTACAACCAGGCCGGCGCGCTGGTGCATGTCTATACCGATGGTTCAGTGCACCTGAACCACGGCGGCACCGAGATGGGGCAGGGCCTCTATGTCAAGGTGGCGCAGGTTGTGGCGGAAGAGTTCCAGATCGACCTCGATCAGGTCAAGATCACCGCGACGACGACCGGCAAGGTGCCGAACACCTCGGCCACTGCCGCGTCTTCCGGCTCCGACCTCAACGGCATGGCGGCGCAGAACGCCGCCCGCCAGATCAAGGACCGGCTGACCAATTTCGCCGCCGAGAAATTCCAGGTGCCGCGCGACCAGGTGCTGTTCCTGCCAAACCGGGTGCGCATCGGTAACCAGGAGATCGCCTTCGCCGATCTCGTCAGGCAGGCCTATATGGCGCGCATCCAGCTTTCGGCGGCTGGCTTTTACAAGACGCCGAAAATCCATTGGGACCGCGACAAGGGCGAGGGTCGCCCCTTCTATTATTTCGCCTATGGCGCGGCTTGCTCGGAAGTTTCGGTCGACACGCTGACCGGCGAATATGTCGTCGAGCGCACCGATATTCTGCACGAAACCGGGCGTTCGCTGAACCGCGCCATCGACCTCGGCCAGATCGAGGGCGGCTTCATCCAGGGCATGGGCTGGCTGACCACGGAGGAACTGTGGTGGGACGACAAGGGGCGGCTGCGCACCCATGCGCCGTCGACCTACAAGATCCCGCTCGCTTCGGACCGGCCGAAGATTTTCAACATCACGTTGGCCGACTGGGCGGAAGCAGGCGAGCCGACGGTGCACCGCTCCAAGGCGGTCGGCGAGCCGCCCTTTCCGCTCGCAATGTCGGTGCTGCATGCGCTGTCGGATGCGGTGGCGAGCGTTGCTGGCCACAAGATCTGCCCGCGCCTTGACCCGCCTGCCACGCCGGAACGGGTGCTGATGGCGATCGAACGGCTGAAGCGAGAAGCCAGGACCGGCACTTGAATCCCGGAAAACGTGCAATTCAGGCCGAAAAACTCTATATTTCCCAACAGGGAACGCGAATGATGAACGCGAAAATGCAGAGCCTGAAAGCCTTTCTTGCCGGTGCCTGCCGGGTCGCCTTGGTTGAGGTGGCCGGGACAAAAGGCTCGACGCCGCGCGAGAGGGGTGCCTTCATGCTCGTCTCAGGATCGGCCACTTTCGGCACGATCGGCGGCGGCCAGCTCGAATATATGGCGATCGACAAAGCGCGGCAGATGCTTGGTCGATCGGCCTCAGGTTCTGGCGAATCTGTCGAGGCTGGCGCCGCCCCTCATCCGCCTGCCGGCCCCTTCTCCCCGTATAGTTACGGGGAGAAGGGGGCTGGCCGCAACGCTGTCGCGACGCTCGACGTCGCGCTCGGCCCGGAGATCGGGCAGTGCTGCGGCGGCAGGGTCGAGGTGCTGATCCGGCTGGTTGACGCCGCGCTTGAGGCCAAGTTGGTCGCGGCGGCGGAAGCCGAGGAGGCGCAGCTGCCGCATGTCTACATCTTCGGCGGCGGCCATGTCGGCCATGCGCTGGCCTCGGCGGTGGCTTTGCTGCCGGTGCATGTCGTCATTGCCGAGACGCGAGCCGAAGCGCTGGAGGGCATGCCAGACACGGTCGAAACCTGTTTGACGCCGATGCCTGAGGCGACGGTGCGCGAAGCCCCGGCTGGATCCGCCTTCGTCGTCCTTACCCATGACCACGCGCTGGATTTCCTGATCGTCGCCGAGGCGCTGAAACGCCGGGATGCCGCCTATGTCGGCATGATAGGCTCCAGAACCAAGAAGGCGACGTTTCGGAACTGGTTCCTTAAGTCGGCGGACGGAAGCGAGGCGGAATTTGACCGCCTCGTCTCGCCGATCGGCGGCGATGCCGTCAAGGACAAGCGCCCGCAAGTGATCGCCGCACTCGCCGCAGCCGAGATCATGACGGCGTTGGCCGCCCACGCGATAGAACCGGCAGCTCCGTCCAAAGCACGTCGTGGCAAGGCGATGGCGGGCTGACGTTTCCTTCTATTCCTGTTCCTGCGTGTGTGCCTCGAGGAACCACAGCAATTTGTCGAGCGAGCGTGAATAGGCGGTGAAGATGTCGGCGGTGTCGGCGTCGCCCGCTCCCGCCGCTTCGTCGATCGCCGCGCGTGCCCGCTTGGCGGTCGCGGCATAGCGGTCGATCAGCGCCGCCAGATGATCTCGGGTCTTGTGGATGTCGGTCGGATAGGCCTCGAGCATAGTCGCCTTCGACACCTCCTGCGATGTGCCGAGCGCCGTGCCGCCGAGCTGTACGGCGCGCTCGGCAATGGTGTCGACATGTCCGTCGATCTCCTCGCGAAACGTGTCGAGCATCTCATGGATGGCGATGAATTGCGGCCCCTTGACGTTCCAGTGCGCCTGCTTGGTGATCAAGGCCAGATCTATGGCGTCGGCGAGGCGGGCGTTGAGAAGATCGATACACTCTTTCTTGGCATTGGATTGCAGGTCGTTGCGGGTGGCGATGGCATCCATGATCGGCTCCTGTGGCGGTTGCGTCCGCGTGGTTTGAAGAGGGCGAAGTTTGTGGAAGGTCAATCGAGCATGCGCGCAGACGCCCTCATCGCCGCGGCACAGCATCCCAAAACGGCGATCTCCGACTTTCGTTCCGCTCTTCGTTTACGCCGGCCTTTTCAAGCCCAGATGGTCGCGCAGCGTGCTGCCGTCATAATCCGTACGGAACAGACCGCGCCGCTGCAGCTCCGGCACGACAAGCGTGGCAAAGGCATCGAGTTCGCCGGGAAAATAGGATGGCATCACGTTGAAACCGTCTGCCGCGCCGCCCTCGAAGCGTGCTGCGAGCTGGTCGGCGATCTGGGCCGGAGTTCCGACGACGCGCCAATGGCCGCGCGCGCCGGCGAAATGACGGGCAAGCTGGCGAATGGACAGGTTGTCGCGGCGCGATTGCTCGATGACGAGCGCCTGCCGGCTCTGCATGCCTTCGCTGGCCGGCAGCTGCGGCAGCGGTCCGTCGATGGGATAGCGCGAGAGATCGGATATGCTGAGATAGCTGGAAAGCAGCGCAACGCCGACATCGTCCGGTATCAGCTCCTGCAGTTCATCATGTTTTGCCCGGGCTTCCGCTTCGCTTGCCGCGACGACCGGCGCCACCCCAGGCATGATCTTGAGGTCGTCCGGCTTGCGCCTATAGGCAGCCAGCCGTCCCTTGAGGTCGTCGTAGAAGGCCTTCGCTTCCTCGAATGTCTGCGCCGCCGTAAAGACCACGTCGGCGGTCCGGGCGGCGAGGTCACGACCCTCGTCCGACGCTCCCGCTTGCACCATGACCGGTGCACCTTGTGGCGAGCGCGGCAGATCGAGCGGGTCACGCACCGAAAAACTTCTGCCTTCGTGTCCACCCTGGCCTCGCCAAAGGCCGGCAACCACGGCAGCGAATTCGCGCGCCCGCCCGTAACGGTCCGCATGCGGGCGCAGACCGGTCGAGCCGAAATTGGCGGCCTCGATCTGGCTGGCCGAAGTGACAAGGTTCCAGCCGGCACGCCCGCCGCTCAGATGGTCGAGCGACAGGAAGGTCCGCGCCAGCCCGTAAGGCTCGTTGTAACTCGTCGATGCCGTGGAGACGAGGCCGATGCGCTCCGTCTGCACCGCGAGCGCCGCAAGCAGGCTGATCGGCTCGAAGCCAATCGAGCGCGACGTTTGGCTGGCGATGTCGACATTGGCCTCGCGCACACCGGCGGCGTCCTCGCAGAAGATCATGTCGAACTTCGCCGCTTCCGCCGTCCGCGCCAGCTGGATGTAATGATCGATGTCGATGCCAGCCGTGACATGCGCCTGCGGATGGCGCCAGGCGGCGATGTGGTGGCCTGTCGCCCATAGGAAGGCGCCGAGCTTCATCTGGCCTCGACCGGCGCTCATTGCCGATCCTCCCCTGCAAGCCCGAGATGGGCCCGCAGTGTCGCCGCGCTGTAGCCGGACCGGACAAGGCCGCGGCGGCGAAGCTCCGGCAGCACGAGACCGATGAAATCGTCGAGCGCCGACGTGAGCGGCACGGCGATGTTGAAACCGTCGCAGGCTTTCGAGCGAAAGCACTCTTCGAGCCTATCCGCAAACAAATCCGGCATGGCGGCCATCTCGCCATCCGTGACAACATTCATCAGCACCTTCAGCCCCTCCGGCCTGCGCCCGAAGGCAAGCGCACGGCGCTTCAGATCGTCAGCCCAGTCGATCGATCGCTGGTCTAGCAGGACAACATCGGCGGTGCGGGCGGCGATATCCATGTCGGGCTCGGACAGGCCGGACATGACCAGCACCGGCGTGTCCTGCGGCGACCGCGCCACGTTGAGCGGCCCGCGCACAGAAAAATATTCGCCCCTGTGGTCGAGAAGGTGCATCTTCTCGGGATCGAAGAAGCGGCCGCCACTTTTGTCGAACAGAAGCGCGTCTGCGTCCCAGCCTTTCCACAAGCCTTGCACGATGCCGACGAATTCCTCGGCGCGCAGGCGGAATGCGTCGCCGGAAAACCCTTCCGGTCGGCTGAAATTGGCCGCCTCGCGCGGGTCGGGCATCATGCTGGCGTTCCAGCCGGCGCGGCCATGGCTGATAATGTCGAGCGAAGCGAAACGGCGCGCGAGATTATAGGGCTGGTGGGCGACCATTGACGCCGCGGCGATGAGACCGATCCTGCTTGTCACCGTCGCCAGCGCTGCCAGCAAGGTCGTTGCTTCGAAGCGCATTTGCCGGTTCGGTCCGCCTGCAACCGGCGCGGAATCGGCGAGCAACACCATATCCAGGCCGGCCGCTTCGGCTTTTTGCACGGACCGCGTCAGCAGACTGAAATCCGGAACGACGTCGGACGGAGAGGAGGGAGCAGTTTCCGGAGCTAGTGAAACGGCTAGATGCATTGTGGCGCCGCTGGCCATCGGTCTTCCCTGGTGAGTGAGATTCCATAAGAAATATCTTCGCCGGCTGGACGGAAAGCAACCGGCCAGCCGGCGATCATTTGCCGGCCAGAATATCCCTGATCAGCCGCTGGCAGCGCTCGGCCATGAAGTCGAGCAGCAGCCGCACCTTCGGATCCTGCAGCTTCTTATGCGGGTAGACGGCGGCGAATTGCACCGGCGTCGGCGGCGTTTTGCTCAGGATCACCTTCAGCCGCTGGTCGCGGATAAACGGCTCGACCTCGAAGCGCGGCTTGTTGATGATGCCGCGGCCGGACAGCGCCCAGCCGGTCAGCACGTCGCCGTCATCGGTATCGTAGGGGCCGTGCACTTCGAACTTTTGCGGCCCGTTCCGCGTCTGCAGGGTCCAGACATATTCGCGCGCGCCGGAATAGCGCAGCATCAGGCAATCGTGCTTCTTGCCGATCAACTCGCTCGGCTCGCTCGGCTCGCCGCGCGCCTCCAGATATTGCGGAGCCGCCACCAGCACTCGCTCGCAGTCCATGATGCCGCGCATCCTGAGGCTGGAATCCTCGATGATGCCCAGCCGGAACGCAACGTCGATGCCTTCCTTCATGATATCGACATTGTGGTCGGAAAGCCGGAGCCGCACCTCGATATCTGGGTATCTGTCGTGGAAATCCGGGATGCCGGATGCCACCAGTCTCCGCCCGAGGCCGAGCGGCGCTGTCACCTTTATGGTGCCGCGCGGCTGGCCGGATAACGCGCTGACCGCAGCTTCGGCCTCGGTGACCGCCTCGAGCACCTGCTTGGCGCCGGAATAGAACACCGTGCCGTGCTCGGTCGGCATCAACTGCCGCGTCGTGCGGTTGAACAGCCTGACACCGAGATGCTTCTCGAGCTCCTTGATCCGGTTGGAAGCGACCGCCGGCGAAATGCGCATGTCGCGCCCAGCCGCCGACAAATTGCCGAGTTCGACGACGCGAACAAAAACGGCGATGTTATCGAGATAGGCCATGCGGCTTTCGGGGCTCTCATGTGGCTGCGTATGATCAGCCTAGTATTTTCCAATTTTTTTTGAAAGTCATCGTGCACCTCAGCCCTTTCCGTTTGCGCTCCAGTCCGTAAAGTCAGTCGATCGGCAGGGACGATTTTTCATGATGGATTTCGCGATATTCTGGGATTGGCTGAGTTTCGCCGTGCGCTGGCTGCACGTCGTCACCGGCATCGCCTGGATCGGCTCGTCCTTTTATTTCGTCGCGCTCGACCTCGGCCTGCGCCAACGCCCGGGCATGCCTGCAGGCGCTTTCGGCGAGGAATGGCAGGTGCATGGCGGCGGCTTCTACCACGTGCAGAAATATCTGGTGGCACCGGCCGAAATGCCCGAGCACCTGACCTGGTTCAAGTGGGAATCCTACGCCACCTGGCTGTCAGGCTTCGCGATGCTGTGCGTGGTCTATTATGCCGGGGCGGACCTGTTCCTGATCGATCCGAATGTGCTTGCCATGTCGGTGCCTACAGGCATCTTGCTGTCGCTGGCGACGATCGGCGTCGGCTGGGTGGTCTACGATCTCCTGTGCCGTTCGCCGCTCGGCAACAGCGACACCGGCCTGATGCTGGTGCTGTATGGGGTGCTGGTATTCATGGCCTGGGGACTGACCCACCTGTTCACCGGCCGCGCCGCGTTCCTGCATCTTGGCGCCATCACCGCGACGATCATGTCGGCCAACGTCTTCATGGTCATCATCCCCAACCAGAAGATCGTCGTCGCCGACCTGATCGCCGGCCGTAAGCCCGATCCGAAATACGGCAAGATCGCCAAGCAGCGCTCGCTGCACAACAACTACCTGACGCTGCCCGTTTTGTTCCTGATGCTGTCGAACCATTATCCGCTGGCGTTCGGGACAGAGTTCAACTGGGTCATCGCCTCGCTGGTGTTCATCATCGGCGTGCTGATCCGGCACTATTTCAACACCAGGCATGCCCGCAAAGGCAATCCGACCTGGACCTGGCTGGCGGCGGCCGTGCTGTTCTTGGTCATCATCTGGCTGTCGACGGTGCCGAAGTTGCTGACCGGCGAGGCGAAGGCGTCGGCGGCGGCCCAGGTCTACGTTGCCTCGGCGCATTTCCCTGCCGTGCGCGATACGGTGCTTGGCCGCTGTTCGATGTGCCACGCCGCGGAGCCGTCCTACGAGGGCATCTACCACGCGCCGAAGGGCGTGATGCTCGACACCGATGCCGGCATCGCCGAGCACGCCGGCGAGATCTACCTGCAGGCCGGCCGCAGCCACGCCATGCCGCCCGCCAACATCACCCAGATCACCGACAAGGAACGGGCGCTGCTGGTGGCATGGTTCGAAGGCGCAAGGAAATGACCAGCACGCTCCTGCGCGGCCGCACGCTGTCGTTTTTGCGCTGGCCCGAAACCGTCGACGACCATTCCGCCTGGCGCTACGAGCAAGATGGCGGCCTGCTGCTCCGCGATGGTAGGATCATTGCCGCCGGCGCCTATGCCGAGGTCGAGAAAAAGGCGGGCGAGGGAACAAGAAAGGTCGACCATCGGCCGCATCTGCTGCTGCCCGGGTTCATCGATGCGCACGCGCATTTTCCGCAGATGCAGGTCATCGCTTCCTTCGGCGCCGAGCTGCTCGACTGGCTGAACACCTACACTTTTCCGGAAGAGACAAAATTCGGGAACGCTCAGCATGGCCGCCGTATCGCCAGGCTGTTCCTGGATGAAGTATTGCGTCATGGCACGACGACTGTCGCCGCCTATTGCTCGGTACACAAGGAATCGGCCGAGGCGTTCTTTGCCGAGTCGCATGACCGCAACATGCTCAACATCGCCGGCAAGGTGATGATGGACCGCAACGCGCCGGACGGCGTGCTCGACACGCCGCAATCGGGTTATGACGACAGCAAGGCGCTGATCGAGGAGTGGCACGGCAAGGGGCGCCAGCACTATGCCATCACCCCGCGCTTCGCCATCACCTCGTCACCCGAGCAATTGGAAACGGCGGGCGCGCTCTGCCGCGAATATCCGCAATTGCATATGCAGACGCATCTGTCGGAAAACCACGCCGAGATCGCCTTCACGCAGCAGCTTCATCCGCAGGCGCGCGACTATACCGATGTTTATGAGCATTACGGGCTGCTCGGGCGCAGAAGCCTGTTCGGCCATTGCATCCATCTGTCGGAACGCGAGGCGGATGCGCTTTCCGATAGCGGCTCGGTGGCGGTGTTCTGCCCGACCTCCAACCTGTTTCTCGGCTCGGGCCTGTTCGATTATCAGCGCTATCGCCGCCGCGAGAAGCCGCTCCGCATCGCCGCCGCCACCGATGTCGGCGGTGGCACCAACTATTCGATGCTGCGCACCATGGACGAGGGCTACAAGGTGATCGCGCTGAATGGCGAGAAGCTCAATCCGTTTCAGTCATTCTGGCAACTGACCCGCGGCAATGCTGAGGCGCTGTCGCTTGTGGAAAAGATCGGCACTCTGGAGGAAGGCAGCGACGCCGATATCGTCGTGCTCGACGCCCGCGCCACGCCGGCGATGCGGCTGCGGGTGGAGACGGCGGACACGCTCGCCGAGGAATTGTTTCTGCTGCAGACGCTCGGCGACGACCGCGCCGTGCACGAGGTCTATGTCGCCGGTCGGGCAGCTAAGGCGGACATGGCGACCTAGCTGGTCCCGGCGTCCCGGCTTGACCGAACGGCAGCCATCGGCCAAAGCGTGCGGCGAGATTGACAGGGGAACGACATGGCCGTTGCGGACGACATCGCTCTGATCAAGAAACGGGAAGCCGCGCTTGTTTTCTCCGCCTTCGACGAGGCTGTCGCTTTCGAGATCGGCTCGGCGATCCGCGACCGGGCTTTGACCGAGAACCTGCCGATCATCATCGATATCAGAACCTTCGATCGGCCGCTGTTCTATGCGGCAATGCCCGGCTCGAACGCTTCCAATCCGGACTGGGCGCGGCGCAAGATCAACGTCGTGCGGCGATTCCTGAAAAGCACCTACCGCATGGTGCTAGAGCAGCAGCGCCCCGACCGCAGCTTCAAGCCTGGCGAGGGGCTGGACATTGTCGACTACGTGCTGGCCGGCGGCGGCTTTCCCATCACTGTCAAGGGCGCCGGTGTCATCGGCGTGATCGCCGTCTCGGGCCTGCCGGAGCGTGAGGACCATGGCGTGGTCGTCGATGCGCTGTGTAGCTACTTGGGCGTCGATAGCCAGGAGTTGGTCCTGCCGCCGGAAGCAACATCGTGACGTTGGCGCCGCCCCTCATCCGCCTGCCGGCACCTTCTCCCCGTGTAGCGACGGGGAGAAGGGAAGCGCTCCAACGCTGGCGTGTCCAGTTGATAGATGGGTGGCGACCCCCTCTCCCCGTCTCTAGACGGGGAGAGGGTAAGGGTGAGGGGCAGCGCAGACGCCGCAGAAGTTCGCAGAACGTCGGTGGCAGCTCAGTATGACCATTCTCGACCCGAAATCCTTCCTTATATCCATCTTCAACGCCGCCGTTGCCGCCGCCGATCCCCAGAGGACGATCAAGAATCATTTGCCGGCAAGGCCGAAGGGCCGCACGATCGTCATCGGTGCAGGAAAAGGCTCGGCGCAGATGGCGGCTGCTTTCGAGGAAGCGTGGGACGGGCCGATCGAAGGGCTGGTCGTCACCCGCTACGGCTATGGCGCGGTCTGCCGGCGCATCGAGATCATCGAGGCGGCGCATCCGGTGCCGGATGCCGCCGGGCTGGAAGCTTCGCGGCGGCTGCTCGAAAAAGTCCAGGGACTGACTGCGGACGACCTTGTCGTGGCGCTCATTTCCGGCGGCGGCTCGGCGCTGCTGCCGTCACCCGCCGAAGGTCTGACGCTGGCCGATGAGATCGCCGTCAACGAGGCGCTGCTCGCCTCCGGTGCGCCGATCACCGCGATGAACACGATCCGTAAGCACCTTTCCACCATCAAGGGCGGCAGGCTGGCGGCCGCCGCATATCCGGCCAAGGTGGTCTCGCTGGTGGTATCAGACATTCCGGGCGACAATCCGGCTCTGGTCGCTTCTGGTCCGACCGTGCCGGACATAGGCAGCCGTGAGGACGCACTGGCGTCGATCGCTGCCTATGGCATGAAGCTGCCGGCTTCGGTCATGGCGCATATCAAGTCGCCGGCGGCCGATGCGCCACGTCCGGACGATCCGCGTTTTATCCGCAACGAGGTGCATCTGATCGCTTCGGCCGGCGTCTCGCTGGAAGCAGCAGCGGCCGAAGCGAAGCGCCGAGGTATTCAGGCCGTCATTCTCTCCGATTCCATCGAGGGCGAGGCACGCGAGGTCGGTGGCATCCACGCCGCAATCGCGCGCGAGGTGGCGACGCGCAGCCGGCCATTTGCAAAGCCGGTGCTGATCCTGTCGGGCGGCGAGACGACGGTGACCCTGCGCGCGAAAGGCAAAGGCGGCCGTAACTCGGAATTCCTGCTCGCCTTCGCCATCGGCATCACCGGCATGGCGGGCGTGCACGCACTGGCCGCCGACACCGACGGCATTGACGGTTCGGAAGACAATGCCGGCGCCTTCGCCGACGGCTCGACAGTTTCGCGGATGCGCGCGGCGGGCGTCGATGCCAAGGCCATGCTTGCCGGCAACAACGCCTGGACGGCATTCAATGCCGTAGATGACCTTTTCGTACCCGGTCCGACCGGCACAAACATCAACGATCTCCGGGCGATATTGATCAAATAGCTCAGGCCGCCATCAGCCTTTTCACCGCTCTCATATCCTGCAGGAACCGCTCGCGTTCGGCCCGCTTGTCCGCCGGCTCGCGAATGCGCAGAATGAAGGACGGGTGGATGGTGACGAAGACACGCAAGCCATCGTCGCGCTCCACTACCGCCCCGCGCATCTTCATGATCGGCACCACCTTGCCGAGCAGCGCCTGCGCTGCAGTGGCGCCGAGTGCCACCGCCAGGTTGGGCTTGATCAGATCGATCTCTTTGTCCAGCCACCAGCGGCAAGCCTGCACCTCGCCGGCATTCGGCTTGGAGTGGATGCGCCGCTTGCCGCGCGGCTCGAACTTGAAATGCTTAACCGCGTTGGTGACGTAGACTTTCAGCCGATCGACGCCGGCATCATCCAGGATCGCGTCGAACACCTTCCCGGCCGGACCGACGAAAGGCTTGCCCGCCAGGTCCTCCTGGTCGCCCGGCTGTTCGCCGACGAAGATCACCTTGGCTTTATCAGGACCCTCACCGAACACGGTCTGCGTGGCATCGCGCCATAGCGGACAGCGGCGGCAGATCTTGGCCGTTTCGCGCAGTTCAGGAATCGTCCTGGCGTCGATTTCTGTCGTGTCCGGGGACTTGCTTGCAGGCAAGCCTCTCGACTGCACCTTGGCATGGTGCGGCGTCGGGGTTGTCTGCATCCTGGCGATCATGACTAAGGCGGCCTTGTTCGCTCCTGCAATCAGACACGCAATGAGCAAAGCCCGCCGAAGGTTCCGCTGAAATTATTCCGCATGGGCCTTCACCGGCAGATGGCCGACGATGTGAAGCCCTAAACCTCGTGCAGATAGAGGTGATAATCCAGTTCGCTGACCGTGCGCGCCACGCGCAGATATTCCGACTGCTTGATCGCCACGAATGTCCGGTGCAGGTCTTCGCCCAATGCGCCCTTGAGGAAGGTCGACGCCCTTGCCGCCTCGATCGCGGCACGCCAGTCGACCGGCATCGTCGTGCGCGTGACGGCGGATTCGTAGCCATTGCCGGTGGTTTCAGGGCCGGGGTCAAGACCTTCGTCGAGACCCCTAGTGATGCCGGCCAGCACCGTTGCCGCGACTAGATAAGGGTTGGCGTCGACGCCCGATGGCCGGTGCTCGATGCGGCGGTTCTTGGCATCGCCGGCTGGCACACGCAGCGCCACCGAACGGTTGTTGACGCCCCAGGTCGGCGCCACCGGCGCATAGGATTGCGATACGAAGCGCCGCCATGAATTGGCGTGCGGCGCGAACACCAGCATCGATTCCGCCATCGTCTGGATCAGTCCGCCGAGACCGCGCAGCAGCGGCAGCGACCAGCTTTCGCCGCCGGCTTCGGCAAAGACGTTCTTGCCGGCATCATCCAGCAGCGAGACATGAAAATGCATGCCAGAGCCGGCATACTTCTCGATCGGCTTGGCCATGAAGCAAGCGGTGACACCATGACGGCGTGCCTGCGCCCGCACCAGCCGCTTGAGCATGACGAGATCGTCGGCCGCCCGCATCACGTCCTTGCGGTAATTGAGCGTCAGTTCGTACTGGCCGGGCGCATATTCCGAGATGACCGTCTCGGCCGGGATGCCTTGCACCTTGGCCGCGGCATAGATGTCGGAAAACAGCGGCTCCATGCCGTGCAGATGGTCGACGGAATAGACCTCTGTCTTGGCCGAGCGGCGGCCGTCGAGCACCGCATGCGCCGGCTGCACCTTGCCTTCGGCATCGCGCTCATTGGCGAGCAGGAAGAACTCGAGCTCGAAGGCGCCGGCCGGATGCAGGCCCTTGGCCGCGAGGATATCTACCTGGCGGGCGAGCGCCAGCCGCGGGTCGGACGACATCGGCTGGCCATCGAGATGGTACATCGCCATCAACACCTGGCCGCGCGGCGGCTGGGTGCCGAACAGCGGCACCAGCGTGCCGGGGATCGGCCACGCCCGCAGGTCGCCGTCGCCGGTCGTCCAGATCAGCCCGGTCTCGTGAACATCCTCGCCGGTGATGTCGAGGCCGAGGATCGAGATCGGCATGTGCCGGCCGCCCTCGAAGATGCTCATCAACTCATGTCGGCGCACGATCTTGCCGCGCCCCACGCCATTGGCGTCGGTCAGCACGATGTCGAACGCTTCGATCTCCGGATGGGCGTCGAGAAAGGCCTGCGCCTCGGCGGGCGTCGAGCCCGAAGGGGATGCCGTGACCAGGTTCAAACTTTGCTTGGGCGCTTGTTTCATGCTGCCAGCTTGTCTCATGCCGTAAGCTTTGCCGCAACCGCGCCGAAGGCGGTGATCAGCCGGTTCACCTGGGCGGCGCGAGTTGCCGGCGAGATCAGCATCATATTGTGGAACGGTGCGATCAGCACGCCGCGATTGACCAGCGCGACATGCATCGCCGCTTCGAGCTCCGGCGCATGCGCCCTCTCGGCTTCGCCGCCATTCCTCAGCGGGCCTGGCGCGCAGATGAACTCGACGCGGGCGCCGACCCGAGCAACATGCCAGGGCAGGCGATAGCGATCGATAACGGCAGTCAGCCCGGCGTCGAGCCGCCGCGCCAGATGGTCCATATGGCTGTAGTTCTCGTCGGTCATGACGTCTTCGAGCGTGGCACGCATCGCCGCGAATTGCAGCGGATTGGCCGACAGCGTTGTCCCCATGCCGGAATAGCCGGGCTCTTTCCGGCTGATATAAGCGGCATAGCGCGCCGCAACGCCTTCGCTCATGCCCCACACACTCGCCGGTATGCCGCCGGCAATCGGCTTGCCGAGCACGAACAGGTCCGGCTCCAGCCCGTATTTGCTTGTATAGCCGCCGGGACCGGTCGAGATCGTATGCGTCTCGTCGATTAGAAGCAGCGTGCCGGTCGCACGGGTGAGACGCCGCAGGCCGTCATGAAAGCCGGCTTCGGGCAGCACCATGCAGGAATTGGTCAGCACCGGCTCGGCGATGACGCAGGCGACATCGTTGCCCTGAAGTGCGGCCTCAAGCGCCGGCAGATCGTTGAACTCGACGATATCAGTTGCCCGCGTCAGGTCGCGGAATTCGCCGGCCAGTCCCGGTCGGTTCACCGCTTTGCCGTCGACCAGCCGGACCATCGTCTCGTCGACCGAGCCATGATAGCAGCCGTTGAAGACCAGGATCTTCTCCCGGCCGGTAACGGCACGGGCAACCCGCAGCGCGAAGCGGTTGGCGTCGGTTGCCGTCGTCGCGATCTGCCACAACGGCAGACCGAAGCGCTGTTGCAGCAGCGGGCCGATGGCGAGCGCGTCCTCGGCAGGCAGCATGTAGGTCAGACCGCGTCCGGCCTGCCGGCGGATGGCGCGGGCGACCGGCGGCGGCGAATGACCGAACATCGAGCCGGTGTCGCCGAGGCAGAAATCGTCGAGCCGGTTGCCGTCGATATCTCTGATGGTGGTGCCTTTGGCCTTATCAACGAGGATCGGGAACGGCGTCGGCCAGTCGTTCATCCAGTGCATCGGCACGCCGCCGAAGAAGCCGGGCAGGCCATTGCCGATTTTCGCCATCGATTTCGGCCGCGCCTGGCGGAAGGCTTCTGCCTCGGTCTCGCGCAACTCGGCAATCCGGGCCGGGCCGATGCCGCCGATGGAGGTCTTTGAATGGTCGATGACGTTCATGGCGGCCCTCTCCGCCGCACTTTAGACAATCGGCATCCGCCACCGCAATTGGCGGGCGGCTGCCCTGTGTTGGGTCAGCGGTCATTTGAATGGAACAGGCGCTTGACCGCGAGCCGCCTTCGGGCGCCAATGGCACTTCGGCTGGAGGGGACACGATGGTGCGGGCGATCATCTGCGCGGCAACGCTGCTGTCGTCGGTTGGTGCGGCTTTGGTATCCGGCGGCATCTGGTGTTCCGCCGAGGATGCAGCCGTCAAATTTGAGGTCGATGCCGGGGTCACCAGAGGCATGGGCGGGCCGACCTTCAATTTTCGCGGCGAGCTCGAAATTCTGGGCAGGCCAGTCGGCGACAGTCTGCGCAAGACTGTGTTCGAGGATCAGAACCTCACGCAATATTGGCTCGACAACAAGGAATTGCGGCTGCTCGTCTATCGCGAACGGCAGGTCGAAAACGCCTACGACTATGTCGAACTGGCGATCCTGACCAAGGCCAGCGACGAAGGCGTCTATGACGGCCGCTATTTGCTCTCAATCTATGATGTAACGGACGATGCCGAAAAGGATGGCAAGCCGGCTGAATTGACCGGCAAAGTATCTTGCGGAGCCGACTAACGGGCTAGGCGGAAATGTCGATGACGCCGCAATCGCCGGCGGCGCTGCCGAACGCGACGCGGCGCTCTTCCTTGTCCCACATCATCGATGTGATGGCGCCCTTGCCTGGCCGGCGCAGCAGCACTTCCCTGGCGTCGGCGAAGCGCACCGCCATCACCATGCCGTCATCATACCCTACCGCCACTACATCTTGGCTCGGATGGCAGGCGACGGAGGTGACCATCGCACTGCCGCGCGTGCCGAGTTCCAGCGGCGCCTTGCCCATCGGCCCATCCTTGCCCGAAAACGGCCAGACGATCGCCGCCGGCGCGCCGGAACTCGCCAGCCATTTGCCCTTGGCGCTCCACGACAGGCTTTTGACCTTGCCGGGATAGCCGGACATCCGCATGTGCTTGCCGTCGGCGAGTTTCCAGCCATGCAGCGCGTTTTCCTGCATTGTGGTGACGACGAAGCCGCCGTCCGGCGAAAACGTGATGCCGGTGTGGGCGCCGGCCCATTCGAGCTCGACCGGCTTGCCGTCGGCGGCCGGGAAATGCAGCGTCGCGCCATTGTAGCGGGCAACGCCGAAGCGCATGCCCTTGGGCGAGAAGGCCAGCCCCTCGACCGAGCGCGGATGCGAGAATTCCCTGGTCTTGCCGTCAGCAAAACGCACATAGGCAATTTTGCCCGAAGCATAGGCAACAGCGCCTTGCGGCCCGGCGGCCACGCTGGTGATCCATTTTTTGCCTGCGGTCGCCAATTCCGCAGTATTGCCGCCTGCGGTCACGGCAAAGATCTTGCCGTCCTCACCGCCGGTGATCAGCCGGTCGTTTGCGCCATCGTGAAAGGCGGCGAGCAGCCCGTCATTGGCCTGCACCGTCTTGTGCCCATGGTCGAGCCGATGGATTGTGCCGTCGGCCAGCGCGAAATGCGGCACGTCGCCAAGGAACACGGCGGCGAGGCAGTGGCCTTCGAGATCGAGCGGGGCGACTGTCGGCATGAGAGACCATTCCGTTCGAGATTTCTGCTGCCCCACCCTTAAGAGGTTGAGCTGCGGGTCTCAACCCGTGCTTCGGATCGTCGTGAGGAGAGAGCGCCAGCGTTGCGGGCGCCCCTTCTCCCACAAGGGACCTGTTGCGCAGTCATGAGCAAAAGCTTGCGGCGGCGGGGTTGCGGCGGTTGTTCGCTTGTTTGCGGGGGATTTGACGTCT